>JADJVV010000001.1:1567882-1875573 GCA_016710435.1 Hyphomicrobiales bacterium | reverse complement strand
GCTGCCCGGTGCAGCGGCACTGGCGAAGGCCGCCTGATCTTCGGCGGAAAGTTTTTCAACTGCAAGAACAGTGGGATCGCCCCAGATCTTGATATCATTCTTGCGCGCCTGGGCTTGCGGCGAGAGGAGGAAATTGGCGAGGACTTCAGCACCGGCACGGGCGCGGGCATTCACGGGTATGGCCACAAAATGCGTGTTGCCGATGGTGCCCTTCTCATGCTGCCACGCCACCGTTGTTGCAGGCATCGTGCCTGCAGCCACGAGATTGGCAGGCTCATTGGGGTTGAAGGTGAGGCCCACGAGAAGCTCTCCATCCGCCACCATCTGCGTGACCTCGGCTTGTGATTTCGGGAATTGCTTTCCGGCGCGCCAGCAATGCGGGTGCAAGTCGTCGAGGAATGAAAACGACTCCGGCCGCACCTGTGCGTCGACCGGGTCGCGATAGAGCGCGTTGCGATCCACCGCCTGCTCCAGCATGACCTGCTTCAGGAACGTGGTGCCGTGAAAGTCTGGCGGCGCGGGATAGGTGACGCGGCCCGGATTGGCTTTTGCGAAAGCGAGCAACGCCTTCATGCCGCGCGGAGGGTCGGCAACCCTTGCCCCATCGGCAAAGAAGGTGAGCTGCGCCATGCCCCAGGGCGACTCCAGACCATCGACGCTTTCGGCGAAGTCCTGCCGGGTCGTGGGCTTTCCATCGACATCGACGTAGCGATAGTTCGGCAAGGTTTCCGAGAAGGGACCGAACAGCAGCTTCCCCTTCTTCATCAGGCTGAAGTTCTCGCCGTTGATCCATACGAGGTCGACAGAGCCATCGCGCTTGCCCGCTGCCACTTCATCGCGCACGCGCTTCACCACTTCGGCGGTGTCGGTGATCTTGACGTGTTCAACGGTGATGCCAAAGCGCGATTTCATCTCGCCTGCGGCCCAGCCGATGTAGGCATTGATGGGTTCGGAGCCGGCCCAGGCGTTGAAATAGACGGTCTGGCCCTTGGCCTCCGCCTCCGTTCCGGACCAGTCGGCCGCGAGCGCCTGTCCTGCGCGGGGCAGGAAAAGGCCAGCGGCCGAGGTTCCGATGAATTGGCGGCGGTTCAGCATCATGTCACTCCGGTTGTGACACTCTCATACGCAGAAACGTGGAGCAAGAAAGTCACGCCTCACCGCGCGGGCTTCAGGTTTTCGTGATCAGAGCATGCCCGGCAGAACGCGGTCTGGGGGCTTGTGGCCATCGGCCCAGGTCTTGATGTTGATGATGACCTTCTCGCCCATGTCGATACGGCCTTCGATGGTGGCAGAGCCCATGTGCGGCAGCAGCACCACGCGGCTCGATGCCAGCAGCTTCGGGTTCACGGCCGGTTCGTGTTCGAACACGTCCAGCCCCGCGCCGCCAAGTTCGCCTGCCTCCAGCATGCGGGCGAGGGCATTCTCGTCGATCACTTCGCCCCGCGCCGTGTTCACCAGGAAGGCGTCCTTCTTCATCATCCTCAGGCGGCGGGCCGAGAGGAGATGGAAGGTTGCAGGCGTATGGGGGCAGTTGACCGAGACGATGTCCATGCGGGCAAGCATCTGGTCGAGGCTTTCCCAATAGGTGGCGCCGAGTTCCTCCTCGGTCTTGGGATGGACGCGCTTGCGGTTATGGTAGTTGATCGAGAGGCCGAAGGCCTTGGCGCGGCGGGCGAGAGCCGTGCCGATCCGTCCCATGCCGATGATGCCGATCTTCTTGCCCCAGATGCGGTTGCCCAGCATCCAGGTGGGCGACCAGCCCTTCCATCGCGCCGGATCGGCGAGGGCCCGCGATCCTTCCATCATGCGCCGCGACACGGCGATGATGAGGCCCATGGTCATGTCCGCAGTATCTTCGGTGAGCACGCCCGCCGTGTTGGTGACGGTGATGCCGCGCGCCAGTGCGGTCTCCACATCGATGTTGTCCACGCCATTGCCGAAATTGGCGATGAGCTTGAGACGGGGGCCGGCCTGCAGGATCACCGACTTGTCGATGCGGTCCGTGACCGTCGGCACCAGCACGTCAGCGTCCTTGGCGGCCTGCACCAGCGCGGCATGGTTCATGGCCACGTCGCTGGTGTTGAAGCGGGCATTGAACAGCTCCGCCATGCGGGCTTCGACAGCTTCCGGCAGTTTGCGCGTGACGATGACGGTGGGCTTGGAAGAGGGCATCCGGTATCCAGAAAAACGGCAATTTCAACGCAATCTTAACCTTGAAAGCGCCATGTAGGGAGTAGCCCAAAGGCTGAGGTGGCGACAAGGTTGATCTTGCGTCGGCTTGACCGCTTCAGCTTTGGCGCAAGGGCCCCGCGCCCGCAACACCAAAGGCCATCTGTCTGTTATGTCGCTGCGTTTGTACCCTGCGTTTGCTGTCGCATCCCTTCTCGCGCTGGCCCTTGCCAGTGCAGGCACATCCTACGGCCTTGCCAGCCTGATGAACCGGAAGTCCACGGAAGCCGCCCAGAGCCGCTCCACCGCCGGCGACATCACCGCTTCCCTCGGGTCCGCAAAGGCGCCCGCCAAGGACAAGGAGGCCGATGGCACCGGCCTGCCGCTTCCCCGCTTCGTCTCCCTCAAGGCCGACAAGGTGAACGTGCGTCGCGGTCCCTCGAGCGATCATCCCGTGGCTTTCGTGTTCCAGCGCAAGGGGATGCCCGTCGAGATCACCGCGGAATTCGAGAATTGGCGCAAGATCCGCGACAGCGACGGCGCCGAAGGCTGGATCCTGCAGAGCATGCTCTCCGGCCGCCGCAATGCCTTTGTCGCCGCCTGGAGCGGCAATGACATGCCGCTTGATCTTCATGATGCGAAGGCCGCGAAAAGCGGCGTGACAGCACGACTCTCGCCCGGCGTTCTGGCCAGCATCGGCACCTGCGATGGCCGCTGGTGCGAAATCACGGCCGGTGACTACGAAGGTTATGCCGAACAGAACCGCCTGTGGGGCGTATATCCCGGCGAAGTGGTGGACTGAGCCGCCTCAGGTTCTTCCCAGGCTGTTTTCAGGCGTCCTTGAGACGCACGATCACGTCAATGCGGTCGATGACCTTGCCCTTGGGCGCTTCAGGCAGTCCGACGACACGCAAGTCAGCCAGATCAATGTCCATCAGCTGGTGCTTCTCATCGTCGAAGAAGTGATAGTGGTTGGACGTGTTGGTGTCGTAGTAGCTGCGGTCGCCCTCGATGGCGATTTCGCGCAAGAGTCCTGCCGCCTTGAACTGGTTCAGCGTGTTGTAGACGGTGGCCAGTGACACCGGCACCTTGGCGGCCCGGGCCTCGGCATGGAGGTCTTCGGCGCAGAGGTGGCGGTCGCCTTTGGAAAAGAGCAGATCGCCCAAGGCAAGGCGCTGCTGCGTGGGACGGAGCCCCACAGCGCGCAACCGTTCAGCAAGGTGCAGTCTGCCTGTCATGTTTCCTCATATAGCGTGGGGGCGCGCGAATTGCAAAGCGGGGGCGGATCCCGTGGTGAACCGTGCGGGGATCAGGGACGCGGCTTGTCGTCGTCGTCGCGGAGGATGCGGACGGCAGCGCCATCCAGGTCCTCATACTGCCCCGAAGTCAGGCTCCAGAGGAACGCACCCAAGCCGAGGGCGCCGAGCCCCAGGGCGACGGGAATGAGGAAGGCCAGGTTGGTCATGCGTGGGCCTCCTTGGCCAGAGGCGCGATCATAGACTGCGGGGAACCGGCCTGTACAGCCGCAGCCCCGGCCTCGGGCCGGAGCAGGTGCAGGCGCAAGCTGTTGGCGACGACGATGATCGAGGAGCTCGACATGGCGAGGGCCGCAATCAGCGGGTTCAACTGCCCCGACATGGCGAGCGGCACGGCCAGCACGTTGTAGACAATGGCAAGCGCGAAATTCTGCCGGACCACCCGGCCCGTGGCTTGCGCCACGCGATGGGCAAAGGCCACGGCCGTGAGGTTGTTCTGGGTCAACACGAAATCTGCTGCCGTGCGGCCGATGTCGGAGGCCGAGGCCGGGGCCATGGACACATGTGCCGCAGCAAGGGCGGGAGCATCATTGAGGCCGTCCCCCACCATCAGCATCTTGCGGCCCGCCTGTGCGGCGGTCGTCAGGAAGGCCAGCTTGTCGCCGGGTTTCAGTTCGGCATGAACGTCGGCAATGCCCAGTTCGCGGGCAATGGCCGCGACCTGCGTCTGGCCGTCGCCGGAAAGAAGTGTCACGGGGAGATGGCGCTGCTCCAGTGCGGCCACGAGCGCACGGGCACCGGGACGGGTGCGTTCGGTGAGCGTGGTGAGCCACAGCTCGTCACCTTCCATGGCGAAGGCAACACCCTGCCCTGTTGTACTGTCACGGCGTTGGGCAATGTCCGCCACCCAGGTGCCGCGGCCAAGACGCACGCGCTTTCCGTCGAACAGGCCTTCGACGCCATTGCCCGGAACCTCATGCAATTCGGTGACGCGGGTTTCGGCTAGACCTTGCAGGTGACGCGCCAGGGCGCGGGCGGCGGGGTGGACACTGCGCAAGGCGAGCGCCTTGGCCACGGCGGCGACAGCGCCTTCGGGAATTTGGCAAAGGGCAACGGCGGGTTCGCCGGTCGTCAACGTACCGGTTTTGTCGAAGGCGGCAGCGTCGATCGCGGCCAGGCGCTCGAGTGCAGAACCATCCTTCAGGAGAATGCCATTGGCGAAGAGGCGGCTGGCGCTGACCACATGCGCTACGGGCACAGCAAGGCCGAGCGCACAGGGGCAGGTGATGATGAGGACCGCCACCGCGACGGTGAGGGATTGATGCCAGTCGCCACCGGTCCACAGCATCCAGCCCGTGAAGGAGGTGAGTGCGAGGAGGTGCACGACGGGCGAATAGATCCGCGCCATGCGGTCGGCGACACGCACATAGGACGAGCGGCCGCGTTCAGCCGCGGCCATCATCTGCGTCACTTCGGCGAGGAAAGAATCCCGGGCGGCGCGGGTGGCGAGCATGTCCACGGGGCCGGTGAGGTTAAGCGTTCCGGCTTCGACGCCGGAACCATCGGCGATGCGCTGCGGTTCGCTCTCGCCCGTCACCAGCGCGCGGTCCACGTCGCTTGTGCCTTCGACAACCGTGCCATCCACGGGGAAGCGTTCGCCGGCGGAGACGCGCAGCCGCATGCCGGGGTTGATGGCATCAAGCGCCATGTAGGTGAGTTCGCCCGCCTCGTTCACCACGAAGCCGCCCTTGGAGGAGAGGCGCGCGAGATTGCCTGCCGCGGCACGGGCACGGGCGCGCATGAGGTGATCCAGCACGCGGCCAATCAGGAGGAAGAACAGCAGCGATGTGGCGGCGTCGAAATAAGCGTGTCCGCCGCCAATGAAGCTTTCGTACATCGACATGCCGGTTGCGAGCGTCACGCCAAGCGAGATGGGCACGTCCATGTTGACCCGGCGGCGGCCGATGGCGGCAATGGCCGACCGGAAGAACGGCATGCCGCCATAGGCGACGCAGGGAATGGCGATGAGCGCCGAAATGAAATGGAAGAGTTCCTTGGTGGCGCCTTCGGCACCGTTCCACACCGGAACAGACAGCAGCATGATGTTGGCGGCGGCAAAGCCCGAGACGGCAAGCGAGCGCACCAGCACCTTGAATTCAGGATCGCTGCCACCTGCTTCCTCCGCCGTGAGCGACTGCGTGGCGTAGCCCAGGCCTTCCAACGCCTGCAGCACCGGCAGGAGGCTGCGGTTGGTATCGTCGAGCGTGACAGACACCCGCTTCATGGTGAGGTTGGCGCGCACGTCGGTGACGCCGTCGATCTTCGTCACGCTGTCTTCAATGGTGTTGATGCAGTTGCCGCAATGGATGGCGGGTGCGGACAGGAGATAGGTGACGCGGCCATCCACCAGTTGCTTGCTGTTGGCGCGCAGGTCTTCCAGCAATGCAATGCGGCTCGCGGACAAGGTCTCGCGGGCGGAATCGCTGATCAGCGGTGCGGCGCAACAGGACATGGCACGGCGCTCCCGTCCTCAGCCCTTGATGACGAGACGGACGGGACGCGTCCACTCGCCGTGGCCGGGCAATTCGGCTGTCACGGAACCCGTCCACTGGCCCAGCGCCAGGTCCTGCGGCGCCTCGAAGGTGCCGGAGGCGCGTTCGGCCAGATCGACCACACGGTCTTCCCCCTCGTTGGAGGGACGGCCAATGGCCAGCTTGACGTTACGGGCCATCACCGGCTCGCCAGCGCGGGTGTGCAGGCGCACACGCAGCGTGCCTGCTTCGAAGGTCACGTCGGGATGCACATCAACAGCCTCCATGGCCTCGAGCTTCTGGGTCTTCTCATTGAATTCCTGGCTCGCAACATAGGAGTTTTCGACGACAAGGCCGGTCCAGCTGTGGCGGGCGAAATAGACCATCGTCATGTTGGCGGCGAGCACCACGGCGAAGAAGCCGAGCATGATGGCCAGCATGTGCTTGCCCGTGAACTGACGTGTGCCGTTGCTCATTTCATGTTCTCCGGAACTTCGAAGATCGCTTCATAGCTGTCGGTTTCGAAGGACTGCTTGTCTGAAACGACGATGCGGAAATTCGTCTTGCCCGGCTGGAGCAGTTGCGCCGGAACTGAGACGAAAACATGGAGGGCGCGCAATTTGTCGGGCTGGACTTCAACGTCCGCGCTGCGGCCGACGACCTCCGGCATTTCGGCGATGGCCATAGACGCACCCGGTGGGCCCTCGATGGTCAGCGTGATGGTGCGGGGTTCGGGCACCATGTTGAGGATCTTCATGGTGTAGCCGTTGCGCACGGCACCGTCCGAGAGCTTCACGGCAATCGGGTTGCGATCGTGTTGCACGTTCACTTCCAGGCGGTCGCGGGTGAGCAGGAGGAAAAGAAGGCCGACGCCGATCAGTGACCACATGCCCAGGTAGATCAGCGTGCGGATGCGGAAGAAGATCTTCCAGTCAAAGTGCTTCAGGCCATCGATGAAGCCGCCGCCGGGCTTGTGCACGCGGGTGGGATCGATGCGGCCCCAGACGTCATCGGTGGCGTCCGGGCAGGCGATGTCCATGTTGTGGTTGTAGTCACGCAGCGTCGAATAGCCGATCAGGTCGCGCGGCTTTCCGATCTTGTCCATGATGGCATTGCAGGCATCGATGCAGAGGGCACAGGTAATGCATTCGAGCTGCTGGCCGTTGCGAATGTCGATGCCGGTCGGGCACACGGCGACACAGGCGTTGCAGTCGATGCAGTCGCCCACGGCGAGGCCGGCGGCAGCGGCCTTCTTGGTGCCGGCGGTGCGGGGTTCGCCGCGCCAGTCGTTATAGGTGACGACGAGGGAATCCTCATCGAGCATGGCCGCCTGGATGCGCGGCCACGGGCACATGAAAATGCACAGCTGCTCGCGCATCAACCCGCCGAAGATATAGGTCGTGGTGGCGAGGACGCCCACCGTCGCATAGGCGATGAAGGGCGCGTCACCCATCACGAAGCTCTTCAGCAGCGTCGGTGCATCGGCGAAGTAGAATATCCAGGCGCCGCCGGTGGCGAGCGAGATCAGCAGGAAGATGAGATGGGTGAAGCTGAGGAGAGACAGCTTGCGGAACGACCACGGCGCCTTGTCGAGCTTGATGCGGGCGTTGCGGTCTCCCTGGACGAGTTCCTCCACCTTGATGAAGAGATCGGTCCAGACCGTTTGCGGGCAGGTGTATCCGCACCAGGCGCGGCCCACGACCGAGGTGACGAGAAAGAGCCCCACACCCGCCATCACGAGAAGACCGGCCACGAAGTAGAATTCCTGCGGCCAGATCTCGATGAAGAAGAAATAAAAACGCCGGTGGGCCATGTCGAGCAACACGGCCTGGTCCGGCGCGAAGGGACCACGGTCCCATCGTATCCAGGGCGTCAGGTAGTAGATCCCCAGCGTCACCGCCATGATGATCCACTTGAGCCTGCGAAAGGTTCCCTCCGCGCGTTTTGGAAACACCTTCTGGTGCGCCGCGTAGAGGGAACTTTGGGTCTTGGCCCCCGTATTGACGGCCTTGACGTCCTGGGTGTCGATGATGGTGTGCGTGGTCACTTTTGCTTACGTACTCTCTTCGAAGGGTGACTTACTGTCCGCCACCCAGCGACAGGACGTAGGCGGCCAGCGCCTTGACCTTACCCTCGCCCAGCTTCGCGTTCCAGCCCGGCATCATGCCATGGCGGGGAGCGGTGACCTGGGCGGTGATGCCTTCAAGGCTGTCGCTGTAGAGCCATACGGCGTCGTTGAGCTGGGGCGCACCAAGGTCCTGGTTGCCTTCACCCTTTTCACCGTGGCACGAGGCGCAGTTCTCGGCGAAGACGGTCGCACCGGCGGTTGCCGCGGCGGCGTCATGTTCGAGATTGGCGATCTGGCGCACATAGTTGGCCGCAGCCGTGATCTTGTCGGCCTCGAGCAGGCCATCCTTGCCGAAGTTCGGCATGATGCTGTCACGGGTATCGCCGTTCGAGGTGTCACGGATGCCGTTGCTGATGGTCTGCACCACCTGGTCAGGCTTGCCGCCCCAGAGCCACGAGTCGTCGTTCAGGTTGGGGAAGCCGGGTCCGCCCTGTGCACCCGAACCGTGGCACTGCACGCAGTTCACCTTGAAGAGTGATCCGCCGGCAGCGATCGCGAAGGTGCGGGCTTCCGGATCGGCCATGATGGCATTGATGTCCATCGCGGCGATCTTGTCGTTCAAGGCCTGGCGGCCCTGGTCGACGGCGGTCATCTGGTTGCGCAGGTCAGCGCGGCTCGACCAGCCCCACAAGCCATGCGTATAGCTCGTGAGGCCAGGGATTGCCGGATACACGATCACGTAGCCGATCGCCCAGACGACGGTGGCGTAGAGAGTCCACAGCCACCAGCGTGGCAGCGGGTTGTTGAGTTCCTTGATGCCGTCCCATTCGTGGCCAGTTGTATCCACGCCAGACAGTTGGTCAATTTCTCGGTTGCCGGACATGGAAGATTACTCCTTGAAAGGGATATTGGCTGCTTCGTCGTGGGCAGGCTTGGCCGAGGGTCGCACGGCCATCCAGATGACGAGCAGGAAGACGAGGAACATGAAGAGCAGGCCCCAGCTGTCGGCGAAGGTCCGCATGGCGTGATAGTCAACGTTCATGGCAGCCTCCCTCAGCGTTCGTTCTCTTCCGGCTTGTAGGCCGAGAAGTCGACGAGTGTTCCAAGTACCTGCAGGTAGGCCACGAGGGCATCCATTTCGGTGAGCTTCGCGGCATCGCCGTCGAAGTTGCCGATATTGGCCTTCGGGTAGCGCGCGGTCACGCCGGCGCCATCCTGGTTCGGATCGGCCTGCGCCACCATGTCGGCAGCAGCATTGTCGATCTGTTCCTGGCTGTAGGGCACGCCCACGACCGTCAGTGTCTTGAGGTGTGCGCCGATCGCCTGCGGATCAAGTTCATTGCTGGCGAGGAAAGCGTAGGGCGGCATGATCGATTCCGGCACAACGTCGCGCGGATTCTTCAGATGCTGCACATGCCAGTCGTTCGAGTACTTGGCGCCGACACGGGCGAGATCCGGGCCCGTGCGCTTGGAACCCCACTGGAAGGGGTGGTCGAACATGGACTCGGCCGCGAGGCTGTAGTGTCCATAGCGCTCCACCTCGTCACGGAAGGGGCGGATCATCTGCGAATGGCAGACGTAGCAGCCTTCGCGGATGTAGATGTTGCGGCCCGCCAGTTCGAGAGGCGAGTAGGGGCGCATGCCCGTCACCTTCTCAATGGTGTTCTGAAGCCAGAACAGCGGAGCGATTTCCACGATGCCGCCGATTGTCACCACGAGGAGCGACAGGACGAGGAGCAGCGTGACATTGCGTTCGATCTTGCTGTGGAAGCCGAGCGCAGGTGCGTTGTTGGTAGCCATAGTCTTCTTGCTCCTTATTCGGCAGGCTTCAGGGCGGGCGCTTCGGCACCCATCGGGACTTCCGCACGCACGTCGCCGCGGATGGTCTTGTAGACGTTGTAGATCATGACCAGCATGCCGACGAGGTACAGCAGGCCGCCGACGACGCGCATCACGTAGTAGGGATGCATGGCAGCGGTGGTTTCGGCGAAGCTGTAGACCAGGAAGCCCTGCTCATCATACTCGCGCCACATCAGGCCCTGCATGATGCCGGACACCCACATGACACCGGCATAGACAACGATGCCGAGGGTCGCCAGCCAGAAGTGCCAGTTGACCAGGCGCAGGCTGTAGAGCTGCTTGCGGTTCCAGAGCTTCGGCGTCAGGAAGTACAGGGCGCCGAACGTCACCATGCCGACCCAGCCGAGGGCACCGGAGTGCACGTGGCCGATGGTCCAGTCCGTGTAGTGCGACAGACCGTTCACGGCCTTCACCGACATCAGCGGACCTTCGAAGGTGGACATGCCGTAGAAGGCAAGCGACATCACCAGCATGCGCAGCACGGGGTCCGTGCGGAGCTTGTCCCAGGCGCCCGAAAGCGTCATGAGGCCGTTGATCATGCCACCCCAGGAGGGCATCCACAGCATGACCGAGAAGACCATGCCAAGGGTCTGCGCCCAATCCGGCAGAGCGGTGTAGTGCAGATGGTGCGGACCGGCCCAGATGTACATGAAGATCAGGGCCCAGAAGTGCACGATCGACAGGCGGTAGGAGTAGACCGGACGGCCAGCCTGCTTGGGCACGAAGTAGTACATCATGCCAAGGAAGCCAGCCGTGAGGAAGAAGCCCACGGCGTTGTGGCCGTACCACCACTGCGTCAGCGCATCCTGCACGCCCGAGAAGGCGGAGTAGCTCTTGACGCCGAGGAAGGACACCGGAACAGCCATGTTGTTCACGAGGTGAAGCATGGCGATGGTGACGATCATCGACAGGTAGAACCAGTTGGCCACGTAGATGTGGGGTTCCTTGCGGGTGATCAACGTGCCGAGAAAGACGAGAAGGAAGGCGACCCAGACCACTGTGAGCCACAGGTCAACATACCATTCGGGTTCGGCGTATTCGCGGCCCTGGGTGATGCCCAGGAGATAGCCGGTGGCGGCCAGGACAATGAAGAACTGGTAGCCCCAGAACACGAAGGACGGAAGCCAGCCGCCCCAGAGACGGGCGCGCGTGGTGCGCTGCACGACATAGAAGGCCGTGCAGATCAGCGCGTTGCCGCCGAACGCGAAGACCACTGCGGACGTGTGCAGCGGGCGCAAGCGTCCGAAATTGAAGAAGGGCTGAATGTTGAGTGCGGGCCACGCGAGCTGCGAGGCCACGAGCACACCGACCAGAAGGCCGGCCGTGCCCCAGAAGAGCGTGGCGATGACCCCCCAGCGGACGACATCGTCATTATATCCTGTCGTATCCGCCGCCAAGGCAGCGGCGCCAGCGGGGCCGAAGCTCACGCGGCGGAACATGAACACGGCGCCGAGTGCCAGCACCGTGAAAGCGATCCAGAAGTGGACCTTGAAGAGAGCATCTTGCCCTAACGCGGCACCCAAAAGTGCCAGAAAGGCTGCCACAGCGACAGCGATTGCAGATGTACCGTTTCTCATTGTGGCGAACCTTTCCAGCCAGTCATGGTTTGCATTGCGCGGGTCGGAGGGAACCAATGGGATGACCCACGTATGCACTGCGGGTTGTGGCAGTGCGGCAAAACCGTGACCTTGATTCAGATCAACGACGCAAAAGTCGCCAGCGGTCAATTTGCCGCAACAGGAAATCCACCCGCATGACGCCCACCACAATGCCATCCCCCGACGTCACTGAAAAACATCCGGCCGCAGGCATTGCCAACACCATGCAGCACTATCTGCGGGAGCAGGCGCGCTTCTGCGATCGCCTGGAAACAATGGCGGATTTGCTGCCCGATGGCGTCAATGACCGTGACTGCCTTCTCATGGCGCAGAACATCGTGCCGCTGGTCAAGCGGGCTCACGAGTTCGAGGAACAGACCGTCTATCCCCTCCTCGCGGCCACCCCGGACATGACGCCGGAACTGCTGGCCACACTCGAGCGGCTCCGTTTTGAGCATCTGGGTGACGAGGAATTTGCCGGAGATCTGTGTGTTTCCCTGCGGCAGTTCGTCACCGACCGGGAGCGGTGCAACGTCGAATCACTCGCGTGGATGTTGCGCGGCTTCTTTGAAAGCCTGCGCCGCCACGTCGCCTTTGAACGCGAGCACGTGCTGCCGCTGGTGGAGAAACACGCCGCATGAATATTGTCTTCAATCCGGACGCCGTCCTCGCGAAATATCCCGAGAGCCTGCCGCGCTACACCAGTTATCCGCCGGCGAATCATTTCCAGCCCGGCGGCGGTGCGGCGCAGCGCGATGCCTTCGTGGCCGCCGTCGATGCCGCGCCTGCGGTTTCCGCCTATATCCACATTCCCTATTGCGACCGCCTGTGCTGGTTCTGCGGCTGCCATACCAAGCAGACGCTGCGCTACGACCCGGTGCGTACCTACGTCACCGCGCTCATTGCCGAAATCGGCATCTGGCAGCAGCGACTGACGCGAAAGCCCCGGCTTTCGCGGCTGCATCTCGGCGGCGGCAGTCCGAGCCTGCTTCAGCCGGACGACCTGAAACGCATGCGCGAGGCGCTGGACGGTGCTTTCATCATCGACGGCGAAACGGAAATCAGCCTCGAGCTTGATCCCTCGGACATCCGCGAGGGCAGCATCGCCGGTTACATGGATTTCGGCCTGACGCGCGCCTCGATTGGCGTGCAGGACTTCGATCCCGAAGTGCAAGCCGCCATCAACCGCCCGCAAGGCTACGACATCACGCGGGGACTGGTGGAAGCGCTCCGCGCGGCCGGTGTGAAGTCGATCAACATCGACGCACTTTACGGCCTGCCGCTGCAGACCATGGAACGCCTGCAGAAAACGATTGCGCAGGTGATCGAGATTGCCCCGGACCGCATCGCGCTGTTCGGCTATGCCCACGTGCCGTGGATCAAGCCGCACCAGAAGTTGATACGCGACGAAGACCTGCCGGATTCGCGGCAACGCTTTGCCCAGGCCCGCATGGCTGCCGAGATGATCCGCGCCGCCGGCTACGAGGCATTGGGCATCGACCACTTCGCCCTGCCGACAGACAGCCTCGCCATCGCCGCCCATGAAGGGCGCCTCAACCGCAATTTCCAGGGCTACACCGACGATCAGGCGGATATCCTGCTGCCGCTCGGTCCCTCCTCCATCGGCCGCTTCGCCGATGGCTATGTGCAGAATGACTCCGCGACCGGGCAATACATGGCAAAGGTGAATGCGGGTGGCCTCGCACTGTCGCGCGGCATCAGCCTCACCAGCGATGACAAGTTGCGCGGCTGGGTCATCGAACGGCTGATGTGCGATTATGCCTTCAGCCTGACAGACGTGAGTGCCCAGTTCGGCGCGCCGGCGGACGAGATCATAGACTTGGCCAAACGCCTTGCGCGCGAGGACCAGGACGGCTTGTGCGAGATTGCCGATGGACTGTTCAAGATCACGCCGGAGGCATGGCCTTTCGCCCGCATCATCGCTGCCCGGTTTGATGCCTGGCTGGCGCTGGCACCGCGCCAATACTCGAAGGCCGTGTAACGCTCAGGCGTTGTCCTGCTCGGTCATCTGGCGGAGACGATTGAGCTCCGGCACTTCCACCGTGCGGTTGTTGTGGATGTTGATCACCCCGGCATGGCGCAGCTTGGTCAGCTGGCGGCTCACGGTCTCGATGGTGAGGCCGAGGAAGTCGGCGATGTCCGAGCGCTTCAGGGGAATGTCGAAACTCACGCCGCCCTCGTTGGAATCCAGTTCCGGATCGGCATGGGTGGCGATGAGATAAAGGAAGCTCGCCACTTTTTCCGATGCGGTCTTGCGGCCGAGTGTGAGCATCCAGTTGCGCGCCTCGTCCAGTTCCTTCAGGGTCTGTTCGTGCAGGCGGCGTTCGAGGTCGGGTGAGGAGCGGACCAGCGTTTCCAGCGTACCCGCAGGGAAGGAACAGACCTTCACGTCGGTCGCCGCTTCCACTGTCACGTCGCTCTGCCGCGCAAAAGGCCGGCCCATGAAATCGGGCGCGAACTGGAGGCCCACGATCTGCTGGCGGCCGTCGGCGGTGAGCTTGCTCAGCTTGACGACGCCGCTCAAGATGTTGGCCTGGCGGGGAATGTCCTGGCCCACGGGGGCGATCTCGCTCTCGGACGAAAAAATCTGCTTGGTCGTGTGCTTGCTCAGTTCCACCAGTTGCTCAGGCGAGAGCGCGCCGCAGATACCACGGTGACGGGCTTCGCAGGCGCGGCAGACCACGGGCACATCGGAGTTGTGCACGTCCTTCCGGGTCTCGTTGTTCTTGAGCACGTCTCTCTCGCTTTTAAGCGTGGCCGGAATTCGCCGTCGAGCCATCTTATAGGCGGTGAAACTCATAATTCAACCAACTCCCCGTGTACCACCGCCGCTATTAAACGCCGCAGTTGTGATTCATGGGGCCGGGTTTGGAAATATTCCCTTGACCTTCCCAGCATGGGAAGCACCATAACGCTGTTCATCCCGGCATTTTCCGGGCCACATCAGGTGGAGAACGCAGTTGAAATACGACCCTTCCGGCTCCCTCCCGCGCCTTGCCTTCCAGGCGACGCTGCATTGCATGACAGGTTGTGCCATCGGCGAGATCGCCGGCATGGCCATCGGCACGGCCCTTGGCCTCGGCGCGTGGACGACTGTCGGCCTTGCCGTCGTCCTGGCTTTCATCAGCGGCTTCGGGCTCACAATGATGCCGCTCTTGCGCAGCGGCATGGCCTTGCGCCAGACCCTTGCGGTGGCGCTGGCAGCCGACTTCGTGTCCATCTCCATCATGGAACTTGTCGACAACGCGGCAATGTTGATCATTCCCGGCGCAATGGCGGCAGGTCCTTTCGACAGCCTGTTCTGGATCAGCATGGCGGCTGCCCTTGGGGTGGCGTTTGTGGCGGCCTATCCGGTCAATGTGTGGATGATCGGCCGGGGGCAAGGCCATGCGGCGGCTCACGCGCATCATCATTGAGATGAAACCCCAGCGGAGACTTTCCCCATGAACATCGGTGAAGCATCGGCGGCGACGGGCGTGTCAGCGAAGATGATCCGCCACTACGAACAGACAGGATTGATCAGGCCGGCCTTGCGCAGCGGCGCCGGGTACCGGGTCTATGGGGACGCCGATGTGCACGACCTCCGTTTCATCCGCCGGGCGCGCGACCTCGGCTTCAGCACCGCGCAAATGGCGCAACTGATGAAGCTGTGGCGCGACCGGTCGCGCGCCAGCAGTGACGTGAAAGCCGTGGCGCTGGCGCATATCGGCGAACTGGAGGCGAAGATGCAGGCGCTGCAGGACATGACGCGGGCGCTCCGTCACCTCGCGGAGCATTGCCATGGCGATGCGCGCCCGCATTGCCCGATCATCGAAGACCTGTCGGCCGCAGGGGCAACACCGGCCGACGAGGGCCGCAAGGCCCTGGGCAAGGGCTTCGAGGTGCTGCGTTAGATCAGGCCGCCACGCCGCCATCCTGCAGCTGCCGTTGCGGGCGGTTGCTGGCTACCAGCGCCAGGGCCGTCAGGTTCATGACAACGGCATAGATCAGTGCCGGAACGGCCAGTTCGGCCCGGCCCAGAAGCGACGTGCAGATGAAAATCGCGATGGCGGCGTTCTGCAGCCCCGTTTCCACGGCAATGGCAAGAGCCTGGGTACGCGATATGCCGTGCACCAGGCGGGTGGAAAGGGCGAGCAGAACGGCACCCACGTTGAGCATCACAACGGCTGGTCCGGTCTCGCCCGCGTGCACCAGCAGCACCTCCCGGTTCTGCCAGAAGGTCGCGAGCACGATGCCGGCGAAGACCAGTTTGGCGGGTCGGTCCAGTGCTGCTGCGATTGTGCTTGCGCGCGCTTCTTTGGAACGCCGCACCAGCATCCCGGCTGCCAGCGGCACGGCCGTGACAGCCGTCATCACCAGTGCCATGCGCAACAGGCTGGTTGTGCCGATCTCGATGCCGCTCAGACCCAGCAGGGCCGGAATGGTGAGGCTCGCAGCGAGGCTTGTCACCAGCGTCATGGCGGTGGAGAGGGCCACATCGGCACCCGCCAGCAGGCTCACATAGTTTGAGGTAATGCCGCCGGGGCAGATGGCGATGATCATGAGGCCAAGGGCGATATCAGGCGGAAGGTGAAGAAGCCGGATCAGAATCCAGGCCAGCGCCGGCAAGACCAACATCTGCACCACCAACCCCGCCAGCAGGGCGTGGGGGGCGCGAGCAGTTGCTGAGAGATCCGCTACCGCAAGCCGCAGGCCGACGGTGAACATCAGGAAGGCGAGGGCAAGGGGCAGGATCAGCGCAAGCATGTGTCTCTCCGTTGCCTTCCGATATGCCCTGAAGGCACCCCTGCCCCTGACCAAAGTCAAGGGCAGAACCAGGCCGGCGACCTAGAACAGCCACATGATGAATACCCTGATGTCCCGCCGCCACATGCTCGTGGCCTGTGCCATGCTTGCGGCCGTTCCTGCCGCCTTGGCCCAGGAGGCCCCGGAGCAACCTGCCCGCCGCTTCATGATGGAGGACGCCACCACCGGCAATGTGGTGGATGATGACATCTTGCTGGGCAAGGTCTCGCTTCTCTATTTCGGCTACACCCACTGCCCGGACATTTGCCCCACCAGCCTTGTGCAGATGGCGGATGTGATGAAGGCGATGGGCGATGACGCGAAGAAGGTGCAGCCCATCTTCGTCACCGTCGATCCGGCGCGCGATACCTCTGCCGTCATGCGCGAATATGTGAAGAGTTTCGATATCCGGATTGTTGCACTTCGCGGACCTGCGCCCTACACCGACGCCATGGTCAAGGCCTATAATGCGCAATACGAGATCCAGAAACCGGGCGGCGATGATCCGCTGCTCTATACCGTCGATCACACCGCTTCGATCGCCATGGTGGGTGCGGACGGGGCGCTGTTGAAACGGTTCCCCTATGGCATCGCCACCGCCGAGATGACGGCGGCAGTCCAGGCCGCCGTGAAGGCCATTCCGGCAGCACCGTAGTGCTGACGCGCAGGGCCCTCGTCGCGGGCGGTCTTGCGGCTGTTGGAGGATGTGCCGTTGCGCGGGCGGAAGATGCGCTCTCGGCGGCGGTTCTCGCCATCACCCATGCCACGCCAAAATCACTCGACGGGATTGCGATGACGGGACCTGACGGGCCTGTGCGCCTCACGGATTTCCGTGGCCGTCTGGTGATCCTCAACCTGTGGGCCAGCTGGTGCCTGCCATGCCGGCGTGAAATGCCGAGCCTTTCACGGCTCGCTGGGGTTCTCACGGGAAAGCCTGTGGTGGTCTTGCCGCTCTCCTTCGACCGGCGCGGCCTTGAAGCGGTGACGGAATTCTACGCGGAGCTTGGCCTCACCAACCTGCCCCGGCTCGCGGGCGATACGGCGAACCTGCAGGCGGTGAACGTGGGACCGGGACTACCCGCCACGCTGGTCATCGATGCGGCAGGGCTCATGCGCTGGTCCGTCACAGGCGAAGCCACGTGGGATGATGCGGATACGCTCCGCTGGCTTTCCGCGCTATTGCCCGCCGCCTGACATCAGACGAGATCGGTTGAGCGGAAGCGCCAGAAACCAGCAGCGGCCGCGACGACCCCCAGCACGGAAGGATAGACCAGGGCCCAGACGACGTATCCCGGCACGCCGAAGCGGTCGAGGATGATGTAGGAGGCAGGCCCCAGCAGGATGAGCTGCGGATCGAACAGGATCATGCTGGCGGTGCGGAAAGTCTGCAGCGGATTGGCCAGCGCGATGCCGACAATGAAGGCGGGATCGAACTGCGAGCGGATGAGGATCGACAGCAGCAGCAGGTCCAGCAACGCCACCAGCAGGAGCCAGATCACCAGCGACGAGCCGAGCGAGACTTCCGTCGAACGCGCCAGGCTTGAGAGGAAAAATCCGAGGCCGAGGAAACAGGCGGCCAGCGCGCAGACGAGGCCCGCATAGAGCGACACCTGCATCCACGGCACATCATGGCCGCGCAGTTCGCCATAGACGACGGCGAAGGCGAGTGCCGCCAGCACGGGCACGACAATGAGAATCAGCCGGCCCAGGAACTTGCCCCAGTACCAGTGACCAAGCCGCATGGGGAAGGCGAGCATGTATTCGAGGTTGCCCACTTCCCGGTCACCCACCAGCGAACGCGCTGTCGTCACCAAAATGAAGAGCGGCAATACTGCCATGGTGATCTGGATGTAGGTGACGAGCAGCCGCGAAAGCCCCGTGAAGCCGAGCACGCGAGATTCCGAAATGCCGGTGAAGGCCAACAGCAGCATGAGGCCGAAGAAGACGGCGGCATAGAGGAAGAACCAGCGGGCGCGCAGGGATTCCTGCACCTCCAGCCGCGCGGCGACGCGTAGTCCCGAGGGGTGGCTCATGTCTTGCTCACGTCCGGTTCAAGGCAACGGCTGGAAAGGCCCTTGGAGAGCACGGCCTTGCGCGCCTCCTCGAATGTTACAGCGCCACTGCGGGCGTCCGCCACCGCGGCATAGCCATAATCCATGGGCGTGATGGCGCCCGAGGTGAAACTTGCCTTGCGGGCATCAAGCCAGGTGGTGCCATCATCGGAATTCATCACCCAGAATTCGGCAATGTCGGCGTCCTCCCACTTGGCGGACTTGAGCCATTGCGCGGCGCAGCCGAAGTCATCGAATTTCATCAGCGCCTTGTCCTTGACGATGCGGATTTCCGTGGCGAAATGCGGGTCGGAAATGATCATGCCGCACATGGTGCAGCTTTCGCGGCTGTAGTGGATTTCCTCGGCGCCCTCCGCCTGCTTCATGCAGCCGGAGAGGGCGAGCGCGGTGAAGGGCACGAAGCCAATGAACACGCGTCTTGTGCAGGGCTGCATGGGTCAGCGTCCTTTCCGGCGGTGGCTTTCCACGTCCATGGAGAATTTTTCGACAAGGCCGGCATAACGCGAGAGCATGGAGAGGAAGCGGAAGCTCTCGGCCGCGGGAACCTGGCCGGTGAAGGTGAGGTCGCCCTTCGCCGTCAGTCCCCAGGAGAGGAAGGCGCGGGCCATGGGTTCGTGCATCTCGCGCAGCACCACCATGCAGGCATGCTGTTCACCAGCCGACAGGCGGTCAGCCACCGCATCGTCCAGCACCACCTTGCCGCGGTCGAGTTCAACGACGCGATTGACCAGCGGCGCCACCTCTTCGAGGCGGTGGCTGGCGATGAGCATGGCGCAGTCCTGACGGGCCGCCAGCAGTTCGATGAAGGCGCCGCGCGCGGCGGGATCGAGGTTGGCTGAGGGTTCGTCGAAAATCAGCAACTTTGCCTCGCGGGCCAGCGCCACCGTGACCAGAATCTTCTGTTTCTGCCCGCCGGAGAGACGGTAAAAGGGCTGGCGCGCCACGGCGTCGAGGTCGATGCCCAGCTTCGCCGCCATGCCTTCCATCACGGCACGTTCGGCACCGGTTGTTTCGTGGGCGAAGCGCAGCAGTTCCCCCACGGGCATGCGGAGCGGCGGCGGCAGTTGCGGCACGAAGGCCACCTGGGCCAGCAATGCCGGCTCCCGGCGGCGGGCCGAAGCGCCATCGATGATGATCTCGCCTTCATAGCCATAGTGGCCAAGAAGGCAGCGGAACAACGTGGTCTTGCCCGCGCCGTTCGAACCTACCAGGGCGATGCGGTCCTGCGCCGCGATGCGCAGCGACAGCGCATCAAGCACGGCGCGGCCGTCGAATCTCTTGGTCAGATTCCTGATCTCGATCATCGGCTCAGATCACCTTGTCCAGTCCGCGGACCTTGAATTTCAGCGCCCCCTGCGGGCAGGCATCCACGCACATGCCGCAGCGCGTGCAGTCGGCGCCGATATACTCGAACGTGTCACTGGCGTAGCCCATCTTGGTCACCTCCAGCACATGCGGCACGAGACAGACCTTGCGGCATTCGCCTTCATGCAGGCAGAGCTCCAGATTGTATTCCACCTGCACCGGTGATACCGCGCCGGTGATGCCGTAGCTCAAGCCGATCGGGCACACGTAGCGGCACCAGAAGCGGCGCGAATAGAACACCTCGATCCCCAGCAGGAACAAGACCCAGAAGATGGCGACGGTCGGCCCATAGATGAGGGCGCGCGAGACGATGCCAACGGGGTTGATGTATTCGTAGATGGTGTAGCTGGTGAAGAAGGCGAGCGCGAGGAAGACTGCCCACAGCACGGTGCGCAGTCCGCGGTGGAAGACGTGATCCTTGGCAAGCCCGAGGCGCGCCAGCTTGAGGTGGATCATCTCGGCCCATTCGGCCAGCAGGTGATAAGGGCAGATCCATGAACAGAAGGCGCGGCCTCCCACCAGCCACCAGGCGATGACGACGGTTGCGGTGCCGATCACCAGGTTCAGCATCACCTCCTTGAAGGCGAGCATCACCTGCGCGGCACTGAAGACGTCCGCCATGTGGAAGCCGAAGAAGCGAGACGCCGTGAGCGCACCTTCCACCAGTTGCACGTCGAACCAGTAGGAGATGATGAACAGCGCGTTGAGAATGACGATGGAAGCCCAGCGCCTGTTCCGCCACTTGTTGGAGACGACGGGAAATTCATGCTCCTCGGCGATGCGTTGCTTGCGCAGCTTCACCTGGTCGGGGAGCTTCTTGAATTTCATCATGGCGCGGGCGGCGTCGGTCACTTCACCCTCTTCGGGCTTGCGCGGCGCTGCGCCGAACATCATGGCGAAGGCGTGCAGGAACCACTTCATGCCACGCGCTCCTTTGTCACCTTGGCATCCACGACGATGGCTGCTGGTTCGGCAGGGCAGATCATTTCGCAGGTACCGCAGCCCACGCAGGCGTCATGGATCACAGGGCGGCGGCGGGTGTCGCCGGCGTCGGTGCCCACACTTTCCAGCGAGATCGCACCCGTGATGGGACATTCGCGCACGCAGAGATCGCATATCTCGAGATCATAGGGGTGATCAGCCACGCGCATCGGCGTCCAGCGGTCGATGTCCTCGTAGCGCAGCATGCCCTGGAAGAGATCGCCGCGCGCCAGACCCTTGAAACCCTGTCCCTTCATGGCGAGGCAGGCATCGGGCCGTGCCAGGCGGGCGACACCCATGCGGACTTCTTCCTTGCGGGCAATCTCGTGGGTCAAGGCGCCGGTAGGGCAGGCGAGCACGCACTGCACCGCATCGCAGGAGAAATCGCAGGCCTGCTTGCGGGCATCGATATAGGGCGTTCCCAGCGCGTAGCCTTCATCACCATCGGCGAGCTTGATGGCTTCCACCGGGCAGACCTGCACGCATTGCCCACACTTGATGCAGGCCGCGAGAAAATCATCTTCCTCCAATGCGCCGGGCGGACGCAGGCGGTCGAACAATTGCTTGAGGACGGGGAAGTAGCCGACAAGCGACAGGCCCACGAGCGTCACGCCTGCCCCAACCGAACGGAGGAACATGCGGCGCTTTTCCAACTCGCGGCGGGTGAGGCGCTTCTTCGGCGCCTCGGGAATCATCTCGTCGATCTCGGGATCAGGCCTGGGCGTTGCGTCGGTCATTGCAGCAACAACTCAAGGGCGTCGGTTGGTTTCTTCTTTTCGGCTTCGGCCATGACCGGCGGCTGCACGAGCGGGTTCTGTTCGCGCATCAGCAGGCGCGGCTCACTGAAGGGTGCGAGGCGCTCGATGAAGTCCAGCGCTTCTAGCGCGAAGCCGCCACGGAAGAAATTCGCCTCGCGGTTCTCCATCCAGAGGCGGTCGGCGTAGCTGTAGATTTCAAAGGGACTGTCGCCCTTGCCGTCATGGTCTTCGTCGAAGCCGGTGAAATCGTCCCAGTAGTTCTGCTCCCACGTCTCGCGCATGGCCGTGCCGTTGCCGCGCACCGCGATCTGGGTGAAGTTGGTATTGAAGCTGTTGTTCCTGAACACGTTGGATTCCCAATCTGCCGAGAATTCAACACCAGTTCCGTTGTAGGCGACTTGATTTCGCTCAAATTGGTTGGTGGCGTCCGGATCATAGGGCGACAGGTCGAGGAAGATCCCCACGGCGTTGCCCATGATCTCGTTGTTGGCCGCAACGACGCCGCTGCTCTCCTTCATGCCGATGCCCATGCCGGAGGCTCCCCAGGAGCGCAGCAACTTGTTGCCGGTGATGGTGAGGTCGTTGGAATACATGAGGAACAACCCGACGACGCAGTCGGCGATGTCGTTCTTCTCCACGTTGTTGTGGTGGGCGTACATGAAGTGCACGCCATAGCGCGTGCCGTGGATGCGGTTGCCGCTGATCGTGTTGTCGTGGGAATACCAGACAGCAAAATCGCGGGTGCCGTGGATGAAGTTGTCCTCCACGCGGTTGAAATGGCTGTACCAGAGCCGGATCGAGTCGCCTTTCAGTTCCAGCGGCATGTCCTTGGAGGAGATGTCGTTGCGGCGGAGGATGTTGCTGTCGCCCTCATGCACGTCAATGCCGAAGAGGGTGTTCTCGATGGTGTTGTCCTTGATCAGGTTGTTGTTGCCTTCCACCCGGAGGCCCGCGTCGATGGCATTGTGGAGCCGGCCGGAATTGCGGATCGTGAGGTTCTTCAACGTGGCCTTGTCGGTGAGTAGACGCACGACGGTGCCCTCGCCGCCGCCATCGATCACCACGCCGCTGCTGCCATCGAGGTCGACGGGCTTCGTGATTGTGATGTGTTCGGCGTAGATTCCGGCAGGAGGTTTCACGGTGGCGCCATCCGCCGCGGCGTCAATCAGGTCCTGCAACGGCCCTGCCATGGCGGTCGCGGCCATGAAGCAGGCAGCGCAGGCCGCCGCAATCATTGCCGCCACGCGCCGCATCAGGTTTCAGGTCCCTTTTCTCCGGCCAGCAGCAACTGCTTGCGGCGAATGAGGGCGGCAAGGGCCAATAGCAGGCTCGACGCCACCATCAGGCCGAAGCCATAGTGTGGGTAGGAGTGGGTGGTGAACTGCGCCACCTTGCCATCGCCGAACACGGTCGGCATGAAGGGTTTCAGTGTGAAGGCGCCCATCTCGTTGAGGCGGTGGCCATACCACCAGAGCCAGGCCGAATATTCCGCGAGGAAGCCCAGTGGCAGCACCATGGGCAACAGCACCAGCAGCCAATAGAAGACGCTGCGCACGCTCCACGCGGCAAAGATGAGAAGCGCCATGCCGCCAACGATGGTCGCCGCCAGCAAGACCGAAATGGACTCCATCATGCGGGCCAGCGGATCATTGCGTTCGGGACTGTTGAACCAGCGCGCCAGGCTCTTGTCATAGTGCCAACCCATGACCTGATAGCCGCTGCCATTCCATCGCTCCTGCCCGGAGGCGGGCTTCTTGTTCTGGTCGAGGGAGAAGTTGGCACGCAGGTTTTCGATCAGATCGTCGCGTGAGCCGGAGGAGACGACAGCGTCCTTCTCCTTCTTGTTGATGTCGGCCATGGCCTCCTTCAACTGCTTGACGATGGGATTGAGATTGGAATCGTCGATCTTGTCGGCGGTGTCCTGTCCCAGGGAATTGACGAGGCCTTCGAGATAACCCTGCGACTGATACCTGACGCCGCCGGGCGTGAACATGGTGACGCCCATCCAGATCGCAATGGCGGCGTATCCAGCAACGGAGACGGCCATGCGCGACTTGCGCCCGGGGGCGGCGAAGGCGAGCAGCATCACCACCATCAGCGAGAAGAGGAACGGCGCATAGGCCTTTTCCACCGGGCCACCCGAGGCAATGGGATACATGCCGACGTAGTGGTTGATGGTGTCCATCTCATGGACGCAATCGAGCGCTTCCTTCTCCTCCACCTCCTGCGAGGTGCGGATGGAGCAGCCGTTGCGCACGCTGTCCATGTGGAAGTCGATGCGGATGCCATCGGGGAAGGTGGCTTCCGGATAGTTGGGCGCCGTCAGCGACACCCACCAGGCAGGCGAGAAGAAGGAGGCGATGATGAGCACCGCGGCGATCAGTGTGAACAGGCGATAGACAATGGCCCTGCGATCAGGTGACGAGGTGGTCATCCCGCATTCCTTCTTCCGTTGTTGTTCGTCGTTGTCCGGCTGGCGGGCTTACTGGAAGTCCGGATTGACCCAGTCGGGCGCGCCCACCAGTTCGGCCGGCGCTTTCAGACGGGAGACGTAGTCCAGCACCGCGACGGTATCTTCATCGGTGAAGTTCTGGATCTGCTTCACCATGTCCGGGTTGGCGTTGCGGCGCTTGCCTTCCTTGATCCACTTGTACTGGCGCAGCAGGTATTCATAGTGCTGGCCCTGGATGCGCGGATAATACTTGGCATCGTCGCCCTGACCCTGGTCGCCGTGGCAGCGCACGCAGTTGTCGGCATAGAGCTGCTTGCCCTTTTCCACACTGGTACCGGGACCGACGCCATTGTTCGGGTTCATGGGAAGCTTGGCGATATAGGCCGTCACGTCGGCGATCGACTGCGGGCCACCGATTTCCTGCGGCAGGGCGAAGGGATACATGGTGGGATTATCGCGGTTGAGGGCGCGAATGTCCGAGAGCTGCTTGATCAGCACGTCACGGTGCTGGCCGGCGATCTGCGGGAAGGTGCCGTCGGTCAGGCCCCAGCCGTTGGGCTGGTGACAGGCGGAACAGACTTCATAGACGTCGCGGCCATTTTCCAAATTGGGCGTGAGGGCGAGCGCTTCATCCTGTTCGCCGCCGCCCTGGTTCCACGCCTTGGGCGCGGTGGCGGGAGCATCATCGGCGCCGGCGAGCGGCGCGAAGGTCACACTGGCGAGAAGGGTGAGGGCGGCAATCTTGAGAAGTTTCATGAGTGATGATCCTTGTGGTTACTTGGCAGACCGGTCGATCTGCGAGAGGTAGGTGGCGATCGAGGCGATGGCGGCGTCATCGGCCTTCTTGATGATGGTGAGCATGAGCTTCGACTGGCCGTTGACACGCAGGCCATCGCGAATATCGGTCATCTGGCGGATCAGATAGTCGCGCTGAAGCCCGGCGAGGTTGGGATAGTTGGGAATGCTCGCCTTCTTGCCGTCTGCGCCATGGCAGGCGACGCAGCCCAGCTTCTTGTAGTTGGCAGCACCCGCGGTGAGGTCGTCGGCGCTCGGTGCCGGATCAAGGAGCTTCGGCTTCGGCGGATCAAGCTTGCTGAGGTATTTGGCGATCTTCACAAGGTCCTCGTCCGTGACGAGATGCATCACCGCCGACATGCCTTCGGTGAAGGGATGGCCGGTGGGATCCTTGCTCCCCACGCGCTTGCCCGCCTTGATGTCGCGCAACTGGGTCAGGATGTATTTTTCATTCTGTGCGGCGAGGGCCGGGAATGTCTGAATGGGGCGTGCGCCCTTGATGCCGTGACAGGCGACACAGGTCTTGGTCTTGTAGAGCTTCTCTCCGTCGGCGATGTCGTCCGCCCAGACGGCAGACGTGAGCACCGCGAGTCCGGCGAAAGTGGCGAGAAGTATCTTTTTCATCGTATGGTTCCCTGGTTGAAGGACCGGGCGGCCCGAAGGCCGCCCGGAAACGTGTGTCACTGCACCTTCTTGGCGCCGTTCTGTTCGAGGTAGGTCTTGACGCGCAGACCGATGTCCGCAGCCTTGACCTGGTACTGCCACCACTGGCCCGCCCAAAGGGTGGCATTCTGCCAATCCTTCTTGGCGGCGAAGTCTTCCGCCTTCGTCTTGGCCTCGCCGGCGAACTTCAACTGGTCGGTGGCGTCCTCGACGAGGGCAACCGCATCCGGATAGTCCTTGAAGTTCAGGCTGGTGATGTAACCGACCACGCTGTCGATGATGGCTTGCGTATCGGTGCAGCTCTTGTGCTGCTTGTCGTAGTCGGCCTGGGTATAAGCCTGGCCTTCCGCGCCTGTTGCCGTTGCTTCCTTGAAGCCCTTCGGCTTGACCACGAGGAAGCCGGTCATCTCGAGATGCAGCGCCGAGCAGAACTCGGTGCAGTAGTACGAGAAGACGCCGGGCTTGTCGGCCTTGATCTTGGCCGTCGCGGTCTTGCCGGGTTCAAGCGAGAGGTTCACACCGTAGGTGCTGACCGAGAAGCCGTGGGTCTCGTCCTCGGCACGTTCCGAGTTCGTGATCACGAATTCCACTTCGTCGCCTTCTTCCACTTCCACGATTTCAGGCGTGAAGTGAGAGCGGATCGCGGTCATGTAGACCTTGACCTTGTTGCCGTTGCGCTCGACCTTTTCGCTGCCCGGACGGACAGAGTCAGGATGCTTCTCGCCGGTGCGGCTGTTGGTGCCGTACTTGTAGCGGACCAGCGGCTTCAGCTTGTCGGCCGAGATCGCGGTCGCGTAGTGCGGCTCGCCGAGCGGGATGGGCATGTCATACAGCAGCTCCATCTTGTCGCCGGAGATATCGATCAGCTGATGGTTCTGCGGATGCAGCGGACCCACAGGGTTGAAACGGTCGATCGCCAGCTTGTTGAGGGCGATGAGATACTTGCCAGCCGGATGGGCCGACTCGCCTTCCATCGCCACGAGATGGCCGATGTTGTAGTGGACGGAAATCTTGTCCAGCACCTTGCCTTCGCAATAATCCCACTTCGCCACCTGGCTGTCGACGTAGAGCGAGGTGTAGACAACGCAGGGCTTGGAGTCATACTGCGTGTGCAACGGGCCAAGGCCGAGTGGCACCTGCTTGTGCAGGGCATCTTCCAGCGCGATGATCGGAACGCCGTAGCTGTCCTTGCCGGAAAACTTCTTGCCGTCAATCGCTGCCTTGATCTTCTCGAAGGAGTAGACCGAGGCCTGCGTGTCGAGTTTGCCGCCGACGATGATGAACTTGCCGTCGGGCGAGACGTCGACGCCGTGCGGCGACTTCGGTTCGGCCACGAGGGCGAGCACGCCTTCATCGATCAGCGTCTGCATCGAGATCACGGCATGATCGTTGATCTTGGTGAACTTGCCGGCCTTGAACAGTGCTTCCGCCTTCTTCCAGTTGATGATGTGCAGATAGTCGGTGTCGTTCTGCGAACAGCCCGCTTCAAACGGCGGACGGCCACGCTCGATGCCGCCGACATAGCGTTCCGAGCAGAAGGAGTTGGTGAAGGACCAGCCGTCCGACACGCCCTTGCCGGCATCGCTCAGGTCCTGCGTATAGGGCGGCAGTTCCACGGAGAAGGAGTTCTCCGGTTCGATGCGGCCCTTTTCGCGGTTGAACTTCCAGTAGGTGACGGCACCGCGGAACTTGTCGTTGAATTCCGACAACGGCGCAAAGCCGCGGCCCAGCACGCCCGGATACTGGGCGGCTTCAATCACGTATTCGCTGTTCGGCGTCACGAAGGCGCCGCCGTGTTCCGACTGCATGATGGGATTGACGACGATCTGCTGCGTTTCGAAGTCATGCAGCGAGATGACGGCGATGCGCGGCGCGGACTTGTCGTTGATGAAGAGATACTGGCCGTCCTGATCGCCATTGGTTTCGGTGATGGCGGGATGGTGGGTGTCGCCCCACGGCACGTCGCGGCCGTCGATCTTGCCCTGTTCCAGAACCTTCTTGGATTCTTCGTCGTAGCCATAGCCCTGCCATGGCTCAGGCGTGAACACGCCGATGTACTTCAGGATGCGCATGGACGGCACGCCGTACACGATCACCTGGCCCGACTGGCCGCCGGACGAGAAGACGATGAATTCGTCGCGCTTGCCGGTCGGCGTGTAGGTCTTGGCGGCCGCCAGCAGGTCCTGTTGCGTCAGGCCACGGCGGGCCAGCACCTGGTCCAGTGTTTCTGCTGACGCGCTGCTCCCGGCCAGAATGAGGCCCAGCCCCGCCACACCAGTTGCGGCGAGAAGGCCTTTTTGAATTTTTTTCAACATGATTTGCCCTCAAATGAAGGCCGGAAACGTGATTGTGCCCGGACCTCCTGTGGCGTGCGGGAGTCTTGCCACCCCGGCGCCTGATCCGTTTTCGCACTGCAGCGGGAACTGCTGCCTTGACTTTCGTTAAGGTGGCAGAGGTGGCCCCTTGGCAAATGTGACGCAGGCCGCTCCCAATACGGCCGGCCACTCGACCACATGAAACGCACTTCTGCCATCTCAAGAGTCTTCCGGGCGCGCTCGTTCATCGCGCGGCTGGCGATTCTTGTGCTGGTGCTGCAGGCCCTCATCCCCGGAGTCCTTGCCTACTCCGCCGGACTGGATGGCGTGTGGTGCCGCTCGCTGGCAGCGGCAGACACCGGCTCCCCTTTTCCCTCCGCCGGTGCGGAACCCTGCCTTGTCTGCGTGCTCATGTGTTCCGGGAATGCACCCCTGCCCGCCGCCGCGATGGTTCTTCCAGCACCTCCGGCGGTGGCAGGGGCTTTTTTCCCTTCGCTTGGCGCCGTGGCTGGGCCACGCCGCGCCAACGACCATAATCATCCCATCCGTGCACCACCCCGAAGGCCTTCCGGCTTCCGGCCGGTCTCCGGTGCTGATGGGTGTGCCCTCACCTGACGCGGCCTGAGACCGGTCCCGAGTCCGGGGCTGTCTGAAGCGGGTCAGCGGTTGACTTTTGTCAATGCTGTCACATCCGTTGCTACCGATAAGGGGCGCATCCTCCAACCGGATCCCGCCCATGACCCTCACCCGCGCCCTGCTCCTCGCCTCCCTGCTCTTCATTCCTGCCGCGCAGGCGGAAGATGCGTTCTTCGATGCCGACTACCAGGGCAGCGAAGTCGTGTCGGATGGAAAGGGCCAGGTCCATGTGAAGGTCGTGTACTTCCCCGGCGAGGATTGCTGGGCCATGGCGAACCTGCGGGAAGGGGTCCCCGACAAGCTCACCGACCAACCGACGGAACGGCACCTCTACGTCACGGTCAATGTTGCGAAAACAAAGCAGGACTGCAAACTGACGAGCACCTTCCTCGAAGGGCAGATCGTCATTCCCGACAAGAAGGGAAAGATCAGTCTCGATATCTTCTTCGTGGATGAGCGCGGCGTGCTCGTGCGTTCGCAGCGTCACCGCATCCAGCGCGACACGTGCATCGAATCCTGCTGATCAGCCCTCAGCCAACCCGGACATCGCGAGCGCTGCAAACAGTGCAAACTGAAACAGCACCGTGAGCGGCAGGCAGCGGTTGATGGCCGCTGACACAGGCGTTCGCCAGACGATCACCGCCAGTGCCGCAGCCATTGCCATTGCTCCCAGCGCCATCGCACGGGACAGCGGAGCGGGCTCCGTCAACAGTGGCAACAGCAGCGCGGCTGACATCACCAGCACGGCATAGAGAAGCCGCGAACCTGTCACGCCTGCGATGATCGCGAGGGTGCGCCGGCCAGCGGCGGCATCCGTCGTCCGGTCGCGGTGATTGTTGAGGAGAAGCACGGCACTGGATGGCAGGCCCATCATGATCCCCGCAACCGGTCCTGTGGCCGTGAGGGCCGAGCCCATCACATGCATTGTGCCCGTCACGGCGATGACGCCGAAGAAGGCCAGCACGATCACCTCGCCGAGCGGCGTGTGGGAGAGTGGAAGCGGACCCATGGAGTAGGCATAGCCCAGAAGCAGCGAGAGAAGTCCGATCAGCACGATGGCCCAACCACCGGCCAGCACCAGCGGCAAGCCCGCCGCCAGCGCTGTTGCGAAGGTGAATCCCGCTGCAGCCTTCACCTGCCGCGCATGGAGCAAGCCAAGCGCCGTCATGCGGGGCGGCCCAAGGCGCTCGGCGGTGTCGGTCCCGCGCTCAGCGTCTGCGGCATCGTTCCACAGGTTGGTGCCGATCTGGATTGCCATGGCGGAAAGTCCCGCGGCGAAGGCCAGGCCCGGCCGCACCGGTCCTTGCTGGGCGGCGAGCCATGAGCCGCACAGCACGGGCGTCAGCGACAGGCCGACAGTCTTCAGCCGCGCGGCAATGACCCAGCGCAGGGCGACGGGCAGGCGGGCGAGACGTTCGCGTGTGTCGAGAGTGCTGGTCATGCCGGAACCCTGGCGACATGCAGGACCGCGACGCCAAAGACGAAGCGGCGCAGCGTTACATCCGCAAACCCTGCCGCTCGGAGTTCCGCCGCCATGGTCTCGGCATCGGGAAAGAGGCGGATCGAGTCGATGAGATAGCGGTAAGCCTTGCGATTGCCGGAGACGAGTGCGCCGAGTGCCGGAATGACGAAGCGGGAGAAGAGATTGTAGAACGGCGCGAACCAGCCATCGGGCTCGGAAAATTCCAGCAACACCAGTCGTCCGCCCGGCTTCAGAACACGGCGGACTTCGCGGAGCGCCTTCGGCGGATCGGTCATGTTGCGCAAGCCAAAGGACAGCATGACGGCTTCGGCTGATGCGTCTTCGAACGGCAGCGCCTCGCCTTCCGCCACTTGGCAATCGATCTGGCCGGCGGCGCGCCGGCGCGCCACCGCCACCATGCCGGGACTGGCGTCGGCGAGGATGATGCGGGCCTCCGGCAGGCGTTTGCGCAGGGCCAAGGCGAGGTCGCCCGTGCCGCCCGCGAGATCAATCACCGTGCCGGTGGCGGCACCGGGGGCGGCCGAGGTGACGGCAACGGCGGCCCGCTTCCACAGCCGGTGCAGGCCAAAGCTCATCAGGTCGTTCATGAGGTCGTAGCGGGGAGCGACCTGATCAAAAAGATTGCGGACGAAGGCACGGCGTTCGGCCTCATCCACTTGCGTGGCGCCGAAGGTGGTGCGGAGCGGCGCAAGAGACTCAAGCCTGTCGAGGGAGGGATCGTGGGTCACTTCATGGCTGCCTGGAGTTTGGACAACATCGCATCAGGCGACGCCGTGTGGGGAAATTGCGTGCGGAAGGTCCCGTCCGGACCCATGACGTAGAAGATGGAGGTATGATCGACGGCGTAGTCATCGCGGCTCGTGTCTCCGGCGAATTGATAGCGCGCGCCATAGGCGGCCGCCACCGCATCGAGTTGCGCGCGCGTGCCCGTGACGGCGGTGACGTTGGCCCGAAAGGCCTTGCCGTATTCGGCAAGACGCGCACCCTGATCGCGCTGCGGATCAACCGAGATGAAGAGAACAGCGGGCTCCCGGTCCTGGGCCAGGCCAAGCCGGTCAATCACCCCCGCCAGCCTGGCGAGGGCCATGGGGCAGACATCCGGACAACTGGCGTAGCCAAAATAGACGATCAGGATCCGGCCCCGGAAATCGGTGTCGCGGACGGTGTTGCCGTCGCCATCGGTGAGTGCGAAAGGACCGCCAATCACGTGGTTCGCGCCACGTTGCCATGTCCATGCACCAACGGCTGCCGCGGCGGCGAGGGCCGATCCCGTCACATGCCGGCGGGTCAGTGCTGATGTGATGGATGTCTTCATTTTGCGGGGGCAAAATAGACGGTCAGATACAGCTTCAAATTGACCAAACTCAAATTGCCGGAACGCCGCAAACCGTCTATGCGAATGGCCCGGAGCTGGTGATGCAACTTCCCATATCTACCACTGATTTCAAGGTTGTGCGCGAAACCGCGCTGCTCGGCGGCTTGTCCGATGCGGCCCTGCGCAACATCATCAGCGATTCCTCGGTGCACCAGTTCAGCCGTGGCCAGACGCTGTTCACGCAAGGCGACAATGCCGATGCCTTCTTCGTGGTGCTGGAGGGATGGATTAAACTCTTCCGCCTCACCACCAGCGGCACGGAAGCCGTGATCGGCATCTTCACGCGCGGGCAGAATTTCGCCGAGGCTGCGGCCTTCACCGGGGGCGTCTACCCGGTGAGCGGCGAGGCGGTGACGGACTCGCGGCTGCTGCGCGTCTCGGCGCGGCGCCTGTTCGAGCGCATCCGGGAATCGCCCGAGATCGGCCTCGCCATGCTGGCCTCGACCTCGCAGCACCTGCACCTGCTGGTGCGCCAGATCGAGGCTCTGAAGGCCCACACCGGAGCCCAGCGCATCGCGGAATTTCTGTTGGAGCTATCACCCTCGGCTAACGGCCGCTGCGTGGTCGACCTGCCCTACGACAAGGCCCTCATTGCAGCGCGTCTCGGCATGAAGCCGGAAAGCCTGTCGCGGGCGTTCAACCGTCTGGCTGATTATGGCGTCTCCATCGTGCAGCGCCAGGCCATCATCGAGGATGTCGAGCGGCTGCAGGATTTCGCCGAACGCGAACGCGCCGAAATCATGCGCGGACGCGGCGAAGACTGATCCCGTCACGGCACCGACAGCACCGCCATCAGCAGCAGCAAGACCGTGAGACTGGCAACCGCCGCCTGCCGCCAGCTTTGAGCGGCACGAAGTTCAAGATAGTCCAGCAGGATCAGGCGTGACTTGATGAAGGCCGCACCGAGGATCATGGCAAGCCAGCCGGGGCGCGGCAGTGGCGGGGCGAAAACGAGGAAGCCGGCCACCAGAAACGCCAAGGCCGCCATCACCAGCCAGCTTCGCGTCAGGTGGGTCATCGCGGCACCAGATAGAGCACCGGGAAGACCAGCACCCACACCAGGTCCACCATGTGCCAGAAGGCGACGGAGGGTTCCACGTGCTGCGGCTTTGGGCGCGTGGCGACGAGGGTGAGCAGCGCCACGCCGAACACCACGTGGGCCGCATGGAAACCAGTGATCAGCGCATAGAGGGTGAAGAAGGGATTGCCCTCCAGCGCCACACCCTGAAGCCAGAGATCACGGTATTCCGCAAACTTGAGGACGAGGAACACGAGGCCCAGCGCTGCCGCCACCAGCAGGCGAAGGCGCGCGCCGGCAACACTGCCCTTGCGCGACAGGTCCTGCGCCAGCGCGGCGGCATAGCCGCTGGTCAACAACACAATCATGCCCATGGTACCTGCGCCCGCATGGAGAAGATGGGCGCCGGCACGAAAAGCGTCGGCGTGAAGAAGGCGCATCACGAGGAAGCCCACAAGGGCCACGCTGAAGACGAGGATTTCCGAGGCGATCAGGACCCAGATCAGGACATGGCCGGGAAGGCCATCATGGTGGTCGTCCGTGGCCCGGGTCATCAGCTCACCAGGTGGCGGTAGATGCCGGGCAAGGCTTCCGCCAGCCGCGCGGGGTGGCTGACGATATGAAAGCCGTTGCGGCCGAAGATATGCGGCACATAGGCCTCGGCGCGGCGGTCGATGGTGATGGCGAACACCGCAAGTCCGGCCATGCGGGCTTCGAGCACGGCGCGGCGCGTGTCTTCAATGCCATGGCGGCCTTCGTAGTGATCGATGTCATTGGGCTTGCCGTCGGTGACGACGAGCAGCAGGCGGCGCAGCGCCGCCTGCTTGCGAAGATCGACCGTGGCCTGTCGAACGGCCGCACCGAGGCGCGTGTAGTGGCCGGGGCGCAGGGCAAGGATGCGGTCAAGCACATCGGGGCCCATGGTTTCATCGAAACGCTTCACCCGGTCATAGAAGACGCGGTCACGGCGGACCGAGGAGAAGGTGGAGATGGCATGGGCGTCACCCGTTGCCGCGAGGCCATGGGCCATGGCGAGCAATGTCTCGCGTGCGATCTCGATGATGCTCCGTTCTTCGGCAACGCCTTCGGTGGAGCGCGAGACATCGGCGAGGGTGAGGACCGCGAGGTCGCGCGATACGGGGCGGAGCAGCTTGAAGATGCGTCCCTCGTTGGCAACACCGGCGCGATGGTCAGCGGCCATGCGGAGGGCTGCATCCAGATCCAGTTCGCAGCCGGAGTCCTCGCCGCCCTGCAGGGCCTGGCGCGGCACCAGTGCTTCGAACTGCCGGCGCACGCGGGCGACAAGGCGCGTCTGCGCCGCCGTCAGCGCGGGACGTTCTGTTCCTTCCGTTCCCTTGGCTACACCGGCGAGAATGCGGACATGATCCGGAAGGTATTGCCCGCGGCGGTGGTCCCATTCGGGCAGCAGGCTTCCCTCACCCAGTTGCGCGCGGTCCACTTCCTGCGGCGAGAGGTCGAGGTCGAAGGCCAGCCTGGTCGCAGGTTTGGCATCGGTATCGGCCAGTCCCAGTTCGTCGTGGTCGTCGGCGGCCTTGCGGGCGGTCTCGGCGTCGTCATCCTCCACCTTGCGGCCGAGGTTGAACATCTCGGCCCAGGTCTTGATGGTTTCAAAGCGGTGCAGGATGAGCGGATCGCGCCGCCGTGCCTGATCGGATTCGCGGCGTCGGGCGCGCTTGCGCTTTTCGCCATCGCGCGGCGTGGCGCTTCCCGAGGAAGCCGTATCGCGGGCCGCAGGACCACCGGCAGCCCGCACCTGCCAGTGCGGCCAGTGCTGCACCGGCGCGTGGGTGCAGTATCCCGCAGGCGCCCGCAGTCCGCCGGGCAGCGCTTCGCCCGCCGTGATGAAATTCCAGAGGAGAGCAGGTGACGCGATGGCATCTCCCAGCATGCGGCGGAGCGTGTTCTCCACATCGGTTTCGGCGGGCGGGAGTTGCGTTGCAGGCCGCATGGCAAGGGCTGCGGCATCAAGCGCAGCGGCCACCGCTGCAAATCCGGGCGCGGCTGTTGCAATTGCGGCGCGGCATGTCCAGGCGGCACGCAAGGCATGAAGATCACTGCGCAACGGATCGTCATCGGGTTCCGGCGCTTGCCACGTTGCGGCCCAGGCGGCGAACCAGAGATAGGCCGCCTCGTTGAGCGGTTTCACCTCGCTCCACGCCATGGCCTCCGGCACCGCAAGCGTTTCGCCATCCCAGCCGGGCTGGCTCACCTTTTCGCCGGCATGGCCGATCTTCTGCAGGAAGCTGCGGCGGTGGCGCACGGCGGCAGCGTGAAGCGGTGCAAACACCACGCCCGCATCTCCGCCCAGGCCGCGCAGGATGATGCCCATGCGTGGGCGCATCTCCTCCAGCGTCACCTGTGCGGGGCTGGAAACACCTTGCGCCTCGCGGTCTCCCACGAGGCGGTGCCACAGGGAGCCGATGGCTTCCTCGGGTTCCCAGGGATGAGCGTGCAGCTCGGCCATGGGCGTCAGCCCAGCGTGGCGGAGACGAGATCCCTGAGACCCTGCATCACGGCGGGATCATCGGTCAGGGGCTGGAGCATGGCGACATCGACGGCACGCTCAAGGCTCATGCCGCCCACGATCAGCGTGGCGGCGTAGATCAACAGGCGCGTCGAGGCCGCCTCCTCGACATCGCGGCCGCGCAGGGCGCGAAGCCGCGTCGCCACCTGAACCAGCAGCTTGGCGCGCTCGATCGGGATTCCGCTTTCGGCGGAGACGATGGCTGCTTCGCGCTCCTCGCGGGGAAATCCGAATTCGATGCCGATGAAGCGCTGGCGCGTGGAAGGCTTCAGGGACTTGAGGACGTTCTGGTAGCCGGGGTTGTAACTCGCCACCACCATGAAGGACGGCGGTGCGACAAGCGTCTCGCCGGTGCGATCCAGCAGGAGCGTGCGGCGGTCGTCGGTCAGGGGATGGAGCACGACGGTCACATCCTTGCGGGCTTCCACCACCTCGTCCAGGTAACAGATGCCGCCAGCGCGTACCGCGGCGGTGAGCGGCCCGTCGCACCACACCGTTTCGCCGCCCTTCAGGAGGTAGCGCCCGGTGAGGTCCGCCGAGGTCAGGTCGTCATGGCAGGCGATGGAAAAGAGCGGCAGGCCCAGCCGCGCCGCCATGTGGGCGACGAAGCGGGTCTTGCCGCAGCCCGTCGGCCCCTTGAGCAGGAGCGGCAGGCGGTTTCGCCATGCCGCTTCAAAAACACGGCACTCGTCACCTGTCGGTGCGTAGTAGGGCGCCGGTGGGGCGGCCCGGGTTTCCGTGTTCATGGCAAGCGGCATGGCGTGTGCTCCTGTCATTCGGCCGGGGCCGAAACGACGTTGGTGATCACTTCGCGGCGGGGCACGAAGGTGGCGTAGATGAAGAGCAGAGCGCCCAGCACCACCACCACGCCCGAGCCCAGGCGCATCCAGTAGAACAGCGCGAGCTGGTCCTGCACGTCCATGTAGCCTTGGCCCAGCACACGCTGCAGGTGGGTTTGCACCACGCCGGCAAAGGTGAGGGTGAAGGTCATGAAGGCCATGCCGGATGACATCAGCCAGAAACTCGCCATGTTCAGCACCTGATTATAGGGCTTTCGGCCCAGCAGGTAGGGCATGGCGTAGGTGATGATGGCGAGGTTCATCGAGACATAGGCGCCGAAGAAGGCGAGATGTCCGTGGGCCGCCGTCACCTGCGTGCCGTGGGTGTAGTAGTTCATGGGGGCAAGCGTGTGCATGAAGCCCCACACGCCGGCGCCGAAGAAGGCGAGCACCGAGCAGCCCAGGGCCCACAGGAGTGCGGCCTTGTTGGGATGCTCGCGGCGGCCTTTCCACACCATGATGAAGGTGAACATCACCATGGCGAAGAAGGGCAGGATTTCCAGCGCCGAGAAGACGGAGCCGATCCACTGCCAGTAGCCCGGCGTGCCGATCCAGTAGTAGTGGTGGCCGGTGCCCAGGAGGCCCGTGAACAGGGCGAGGGCCACGATCACATAGAGCCACTTTTCCACCACCTCGCGGTCAACGCCCGTGAGCTTGAGCATCATGAAGGCAAGGACGGAGGCCATGACCAGTTCCCACACGCCTTCGACCCAGATGTGCACGACGTACCACCAGTAGATCTTGTCCACCGTCAGGTTGGCGGGATTGTAGAGTGCAAACAGGAAGAAGAGTGCAATGCCCCAGAGGCCGAGCAGCAGCACGTTGGTGATGACTGTCTTGCGGCCCTGCAGCACCGTCATGGAGACGTTGTACAGGAAGATGAGCGCGGCGACGATGATGCCGAGCTTCACCCACAGGGGCTGTTCAAGGAATTCGCGTCCCTCGTGGATGCCGAAGAGATAGCCCACCACGGCGCCGCTGGCGCCCACCATGAGCAGGATGAGCTGGATATACGCCAGCTTGGGCGAATGCAGCTCACGCTCGGTTTCTTCCGGGATGAGATAGTAGGATGCGCCGAAGAAGCCCAGCAGCAGCCAGACGATCAGCGCGTTGGTGTGGATCATGCGCGCGACGTTGAACGGCACAAGTTCCGAGAGGAAATTGGGCGCGACGTAGATGTATCCGACGAGGAGCCCGAAGAGCACCTGCGCGGCGAAGAGCGCCATGGCACAGGCAAAATAGGCCAGTGCGACTTTCTGTGACTGGTATTTCATGATTGTGTCCCCTCCTCAGCCGCTGTCCTTGGGCGGCCAGCCCTGGGTGTTGATCTTGCTCACCCACTCAAGGAAATCGGCGATGTCGTTGAGTTCCCCGTCGGTGAGATGGAAGTTCGGCATCTGGCGGCGGCCGGGAATGCCGGTGGGCTGGCTCGATATCCAGGCCTTGATGGCTTCCTTTGCTCCCGCAGGATCGTCCTTGCCGCCGTAGCGCACGAAGACGTTGCCGAGTTCGGGCGCGAAGTAGGCGCCTTCACCCAGGATGGTGTGGCAGTCGATGCAGGCATTGCGTTCCCACACGCGTTTGCCCCGCACCACGGATTCAGTCAGGTTTTGCGCATTCGTGGATGTGCTCACTGCATAGTAGTGGCTGTGCGCCGTCAAGGCAGCGAACACCACAAAGAAGAAAAGCGAGCCCCCGAAGAAGATGTTGCGCGCTTGGGATTTTGTCAGGCCTTCACTCATGGCACCATTGCCTCCTCCCCACATGTCGGTTCTGACGTGTTAGGGCGGCGGCGGCGATGCGGTCTTGACCATCGTCAAGAGCGGCCGTCCAAAGCAGGCTTCAGGCGGGCTCGGACTCGTGGATCTGCCGCTCCGCCGGGCATTCGATCTCCTCAAGGGAGAGCTTGCCCTCGGCATGGGCGTCAAGGTTGCGGCGGCAGGCGGAAATGGGCAACTGCTTCATGCGCACGGCAATCTGCTCCGGCGAGAGGCCTTTGAGCAGCGGGCAAAGTTCAGGATCGAATTCGCCCTTGTCGAGCATGGCCTGGCACATGAGGGGTCTCATAGGTCATTCCGCGACGGCGATCAAATCCCGAAGCGGTTGCCTTTCAGGTTGCGGTTGCCGTCCGCCCGATCCGGGAATAGCGGCGGCGATACTCCTGCGGTGTGACGCCCGCGATCTTGCGAAACACCCGGCGGAAGGCGGCCGGATCAAGATAGCCTACCTGGGCGGAGACATCATCAACGGCAAAACCCGAGGTTTCGAGAATCTGCTTTGCCTCCTCGATGCGCAACTCCAGGACGTAATCCATGGGGCTGCGGCCGGTTGCCGATTTGAAGCGACGCGCGAAGGTGCGCGCGTTGAGCGCCGACATTTCCGACATGCGCTGCACCGGATTTGGTTCACTGTAGTTATCCGCGATCCAACCCTGACATGCGGCAATCACGGCGTCGGAGGAGTTCTTGCGCCGATTCATGGCGGCGAAAATCAGTTGTCCCGCTTCGTGCCCCGTGAGCAGATGGACCTTCGCCGTCTGCCGGGCGATATCCGGCCCGCAGAACTTTGTTATCACGTAGAGAACCAACTCCTGCCACGATGTCACGCCACCTGCCGTGACGATCCCATCGGCCTCGTGCGTCAGGCACAGGATGCTGTCGCGCCGGAACGTGCATTTCGGAAATTCCTGCGCAATAAGTTCGGCATAGGCCCAGTGCGAGGCGATTTCCTTTCCATCCAGCAATCCCGCCTCCGCCAGCATCAGCGTGCCCGAACAGACGGAGCAGATCAGCACCCCTTGCCTGTGCAATTGCTGCAACCAGGGCACAAACGCTGCGTACTCGCTGCGGGCCACGGCATGGATGGGACTGTACATGTCGCAGACGATGACGGCATCACATGCGCTAATGGTTGTGATGCTTGCATGGGGCTCGACAACAATGTTGCCGGGACATCGGAAGGCTTGACCATCGGCAGAGACGATCCTGACATCCAGACTCTCCGCGCCGGGCTCGCCCAGCACCATGTCAGGAAAAACCATGCCGGCGGAAAAGAGGACATCATAGATGCCGAACAGTACGGCGGCCGAACTCGTGGGCGCCGCAAGCAAGGCGATGACGGGCCGGTGGTTTTTCATGTGTCCCCATCCTGTCCTGTTTGGACCTTTTATGTCTCCTCCGGCACTCAACACAACTGGCCATTCCTGACATGCTCCCCGGTGATTGCATGGGAGAGAGACATGGGAGACCACAAGACTGCCAATGCTTCGCTCGAACAGCGTCTGCTGAAGCCGGGACAGGCTGCATATGATTCCGTCCGCGCCGTCTGGAATGGCATGATCGACCGCAAGCCCGCGGCCATCCTGCGGTGCCAGTGCGCCGCGGATGTCCAGCGGGGAATCGCGTGGGCGGCCGCGGCGGGCCTGCCCGTCTCAATCAAGGCAGGCGGTCACAACGTGGCGGGACATGCCGTGGGCGCTGGTTCGCTGATGCTTGATCTCTCCGGCATGCGTAAGGTCACGGTCGATCCAGCGGAGCGGATTGCGTGGGTGGAAGGCGGCGCCTTGTGGGGTGACGTGGATGCCGCAACACAGGCCCATGGCCTCGCCACGCCCGGTGGATTGATTTCGGAGACGGGTGTTGCGGGCCTTACGCTTTCGGGGGGCGTGGGCTGGTTGCGATCACGCCATGGCCTGTCGATCGACAACGTGCTTGCAGCCGAGGTCGTGACCGCGGACGGGCAACTGATCCTGGCCGACAACCAGAGACATCCCGACCTCTACTGGGCACTGAGAGGCGGAGGCGGCAACTTCGGCGTCGTCGTGCGCTTCTGTTTTGCGCTGCATCCGGTCGGTCCTGAAGTGATGTTCTGCGCGCCCATCTATCCCGCGTCGGTGGGCAGTGCACCCATCCGCTTCTGGCGTGATTTCATTTCCCGGGAATCGGACCGGCTGGGATCACTGGTCGAATTTTCCACCATTCCGCAGTCGACCGACTATGACGCCGCCTATTGGGGGCAGCCTTGCTACACGATCGCCGCTGTCTACGCCGGAGATGCGGCCGAGGGAGAGAAGATCGTGGAACCCTTGCGCAACCTCGGAACCAAGGCCGCGGATTTCTCGGGCCGCATGGCCTATTGCGATGTGCAAAAGCTTTTCGATGCGCTTTTTCCCACAGGACAATACCGCTGCTATTGGAAGAGCCACCTGCTTGCCGACTTGAGCGACGAGATGATTGAAGAAGGGCTGGCCAACGCCATCGACAATCCCTCGCCCAAATCGATCAGTTCCTTCTGGAATTTCGGCGGGGCAACAGCGCGTGTGCCGGCGGACGAAACCGCTTTCGGCGATCGGGGTTTCGGCTGGATGTATTCCCTGGATTCCGTCTGGGAACGCAAGGAGGATGATGCCAAGGTACGCGACTGGACGCGGGCGGCATGGGACCGTTTCCGCAAGCACGCCTACAGGAAACGGCTCTATCTGAATTTTGCCGGACAGGACGAAGACAGCGCCGCATTGACCGAAGACGCGTTCGGTCCTCACCTTGCACGCCTTCGCAAAATCAAGGCCGCCTATGATCCCGGCAACATGTTCCGCTTCAACCAGAACATTCTCCCCGCCAAGATCTGACGCGGGCCAAGGGACTCAATCAGTTTGCGTAGATCTTGTTGCAGGCGTCCTTTTCCGGTCCAGCCGGGAGTGGAATGCAGGAGGCCAGGTTGACTCTCTTGCAGTCAGTCAATGCTTGTCCCACTTGACCTGCACATCTGTTGACCACCGTTTTCTTTAGAGCAGGGCAAGCACCCGTGTAGACGATTACGCCGTTTGAACAGATTGTGGGAGTCGGGGTTGTCGCCCTAACACTGGGGGTTGCTGCGGCGAAGGCAAAACCCAAAATCGCAGATGCGGCAACAATCTTAGTGGCGGCGAAGGACTTTGAAACATTTGACGACATTGCTTAACTCCCAAAAGGATTTTCTTGTTTGTCGTTGGCCGGGCCACCCCCCGCCCAATCTGGACGATGTCGCGAGGGCGGAAGCTTGGCAAGATATTTCCGAAGTCTGTTAGTGGGTTGCCAAATCTCGCACCCGCGTACTGGGTGGGCGGGATCAGCAACAGGGCGGAATGCGGAGCCACGAGTAGTGCGCCGTGAAGTTCGAGCCACCGAAAATGGTGACAGCAATGCCGAGAGCAGTCCAGCCAAAGTGATGCGCTAACAAAGAGATTCCTAGGACCAGTAGAAGTCCAGCAAGGGACATCTCTATGTCCCTAGGGCCTTCGTCGTTGGGCAGCAGGGCAACATCCATTTGAAGACGTAAATGTCTCTTGGAGTTGGTTGCGGTTCAGAATCTTTCTCGGTCATTGGCGTTCGTCCCGCTCTCCGACATGCTTCTTACTCGGTGTTGGCAGATCCTGTACCTGGTATTCATCACTTAGAAATTGAATGGAGCGCGATTTATCTCAATCAAGTTTCTGTCGGGGTCCATCAGGAATACCTGAGGAAATCCTGCCAACCCCGTTCGCTTCAATATCAGTTTTTGGGGGTGATTTTCAGGATGGTTTTCATCGTACCCTAAATGATGCAAATGAGTGACGGCGGCTTCGAAGTCCTCCACCCGCAGTGCAAAATGAATGTCATCATTGTCTACCGCACGGCCAGTTCGAAAGTTGGCCTTGGGGTGAGCGGTAAGATGGATTTGCAGTGGTCCGATGCCATACCATTCACCATCAATGGAAAATGGGGGCCGTGGCACCTTCTTCAAGCCGAGCACGTTCTCATAAAACGAGCGCGCGGCTTCCATGTTATTGGTTGGGATAGAAACGTGGTGCAGCGAAAAAAGCATAGAGGGCTTCCTTGAGAACCCCCACATCCAGAAAGTATAGGGGTCACAAACTATATGCAAGGTCCCGCGAAATGACAGCAGCTCGGTTGAGTTTTCAACCTTCCGCAGCGGAAGGATTTTGTGTCGAGATACAGCCAGCAGAAACTGGCCCACGAGTGCGTCAGCTTCCAGCGCTTGTCGAACAGGTCTCCGCGCCGATAGGCCCGATTGGAAAAATGGTGCCGCTTAGGTGACTCGAACACCTGACCCCATCATTACGAATGATGTGCTCTACCAACTGAGCTAAAGCGGCCCGGCGGTGCTTTGCACCGCGTTTCAGACGGGCGGGGGATAGACGGTTTCTGTTCCGATTTCAACCGTCAATGCGTTCGGGCGCATCGACGCCCGGATCATCGGGCGGACGGTCGAAGGGCAGCGATTTTGGCGGCTCGCCCGTGGCCTCGCGCACGGCCGCGGGGGCGGCGATTTCCGCCACCCGTTCGGCTGCCGGCGCGTCCAGCGGTTCCACTGGCAGCATGTCGAAGGGCACCTTCCATTCGGAAGGCACGATTTCACCTGTCACCGGGGACAGCGGCATCCAGCGCGGGCTGGCCACGCCATCCGACACCCACATGGGATCGCGGGGGGCATGGATGGCGCGGGCAAACCATTCCCGCGACTTGCCCTTGTCGCCTTCCGCATCTTCGATTTCGCCCATCAGGGCGCAAACCCGGGCCGGGGGACGTTCGGCGGCATAGGGCGCCAGTGCGGCGCGGGCCACGTCGAGGCGGCGCGCCGCCACGGCAGCCCTGGCGAGGGCGCAGGCGCCTTCAAGCGAATCGGGGGTGGCACCCACGAGATCACGCACCCGTTCGAAACGGGCCTCCGGACCATCACCTGTCACGGATCGTGCCATCAACTCGGCAAGGTCCGGATGGGGGGCGAGCGCCCAAGTGGTGCGCAACAGCTTCTGGGCCTTGCGCACATTGCCGGATGCGATGTGACTCCGGGCCGCAATGGAGGCGGCGGGAACGAGCGCGGGATCGAGACGGAGCGCATCCAGCGCCAATTCCAGGGCGCGGGTCCGGTTATCGTCTTCGATGGCAAGTGCTTCGGCGGTGATGAGGGCGGCGCGTTTGCGCGCCGCATCAGCCCGGGAGATCAATCCGGAACGGCCCTGCTGGTCCAGGGTGTGTGCCGCCGGAAGCCAGAGCTTGCGGGCGGCCTGCACCTGCAACACGGCTGTGGAGGCCCAAGGCAGGCGCGGATTGCGGGCCAGCGCCTTCTCGGCATGTTGGAGTGCCGCGACGAGATCGCCGGACTGGCGGGCTTCGGAGAAGAGGCCGCGCAGGCCCATCAGTTCGGTTTCCGGGTCCTTCGCCATGGTCTCGAAGATCCGCTTCACGCTTTCGCGGTCGCCCCTCAATTGCGCGGCCTGGGCGGCCAACACGTTGACCAGCGGTTCGTCCGACAGGGTATTGGCCGCGATCGCGGCATGGCGGGAGGCGGCATGGGCATCGCCGGCACCGGCGGCAACGATTCCCTTGGACAGCGACTCATAGGCCTTGCGGTGCTTGCGGAAGCGGAAGAACTCGCGGGCCGCCGTGGGGCTGCGCAAGACGCGGCGCAACAGTGACCAGAGGAACGACAACGCCACGATCAGCATGATCGTCAACGCCACCGCCACGAAGAGTTTCATCTCATACTGGCGGCCGAGCCATGTGACCGTCACGCTGCCGGGACGGTCGGCCAGCCAGGAGAAGAAAACGGCCACTGCCACCAGCAAGGCAAATCGCCAGATCATCCTGATCATGTCACTGCCCCGCCGCCTGGACGCGGGACGCTGCTGCCACCACATCGCCCAGAGCCGCTTCGAGAGAAATGCGGGCGGCGGCGCGGTCGCGCCACTGCTGCAGACCTGCGGGCAGCGCGCCTTCGGGTTCATCCACGGCGGCGATGGCCTGGGGAAGGTCGCCGGCATCCGCAAGCGCAATCGCCTTCTCGCCCACCTGCTGCCAATTCACCGCGTCAAGATCGCGGATGGTGATGACGCTGGAGAGCATCTCGCCGAAACGGTCCCAGAAGCCGGGCTCGGAGGGCAGAACCTTGATTTCCGGCGTGGGCAAGCTGGGCTTCAGGGCTGCGAGTTCCGTTGCCAGGCCCTTGGCGTTGGGCAGGCCCGTCGCGGCATGGGCGGCAAGAACATCAAGCCCACCCGCGGCCGGCAGAAGCCGCACGATGCGGTCGCTCTCTTCGCCATAGGCGGCACCCGCTTCGATCTTGGCCTTGAGATCGGCAATGGTCTGGGTCAGCACGGCGGCATCGGGCATGCCGGTCTTCTGCGCCTTGAGTGCCGCCACATCCTGTTCAAGTGTTGCGAGGCGCTGGGCCACATCGGGGGAAATGACCGCGGCGGACGTTCCACCTGTTCCGGACGGGGACGGATTGCTGCCAAGCGTGGCAAGCGCTTTCTTGGTTTCGTCGATCTGTGACTGCAAGGCGGTGACGCTGGACCTGGTGGCGGCAAATTCCTCTTGCAGCACCTTCTGGCCAGAGGTTGCGGAGCCTGCTGCTGTTTCGAGCGCGTTCACGTCGGACGTCAGCTGTTCTCCCAAACGCTCCAGCGCCTGCACCTGGGTGGCGAGAGTCTCATGGCCCTTGCCGATGATGTCGACGCGCTGTGCGATCAGCTGAACGTTGTCGCTGGGGAAATAGCTGGAGAGAAGATCGCGGTAGATCCATCCGCCGGCGATGCCGCCCACGGCGAGTGCTGCCAGAAATGCAATGCCGCCATAGGAACCGCTGCGCCGTGGTGGGGGTGGCGGCGGCGGTTCTGCATGCGGCGTGTGCGAGGCATGTGGCGCTTCGCGTTCCACCGTCACTTCATCCGGATCAAGGTCGATCACCGTGGGCCTGACGGGCGATGTATCTGCATCGTTGCTCATGGAGATAAGGGCTATTCCTGTTCGGGCAAGGGTTCAAGCGTTTCAAGTGCCGCAAGCATCGCCTCTTCGTCAGGATTTGCGGCAATTTCATGCGGCCAGCCGGGCGGTAGCGCACGTGCCACGTTGGCGGAAAGACAGAGGTGAGTCATCCTCGCCATGTGTTGTGCGCAGCCCGCCTTTTCAATCGCTGCGCGCCACAGTGCCGCGCTGCGGGGCGAGTAGAGCAGAACGGCATCCGACGTTGAGACAGCCTCCCGAAGGTCGGCCGGTGTTGTCGAGACGGCATCATAGGCGACGACGCGCGTGACATGGAAACCGGCGGCCCGGAGCTTGCCTTCGAGGTCGCCCGAGGTAGCGGCACCGGAGAGATAGAGAAGCGGGCCTTTGTCCTTTGCAAGATGTTGCACGATGAATGCCGCGAGGCCATCGACATCGCCGCCATGGGCCCGCACCTGCACAAACCCGGCGGTGCGCGCTGCGGCGGCGGACTGGGGGCCGACACAATAGACCGGGAGATGCATCACTCCCGCGAGCAACGCCACATTGGCAAGGCCGTTGGCGCTGGTGATGCAGACGCCCTGGTACGGCTCCGCCGGAATCGTGGCACCGCCGCGTGGAGCAATCTCCAGCAGCGGCACGATCAGGGGCTCATGCCCCAACGCCTTCACCTTCGCGGCAAGGGGCGTTGCATCTTTGGTGGGCCGCGTGAGGATCACTCTCATGCTGCGCGCCAGCCCGTTCAGGCCGCGCCGACGATGAGACTGCCGCCCTTTGCCTTCACTTCGGCTGCAGCATCCGTTCCCATCTGCGCGGCATCGGCGGGCGCGCCGCTCCGTTCGGCGGTGAACACCTTGCTTCCGTCGAGGGTCAGCGTTTCGCCGCGGAAGTGGAGAACTCCATTGGCGAGCCTCGCATGTCCGGCGATGGGTGTGCGGCAGGAACCATCGAGCGCCGCGAGGAAAGCGCGCTCGCAGGCGATGGCGTCGGCCGTCTCCACGTGGTTGATGGCGCCGAGCATCGTGCGGATGCGGGCGTTGCCGGCATGGATCTCGATGCCGATCGCACCTTGCGCGATGGCGGGCAGCATCTCCTCCATCGGCACGATGGCGGCGATGTGGTGCGACAGGCCGAGACGATTGAGGCCGGCGACGGCAAGGAAGCTGGCATCGGCCACGCCATCCGCCAATTTACGCAGGCGCGTTTCCACATTGCCGCGAAACTGCACCACCTTCAGGTCGGGACGGAGACGCAGCGCCTGGGCCGTGCGGCGCACCGAGGACGAGCCCAGCGTCGCGCCCAGCTTCAGGTCTTGCAGCGACGTCGCGCTCAGGCTGATCAGGGCATCACGCGCATCTTCGCGCGGCAGCGTGGCGGCGAAGGCGAGTCCATCCGGCAACACCGCCGGCATGTCCTTCATGGAATGAACGGCGAGGTCGATCTCGCGGGCGAAGAGCGCCTCCTCGATTTCCTTGGTGAAGAGGCCCTTGCCGCCGATCTCTGACAGGGGGCGGTCGCGGATGCGGTCGCCTGTCGTGGTGATGACGACGATCTCGAATTCCTCCTCCGGCAGTCCGTGGGCCGCCATGAGGCGGCGGCGGGTTTCGTGGGCCTGGGCGAGTGCGAGGGGCGAACCCCGTGTTCCGATACGGATTTTGGTCATTTGCAAAGTGTAAGTTCCGGATGCTACAGCGGCAACGTCTAATTCATTTGCCCCTCCTCACGCCAGCCGGACTCATGGCCGCATCCGCAACCCTCATTCTTGGACTTGAAACCTCCTGCGACGAGACGGCAGCCGCCGTGGTGCGCCGCGATTCGGAGGGGCGCGGGACCATCCTCAGCAATGTGGTGTTGTCGCAGGTCAAGGATCACGCGCCTTATGGCGGCGTGGTGCCGGAAGTGGCGGCGCGCGCCCACATCCGCCACATCGGCAGGCTGGCAGAGCAGGCGCTAACGGAGGCGAGGGTCGAGGCGGGAGCGCTTTCTGCCGTGGCCGCCACGGCGGGGCCCGGCCTGGTGGGTGGACTGCTCGTGGGGCATACGTTCGGGAAAGGCTTCGCGCTGGCGCAGGGCCTGCCATTTCTCGCCATCAACCACCTGGAAGGACATGCGCTCACGCCGCGTCTCCTGGGGCCGTGCGTTTTCCCCTATCTGCTGCTGCTGATTTCCGGCGGGCACACGCAATTCCAGTTGGTGAACGGCGTGGGCGCCTACCAGCGTCTCGGCACCACCATTGATGACGCGCTCGGCGAGGCCTTCGACAAGACGGCCAAGCTGCTCGGCCTTGGCTATCCCGGCGGGCCGCAGGTGGAAGAACTGGCGAAGCTCGGCAATCCCCTGCGCTTTCCGCTGCCACGTCCGCTCAAGGGCCGGGCCGATTGCAATTTCTCCTTCTCGGGCCTCAAGACCGCCGTGCGCGAGATCGTGCAGGCCCTGCCCCGCGTGAGCGACGACGACCGCGCCGATGTCTGCGCCTCCTTCGAGCGTGCCGTGGCCGAGACGGTGGCGGACCGGACGCGCCGCGCCATGGCGCTGTTCCGGGAGATGTGCCCGGAGGCCGCTACGCCCGCCTTCGTGGTGGCGGGCGGCGTAGCAGCCAATGCGCGGCTGCGGGCGATGTTTGCCGAGGTGGCGGAGGCGAACGGATTCGCGCTCGCTGTCCCGCCGTTTGATCTGTGTACGGACAATGCGGCGATGATCGCCTGGGCGGGGGCGGAGCGCCTTGCGCTCGGACTGCAGGATGAACTGGATTTTGCCGCGCGGGCGCGCTGGCCGCTCGATGCGGTTTCGGCCCCGCTCGTGGGGCACGGACGGCTGGGGGCGAAGGCATGACGAAAAAGATCTGGGTGCTGGGCGGCGGGTCGTGGGGTTCGGCGCTGGCGCATGTGGCACGCGGTGCGGGGCACGACGTCGCCGTCTGGAGCCGCGCCAACAAGGACATGCGGCTTGCGAGAGATGCGGACGCGGTGATCGTGGCCGTACCGGCGCAGGCGGTGCGGCTGGTGCTGACCGAGGTGCAGGTGCCGGACAAGGCTGCCGTCATCATTGCGGCCAAGGGCATTGAACGCGGCACCGGTCACTTCATGCATCAGGTGGTGCGGTCGCGCGCGCCGGAAAACCCCGCACTCATCCTGTCGGGGCCGAGCTTTGCGGCGGATGTGCTGGCGGGCAAACCCACGGCCGTGACGCTGGGCGGCCCCACGCTCGAGCTTGCCAATGCCTGGGCGCAGGCGTTGAGCCTGCCGCACTTCCGCATCTACGGTTCCGACGACGTGCTGGGCGTGGCCCTTGGCGGAGCCATCAAGAACGTGCTCGCCATCGCCTGCGGGATTTCCGACGGACGCAGGCTCGGCGACAGCGCGCGCGCGGCCCTCATCACGCGGAGCTTTGCCGAACTCACCCGTTTTGGGCAGGCGATCGGCGTGCGCGCCGATACGCTGATGGGCCTCTCCTGTCTCGGCGACCTGATGCTGACCTGCACCAGTCCGCAATCGCGCAACTATTCTGCGGGCCGCCTGATCGGCAGCGGTGCTGCCGTGCCTGAGGCGCTGGCCGCGACCGCGGGCACCGTGGAAGGTGCCTATACCGCACTTGTCGCCGTTGATCTGGCCGCGCGTCATGGCGTGGACATGCCCATCGTGTCCGCCGTGCATGCCATCCTTGACCGCAACACCTCGCCCGAGGATGAAATCAACCGCCTGCTGGCGCGTCCTCTCAAATCCGAATTCTGAACCGGAGATTTTCCATGCTTTTTGCCCTCATCTGCACCGACAAGCCGAACAGCCTCGACCTTCGCATGGCGACGCGGCCCGCCCATCTCACTTATCTTGAAACTGTTGATGTGAAGGGGGCCGGGCCCTTCCTGGATGCCAGCGGCAATCCCAATGGCAGCCTCGTCATCATCGAGGCCGCTGACCAGGCGGAAGCGCAGGCCATCGCCGGGCGCGATCCTTACGCCATGGCGGGACTGTTTGCATCTGTCGAGGTGCGGCCATGGAAGTGGCTCATCAAGAATCCGGAGACGAAGTGATGGCCTTCTGGCTGTTCAAGTCAGAACCCGACGTGTTCTCCTTCGACATGCTGATGAAGAAAGGCGAGCGGGGCGAGGAATGGAGTGGGGTTCGCAACTACCAGGCCCGCAACAACATGCGGGCGATGAGACTCGGTGAACGCGGCTTCTTCTATCACTCCAACATCGGCAAGGCGGTGGTTGGCATCGTCGAGGTGTGCAAGACCATCCATCCGGATTCGACCGCCGACAAGCCGGCGTGGGAATGCGTTGACGTGCGCGCCGTGGCGCCGCTGCCGCAACCTGTCAGCCTTGATGCCATCAAGGAAGTGGCGGCCCTTGCGGAGATGGTGCTGGTGAAGAACTCGCGGCTTTCCGTGCAGCCGGTCACGGCCGTGGAATTCCGCGCCATCTGCAAGATGGGCGGGCTCGATCCCGCATCGTTTGCCCCATGACGCCGGACGAGCGCGCCCGCTTCGTGCGTGCGCACACCGAGATCCTTGCGCCACCGCTGGTGCCGGAGGTGAAGCTTCACCTCGCCCATGAGGCGTTGCCGATCTGGCAGAAGACGGAAGAGGAACTGGGCGAGATCGGATTGCCGCCGCCGTTCTGGGCCTTTGCCTGGGCAGGCGGTCAGGCGCTGGCACGGCATGTGCTGGATCATCCTGCACTGGTGATGGGAAAGCGCGTGGTGGACCTCGCCTCCGGCTCCGGGCTTGTGGGCATTGCGGCGCTGAAGGCCGGTGCGGTGGAAGTGCTTGCAGCCGACATCGACCTCTTCGCCGTGGCGGCGATGGAGATCAACGCAGCGCTCAACGGTGTTGCCCTGCGCATCACCGGCGACAATCTGCTGGCCCACGCAGCACCTCGCCACGACGTGATCCTCGTCGGAGATTTGTTTTACGAACAATCACTTGCGGCTACCTGCTTCGCCTGGCTCACAGCGGCGCGGGAAGAAGGTGCAATCGTCTTCATCGGTGATCCCGGGCGCAGCTACCTGCCCAAGGACAAGCTCGTCTCCATCGCCACCTACGCGGTGCCTGTGACGCGCGACCTTGAAGATGCGGAGATCAAGAAGACGTCGGTATGGCGGCTGGCTTGAGGGGCGCGCCGCTGTTGTTCAGGTAAAGCGCCACCATGATGAGCGCCAGCGCGGCCCACAGCCAGGGATCGCCCGCACCGCCGAAGAAATACATGGCGATGAAGACGGCGGCGGGCGAGGAGAGATAGACTGCCTGCGACGTGTAGCTCGCCCCTTTCTCGCGAATGAGGGTGAAGAAGGAAATGCGTTCCGCCACCCACATGCCGGTGGCGAAGACGAGGCTCCACCAGACCACCGGCCCGCTGTAGGCCGTTGACCACGGCGGCGAAAGCACCAGCACGAAGGGCAAGGCCAGCAGTCCCGAGAGCAGCGACTCCGCCGCTCCGACGGAGAACGTGGTGCCGTCTTTCGGCCAGTTCTGCTGGGCGTACCAGTTGTAGGTGGCCCACAGCAGCGGATTGATGAAGGATGCCAGCAGCCACCAAGACACCGCGCCGCTCACCATGCCGTCGCGCGTCAGCACCAGAAGCGAAGAGGCCGCAAAGCCGAAGAGGATGGCGATGATGCGGCGGCGCGTGAGCGGATCACGGCCCGTGAGCGCGCCCACGAGAAAGCTGATGATGGGCGAGATCGAGAACACCAGCGCCAGTTCCGGGGCCGGCACATGGCGCGCCAGGGTGAGGGACCAGGCAAAGGGCACGTTCATCAGCGTGGCGCAGACAAGTCCATACTTCAGGATGGCCGGGCTCCAGCCCCAGTCACCTTCCCAGAGACGGGCGACGCAGAACAGGAATACCGCAAGGCCCAGGCCCGTGTAGCAGATGACATGGCTGACCGGCACGCCGCTCTCGCCCCAGTACTTGTACAGGCTGGGGGAAACGCCCCAGAACGTTCCGAGGGCGATGAAATACAGGATATGGCGCAGAGCCGGCATGGGCGGTGGCGGTTCCTCGGGACTTAGACAGGAGTCGGATTGCAGGCTATAGACTTGTCCGCCGATAAGACGAACAAATCCGGCATGTATGGGAGGAATGACGCCTATGTCCGAGAGAGTCGTTGCGGTTCCGGCGGCGTGGAAAAAGCGCGCCTGGGTGGATGAAGCCGGTTACAAGAAGAAGTATGCGGAATCCGTCAAGGATCCGGTGAAATTCTGGGCCCGGGAAGGCAAGCGGCTGGACTGGTTCAAGGCGCCGAAGAAGACCAAGAACACCAGCTATGCTCCCGACAAGGTGTCGATCAAGTGGTACGAGGATGGCGTCCTCAATGTCTCCCACAACTGCATCGACCGCCACCTGAAGAAGCGCGGCAACCAGGTCGCCATCATCTGGGAAGGCGACAATCCCTACGACGACAAGAAGATCACCTACAACGAACTCCATGTGCAGGTGTGCAAACTTGCCAACGTGATGAAGAAGCACGGCGTCAAGAAGGGCGACCGCGTCACCATCTACCTGCCGATGATCCCCGAAGCCGCCTATGCCATGCTGGCCTGCGCCCGCATCGGGGCTGTCCATTCCATCGTCTTCGGCGGCTTCTCGCCGGAAAGCCTCGCGGGCCGCATCGAGGATGCGAAATCGCATTTCATCATCACGGCGGACGAAGGTTTGCGCGGCGGGCGCAAGGTGCCCCTCAAGGCCAACACGGATGCCGCCCTCGCCAAGACCGGCTCTTCCGCCAAGGTTCTGGTTGTGCGCCGCACGGGCGGCGCCATCAACTGGGAGCCGGGCCGGGACATCTGGTACCATGAGGAAATGGTCCACGCCGCCGCCGACTGCAAGCCGGAGAAGATGAAGGCGGAAGACCCGCTGTTCATTCTCTACACGTCGGGTTCAACGGGCAAGCCCAAGGGCGTGCTGCATACGACGGGCGGGTATCTCGTCTTTGCGGCGATGACGCACCAGTATGTCTTCGATTACCATGACGGCGACATCTATTGGTGCACGGCGGATGTGGGCTGGGTCACGGGCCACAGCTACATCGTCTACGGTCCGCTGGCCAATGGCGCCACGACCCTGATGTTCGAGGGCGTGCCCAACTTCCCCTCCGCCTCGCGCTTCTGGGAGGTGGTGGACAAACACCAGGTCAACATTCTCTACACGGCGCCAACGGCAATCCGCGCCCTCATGCAGCTGGGCGACGAGGCGGTGACGCATACATCGCGCAAATCGCTGCGGCTGCTGGGGTCGGTGGGCGAACCCATCAATCCCGAAGCGTGGGAATGGTATCACCGTGTGGTGGGCGACGAGCGCTGCCCCATCGTCGATACGTGGTGGCAGACGGAAACGGGCGGCATTCTCATCACGCCCCTGCCGGGCGCCACGAAATTGAAGCCGGGTTCCGCCACCAAGCCGTTTTTCGGCTGCCAGCCGGCGCTTGTTGACGACAAGGGCATGCTGCTGGAAGGCGAGGCCTCGGGCAATCTCGTGATCCTCGATTCCTGGCCGGGCCAGGCGCGCACGATCTATGGCGATCATGAGCGCTTCATGCAGACCTATTTCTCGACCTACAGGAACATGTACTTTACCGGCGACGGCTGCCGCCGCGATGCCGATGGCTATTACTGGATCACGGGGCGCGTCGATGACGTGATCAACGTGTCCGGCCATCGCCTCGGCACGGCGGAAGTGGAGTCGGCGCTCGTCTCTCACGCCAAGGTGTCGGAAGCAGCCGTGGTCGGCTATCCGCACGACATCAAGGGTCAGGGCATCTATTGCTATGTGACGCTCATGAAGGACGAAACGGGCGACGACGACCTGCGCAAGGAACTGGTGGCCCATGTCCGCAAGGAGATCGGGCCGCTGGCCACGCCGGACAAGATCCAGTTTTCGCCCGGCCTTCCCAAGACCCGCTCGGGCAAGATCATGCGCCGCATCCTGCGCAAGATCGCCGAGGATGATTTCGGCTCGCTGGGCGATACGTCGACGCTCGCCGATCCGACAGTGGTCGAAGACCTGATCGAGAACCGCCAGAACAGGCGGGGCTGAGGCGGGCCTTCCCACTCGCTGCCCCGCCGGCGGAGCGTGAAGATGTGGACCCCTGCCCCCAACGGGCAGAGTGCGGTATGACGGCCCCATGTCCGACTACATCACATCCGCACTGGCGACCCTGCTGGTGGTTGCCGATCCCATCTTCATGAGCGCGCTGTTCCTCGGCCTCACGGCGGAGATGACGGACGCGCACCGGCGCGAAGTGGCGCTTCGGGGCTCCGTCATTGCCTTCTGCATCCTGCTGGTGGCGGGGCTGGGTGGGGCGCGACTCCTCGACCTTCTCGGCATTTCGCTGTCGGCGTTCCGCATCGCGGGCGGGTTGCTGCTCCTGTCATCGGCGGCCGAGATGGTGTTCGACCGACGGGCGCAGCGGCGCGAAGACACGGTGAAGACCGCGATCACCGTCGATCATGTGCGCAATATCGCGGCCTTTCCGCTGGCCATTCCGCTGATGGCGGGACCGGGCGCCATCACGGCAATGATCCTGCTGGCGGGCCGGGCCGAAGGCGACTGGAGCAAGCTCGGGGCGCTCTACGGCGTGGCGGCCTGCGTCATGCTGGCCTGCTACCTGTGCTTCCGCATCGCCGTGCCGATTTCAAAGACGCTGGGCATCACCGGCCGCGCCGTGATCACGCGGTTGCTCGGCATCATCCTTGCGGCGCTGGCCGTGCAATTCGTGATCGACGGCGTCTTCGCCCTCAGCCGTTGAAGTCGTCTCGCTGAAGGGCGAGGCGGGGGCGCGGGGCGCGCGGCGCAGGCACATGGGCGTGGCGATGCTCCGGCACATCGGGAATGGTGGGCATGAGGCGGACAGGTGGCGCGGGCGCGGCTTCGGGCCCACGCATGGCGTGCACGGCGAGTCCCCGCAGCAGGAGTGCGGGGCCTGCAAACATCAGCCAGAACACCAGCGTCATCAATGTGAGTGCGGCGAGCGTGGTGGAGGCGGCGGGCGGTGTGGCGGCAAGCGCCAGGACCAGCCAGAGCGTCCAGGCCGAGGCCAGGGCCGCCAGTGACAGCGAGATGGCGAGACTGCGATGAGCCGACACATCGAGAACCAGGGGCCGGGCCGAGAGCGGTTCGCGGGCAACATCCACAAGCCAGGGCCGCGCCACCACATGAAGGAAGATCACGCTGGCGGCAAGAATGGTGAGCAGCACACTGTGCGCACCCAGGGCCTGCAGCGGCGGCAGTTCGTTGGTCTCAAAGAGACGTGTCGCCATCAGTCCGCCGCCGGAGAAAGCCAGCAGCAACAGGCCAAAGGCCATGGTGGTAGTGACAATGTGGAGCGATTGCAGCGAAGCCGGGGCCCAGTGGCGCTGGACATAATGCACGGCGATCAGGCGCAGCAGCGCCACCGCGGCACCACCGATCAGCAGCAGACCGGACGACTGCATGACTGTGACAAAGACGGAATAAGACATGGCGTAACCCCTCGCGACACGCCCACGGCTTTGATCCGTGTGCTGAGCTTTTGTTTTTTGTGCCGACGCCGCCCAGCGAGAAAGGTCTGCCCGCGTGGTGGCAGAAGTGGGGCGGGAATGTTGTCAAAAAAAGAGGGACGGAGGATTGTCCATCCTGCCGTCCCCAAGTCTGCCGGACTCTGCCGGCAACCGCGAAAGACTATGCTTCGAAAATGGGAGGATCCGAGAAGGTCTTGCGATGAGTCTTCCTTCGCAAGCGCAATGCCAGTCTTGCAACAGATCAAACAAATGTAGATTTATATTTCATAATCAATGACTTGTGCGCACTCGTGAAAATCAGGATGGAGCCCTCGACCGCACCCTGATGACCATCGTTTGGGCAGCGCACGCACCAAAAGGCAGCACTAGCTGGGCTGGTGATTTTCCAGCCAATTGGAGAAGCGGGCGAGGCCTTCGCGGAGCTTGTCCTCGTCCTTGAGGTAGCACATGCGCAGGAACCCTTCCCCCGCCGCGCCGAAGGCAGCACCCGGCGCAAAGCCGACGTTCGCCTCATCGACAAGGCGGCGGGCGGTGGCGAGTGAGTCGCGCATGCCATCGATGGCGAAGAAGAAATAGAAGGCGCCATCAGGAATCTGGAAGCGGATATTCTTGTGGCCGCGCAACGCCTCGATGACGATGTCGCGGTTCTTGCGCGCCGTCGCCACTTGGCTGTCGACGAAAGCATCGCCGAGGTTCAGGGCGGCGGTGCAGCCGCGCTGCAGGAAGACCGGACTGCCGGAGGTGTTGTACTGGATGAAGCGCTCGAACACGGGGCCCAGCGCCTTCGGCGCCTGCACCCATCCCTGCCGCCAGCCCGTCATGGCCCAGTTCTTGGAGAAGGTGTTGCAGAGGATAAGCTGCTCTTCGGTGTCGCAGATGTCGAGGAACGAGGGCGCGCGCTTCGCGCCATCCTTGCCGAAGTAGAAGCGGCCATACACTTCGTCGGCGACAATCCAGATGCCGTGCTTGCGCGAGAAGTCGCGAATCGCCGTGAGGTCGGCCCGCGACGCCGTCCAGCCCAAGGGGTTCGAGGGCGAGTTGATGACGATCGCCTTGGTGCGCGGCGTCACCGCGGCGAAGAGGCGGTCGAGGTCGAGTGACCACGCGCCATTGGAGAAGTTCATGGGCACTTCGACGGGACGCGTGCCTTGCAGGCGCAAGGGCCCCGCATAGTTGGGCCAGGCAGGTGCGGGGATGAGAATGTCGTCGCCATCGCCCGCCACCATCTGGATGGCGTTCTGGATGGCCTGCATGCCCCCGCCGGTGACAAAGAAATTCTCGCTCGAAAATTCCCGGCCATAGTGGCGCGTGTGATAGTCGGCCAGCGCCTGGCGCAGTTCGGGAATACCACGCTGCCAGGTGTAGAAGGTCTCGCCCTGCAGCAGACTCTCCACCGCGGGTGAGCAGAACTCGCGGGGCGTGGGCAGGTTTCCCTCGCCCGCCCAGAAGGCGATGATGCCGGGACGGCCCATGCCGTACATCGCGACATTGACGATACCGCTGTCCGGTTCGGTCTGGGCAGGAATGGTGAGGCGGGACAAAAGCTGGTCAGGTGTCATGACCCATCCATGCAAAGAAAAAGCCCGGGTGTCCAGCACCCGGGCTTCAGGTCTCCCTTGCGGGAAATGCTTACTTCTTCTTGAGCGCGTCGCGGATTTCCGCGAGCAGCGTGTCGGTGGTGGAGGCGGGCGGCGGCGGTGCCGGCGGCTCGGCCTTCTTCATGCGGTTCGAGATCTTCACCAGCTGGAAGAGGAAGAAGGCGATGATCAGGAAGGTGATGACAGTCTGGATGAAGCTGCCATAGGCCAGCGTGGAGCCGGCTTCCTTGGCGGCGGCGAGTGTCGCGTCCTTGGGCGCGCCACCTGCGAGCTGCATGAACTTCTGCGTGAAGTCGACGCCACCCGTGATGACGCCGATGACCGGCATCAACAGGTCGTTCACGACCGAGTTGACGATGTTGCCGAAGGCGCCGCCCATGATGACACCGACGGCGAGGTCAAAGGCATTGCCCTTGAATGCGAAATTCTTGAATTCAGACCACATGTGTGAAGTCCCCCAATAAAGTGATTGTTCCCAAAGGTTGCAGATCCTGAGATGCCTGCAATCCCAGCGGGATGTTAATCCAGTTCCATGATTTGAGAAAGTGGAAATTCCATTCCGCGGGTTCCACTCTTGCGCGGGGCCCGTAACCCTGGCCATGATGCCCACAGGAGGGGGAAATGGTCTTTCAGGCCTGGACAATCGTTCTGGTCGGCTTCTGCTATGTGGGCCTGCTCTTTGCCGTGGCCACCTGGGGCGACCGGCTGGCCGCCCGGCGGAAGAACCAGCGGCGGCCGCGCCCCCTGATCTATGCCCTGTCGCTGGGTGTCTATTGCACCTCATGGACCTATTTCGGCAGCGTCGGCATTTCGTCGCGCACTGGCTATGATTTCATCCCGGTCTATCTCGGCCCGATCCTCGTCTTTGCCCTGGCCTATCCGCTGATCAGCCGGATCGTGATGATCGCCAAGACGCAGAACATCGCCTCCATCGCCGACTTCATCTCGGCGCGCTATGGGAAGAACGAGGCGCTCGGCGCCCTGGTCGCCATGATCGCCGTCATCGGCATCGTTCCCTACATCTCGATCCAGCTCAAGGCGCTGTCGTTCTCCCTGCAAACCGTGATCGCCAGTGGCGGCGCCACCGGGAGTGCAGCTGCGGGCTCCGGCTGGGCACCCCTGCCGCTGGCAGGCGACATCGCCCTTTTCGTCACCATCGCCATGGCGATCTTCGCCATCCTCTTCGGCACGCGCCATATCGACACGACCGAGCACCAGGACGGGATGATCCTCGCTGTCGCCGTCGAGTCGGTGGTGAAGCTGGTGGCTTTCGTGGCGGTGGGCGTGTTTGTGACCTATGCGCTGGCCGGTGGCGTGGGCAATCTTTTCGAAATCGTGCGCAGTGATCCCAGGATCACCGCAGTCTTCGACCATACGCCCGATGGCGGCCGCTGGCTCAGCGTGACATTGGTCTCCGCGATTGCCGTGCTGCTGCTGCCGCGGCAATTCCATGTGGCCGTGGTCGAAAATGCCCACGGCAGCGACGTGCGCCGTGCAGCCTGGCTGTTTCCACTCTATCTGGTGTTGATCAACCTCTTCGTGGCGCCCATCGCCATTGTTGGGTTGCAGATGCAGTCGGGTGCGGATCCCGATACCTACGTGCTTGCCCTGCCGGTTCTGGCGCAATCACCATTCTTCACCACCGTCGCCTTCGTGGGTGGTGTTTCGGCTGCGACCGCCATGGTGATCGTGGAAACAATTGCGCTCGCCATCATGGTCTCCAACAACATCGTCGTGCCTCTGGTGCTGTTGCGCCAGGGCGAGCACAACATGTTCCAGCATCGCGAGGGCGACACGCGCAACACCGCCCTCATCAACATCCGCCGCATCTCCATCTGCTGCATCCTGCTCTTTGCCTATCTCTACTACTGGCTCGCCGGGAATGCGGCGGCGCTGGCGCAGACCGGATTGATCTCCTTTGCTGCCATCGCGCAGTTCGCGCCATCCTTCTTTGGCGGACTTTATTGGCGGAATGGCACGGCGCGTGGCGCTGCGGCTGGCATTTTCGCTGGGTTTGCCGTGTGGGCCTACACGCTGCTCATTCCCAGTTTCATTGATTCCGGATGGCTGGGTGCATCGCTGCTGCAGGATGGCCCATTCGGAATCGCCGCGCTGAAGCCGCGCCAGCTGCTCGGCATCGAGTTCGATCCGCTGACGCACGGCGTGTTGTGGAGTCTCCTCGCCAATATCGCCGCGTATGCCGCTGTCTCCGCCATGCGCCCGCCGAGCCGCATCGAGGCGCTGCAGGCAGAGGCCTTCCTGCCGGATTCGCGCGCGGGCTCCGGTCTCGCCGGGTTCCGCCTGTGGCGCTCCAGCGTGACGGTGGCACAGGTCGAGGAAACCGTCGCGCGCTACCTCGGCACGGAAAAAACCCGCGAGGCGTTTGCCGGCATGGTGGCGATGCGGGGCCTTGCCAATGACCCCGGGCTAGAAGCCGACATCGGCATCCTCAATTTCGGTGAACACCTGCTGGCCTCCGCCATTGGCCCCGCCTCGTCGCGGCTCGTCATGGCGCTGCTTCTGGAGCGGCACACCAAGGGCTCGCGCGATGCCATGCAACTGCTTGACGATGCCTCCTCGGCGATCGAGCACAATCGCAGCGTCCTGCAATCCGCCATCGACAACGTGCCACAAGGCATCGCGGTGTTCGATCACAAGGGGGCTCTCGTCTCGTGGAACGCGGCGGTGAAGGACGTGCTGGCGCTGCCCGTGGCGCTTCTGCGCGTCGGCACGCGCATCGACGAATTCCTCATCTACGTGGGCACGCGCACGCTGGAGCCGGAAGCGCGGCAGGACAGCGCCATTGCCGCGCGCCGCCGCAAGCTGTTTGCAGGCGAAGGGCAATGGCGGCAGCGCCTGGTGGAACCGCTCTGCGTGGTGGACATCCACAGTGGCCGCCTGCCCGATGGCGGCATCGTCGTTTCTTTCTCGGATGTCACCGAAACGGTGGCGGCGGCGGATTCGCTGCTGCTTGCCAACGAGACGCTGGAACTGCGTGTGGCCGAACGCACGGCGGAACTGACCAAGCTCAACGGCGAACTGGCCAAGGCCAAGGCCGAGGCCGACGCCGCCAACCAGGGCAAGACCCGCTTCTTCGCCGCCGCCAGCCACGACATCCTGCAGCCGCTCAATGCAGCGCGCCTGTTCACCAGCACGCTGGTGGAAGGCCAGGCGGCAACGCCCGACAAGACCATCGTGCGCAACGTCGATGCCGCGCTGGAGGCGGTGGAAGACATTCTCTCCACGGTGCTCGACATCTCGCGGCTCGATGCGGGCGCCATCAAGCCGGAGGTCGAGAGTTTCCCGGTGCAGGAACTCTTCGACACGCTGGCCCGCGAATTCGACCGCCTGGCCAGCGACAAGCACTTGTCGCTTCGCTTCGTCCACACCACGGCGGTGGTGAAATCCGACCGAAAGCTGCTGCGGCGCGTGCTGCAGAACCTCGTCTCCAACGCCATCAAGTACACGCCGAAGGGCCGCGTGCTTGTCGGCGTGCGGCGAAAGGGAAGCGGTTTCCAGATCGCGGTGCATGATACGGGGCTCGGCATTCCGTCGGAACAACTGCGCGTCGTCTTCCGCGAATTCGAGCGCCTGGGGCGCGACAAGCACAACGAGCCCGGCCTTGGCCTTGGCCTCTCCATCGTGGACCGGCTGTGCAAGGTGCTGCGCCACCCGATCACGCTGACCTCGCAGGTGAACACGGGGTCTGCCTTCATGGTGCTGGTGCCGGGCGGGCGCGAGGCGGTGGCGCGCGAAGCTGCCGCGGTTGCGCCTCCCGTCATCCATCAGCCGCTCGCCGGCTTGCGCGTGCTGGCCGTCGACAACGAGACCTCCATCGTCGAGGGCCTTTCGGCGCTTCTCGCCAACTGGAATGTCACCGTCATTCCCGCAACGAGTGCGGCAGAGGCGGTGGAGCAGATGGAACGGCACGGGGCGGAGATCGATGCGGTGCTGGCCGACTATCACATCCACCGGGAAGACGGCATCGCGCTGGTGCAGGCGCTGCGGCGGCGGGCCAAGCGGCACATCCCTGCCATCCTCATCACCGCCGATCGCAGCAAGCGGGTGCAGGACGACGCGCAGGCCGCCAGCATTCACTACCTGCGCAAACCCGTGAAGCCCGCCTCCTTGCGCGCCAGCCTCTCGCAAATCGCGCTGAGCCGGGAAGCAGCGGAATAGCGGGGAGACTTATCCGCTCACAGGAGAAGTTGTTCAGCCTTCGTGAATGGACTCGCCGTCGATCTTGCCGGCGGCGATCACCGCCTGCGTGCGGCTGTCGACGTTGAGCTTGAGCAGGATGGCCGAGACGTGTGCCTTGACCGTCGCCTCCGACACATCAAGCTCATAGGCGATCTGCTTGTTGAGAAGGCCTGCCCGCAGCATCATCAGCACGCGCACCTGCTGCGGCGTCAAGGTTGCGAGGCGCTTCGAGAGATCGTCAATCTCGCGTTCCTCGTCGGTCAGTTGCTTGGCCACCTGCGGCGCCCACACCTCGCCGTCAAGAATCGACGACACGGCACGGCGCATTTCTTCCGCCGGGGTGGATTTGGGGATGAATCCGGACGCCCCCAGCGCCAGGGCACGGCGGATCACGGCCGGTTCTTCCTGGCCCGAGACAATCGCCACCGGAATGGAGGGGAACTGGGCGCGGAGGAAGGCGAGGCCCGAGAGCCCCTGCACACCCGGCATCTTGAGATCGAGCAGGACGAGGTCGCAATCGCGGTCGTCATCGAGAATCTTGATGCCATCATCGAGGCTCGCCGCTTCCCGGACTGCCGCATTGGCGAGGATTCCGGCAAGCGCTCCCTTCATGGCATCGCGAAAAAGGGGGTGGTCGTCGATGATAAGGATCTGGCGGCTGCTCACGCTGTTCACGGGCTTCGACTTCCGTTCTGACATTCACTTCCTCGCCAGATTGCCACAGGTGTTGTATGGCCCCCAACATGACCATAGTTCAAGAACAGATGCGCGGCTTTTTTCCCACGATCGAACCGCATGTGCGGGGCAGGCTCAAGGTCTCTGCCCTGCATGACCTCTATTACGAGGAATCCGGCAATCCCGGCGGCTTGCCCGTGGTGGTGCTGCATGGCGGGCCGGGCGGCGGCTCCTCGCCCAACCTGCGGCGCTTCCACGATCCGGCGCTCTACCGCATCATCACTTTCGACCAACGCGGCTGCGGGCGATCGACGCCCCATGCCTCGCTCGAACACAACACCACATGGGACCTTGTTGCCGACATGGAGGCGCTGCGCCAGCACCTCGGCATCGCGCGCTGGCAGGTGTTCGGCGGATCCTGGGGATCGACCCTGGCGCTGGCCTATGCGCTGACCCATCCGGAGCGCGTTCGGCAACTGGTGCTGCGCGGCATCTTCACGGTGCGGAAATGCGAGATCGACTGGTTCTACCAGCACGGGGCATCCATGCTGTTTCCGCAGCAATGGGAGTCCTTCATCGCGCCCATTCCGCCTGAGGAGCGGCATGACCTCGTGGCGGCCCATCACCGCCGACTCACCGGGGCCGACCATGAGCAGAAACTCCACTCGGCGCGGGCCTGGGCGCAGTGGGAAGGCGCCACGCTGTCCCTGTTGCCCGATCCATCACGGGAAGCGGCCTTCGGCGAGGACCACTTCGCCATCGCCTTTGCCTCAATCGAGTGCCACTACTTCATGAATGCCGGTTTCTTCTCCGCGGACGGCTGGATCATCGATCAGGCCCATCGCTTGCGGGAAATTCCCGGCATCATCATCCAGGGCCAATATGACGTGGTGACGCCGCCGGCCACCGCCCATGCGCTGCACCGGGCCTGGCCCGAGGCGGATTACGTGCTCATTCCCGATGCCGGCCACGCTGCGGCGGAACCCGGCACACTCAACGCGTTGATTCGGGCCACTGATTCTTTCGCACATGCGAAGGGCGCATAGCTACCCTGCACGCCAGAGGCGAGAAGGCAACGAATTCTCCACATTTCGCCACCATATGCACCGCAACATAAAAGGTTACGCATCATGGTCATTCGCACGCTCAAGGATATTCTCGTCGGCCTCTCGCAGGGTGTCGGCTTTGCTTTCGAGCGCCGCAGCGACTTCACGGCCAGGGCGGTTTTCCCCGCGAGCGCCACAATCAAGCGCTGATTTCGCTCGATTTTTTCCGTGCCGCCACAATTGTGGGGCAGTTCCCTCCTGAAATAGCCTGAAAATGACCTGCGATTATTCGCGGTTGAGCATTCTTGCAGCCCCAATTGAAGGTCACTCTCACACTCGATCCAGCGGGGGATCGGCGGGTGCCACCAACGGCGCTACTCAAAGAGACGGCCCAAGTTTTGGCCTCTTTGCCTTTCTCCATTCTGGTCCGATCTGTCCGCCTTGGGCTCCTGTCGCCGTCCCGAGTTCAGAGCGGATTGGAGGCCCGTTCCTGCCCAGTCGGTAGGAACGGGCCTTTTCCTTTTGGGCGTCAGCTCACTTGGTGATGACCGCTTCCAGATAGGTGCTCGGCACCACCAGGGCTGTGGCATCCTTGCGCTTTGCCGTGGCGATCAATTCCAGCACATCCGCTTCCAGCTTGCCGCGGGCCATCTCGTCCAGGGCCGCAAAGGCCTTGTGGGTCGGGCCGTAGTAGGTCCGGAACACCTGCACGAAGTGGGCGGGCGAGTGGTACCGGAAATTGAAGCTGCGGCGCTCGGCCTTGATCTCGTGGCCGGGGAAGAGCGTGGCAAGGTGCATCTCATCGCCCCAAAGGGCGGGAGACGTGAGGCCTGCGGGCGGCGGCACGTGGCGGCCGATCACCTTGAACAGGCTGCCGATGAAGCTGTCCGGCGTCCAGTTGGCAAGGCCAATGCGGCCGCCCTTGCGGAGCACGCGCGACATTTCCGCCGCCGACTGCACCTGGTTCGGCGCAAACATGACGCCGAAGGTGGAGAGTACAACGTCGAAACTTGAATCGCCAAAAGGCAGCGCTTCCACATCCGCCGTGCGGAACGCAACCTCCAGGCCTTCGGCCTCGGCGCGGGTGCGGCCCTGGTTGAGCAGGCTTTCCACATAGTCAGTCGAGGTCGTCGTGGCATGGCGGCGGGCGGCGGCCAGCGTGGCATTGCCGTTGCCGGCGGCCACATCGAGCACGCGTTCGCCCGCCATTACATCCGCCGCCTCCGCCAGCATCTCACCCACGATCTGCAGGGTGGTGCCCACGACGGCATAGTTGCCGGAAGCCCATGTGGCCTGCTGCTTTTGCTTGATGGCGGTGTAGTCCGGGGCCGGCTGCACGCCTGGGTTCGGGTTGGTGTTCATGGTCATGTCTTCCTTTGTGGAAATGCCGTCCTCGCGACGGGGCTGCACATAGGAAGGCGGCGGCAGGAGGTTGAGTCCTCGAAATGGAGCAAAGCCGATACAGATTGTGGACTAGCACCGGCCCCTCCGTTGGGGCATAGGGAACGCCTGACGTGGGGGGCATGGAGATTTGTCTATGTCCAACGAAAGCTATCATCACTTCTGTCCGATCGCGAAGGCCTGCGAGATCCTTGAGCCACGCTGGACACTGCTTGTGCTGTGCGAACTCCTGAACGGGGCGACACGCTTCAACGACATCCGCCGCGGTGTACCCTCGATGTCACCCACGCTATTGTCGAAGCGACTCAAGGAAATGGAAAAGAACGGACTGGTGCGCCGTGACATTCATCCCGCGACAGGCGACAGCAGCTACCGCACCACAAAGCTCGCTGACGAGCTTGCCCCCGTCATCATGGCGCTGGGCGACTGGGCTCACCGCAATGTCGATGCCGATGTCTGCCTCGAACAGCTGGATGCGCGGCTGCTGATGTGGAACATGCGGCGCAAGGTGAATACCGCCGTGCTGCCGGCGCGGCGGCGCAGCGTCATCCAGTTCATCTTCCCGGAACTGCCGGAACAGGAACGCAACTACTGGATCATCGGGCGGCCCGGCGTTGAGGCCGACCTCTGCGTCATCGATCCGGGGCATGACGTCGATCTCTTCATCACCGCCGACCTGAAGGCGCTCACTTCAGCGTGGATGGGGCATTCGGCGCTGCAGACGGAAATCGACCGCAACAAGATCAGCCTCGTCGGCGACGACATGCTCGCCAACTCGATGGGCACCTGGATGGTGCGAAGCCGCTACGCCGCCGCATGAAGGCGGTGTGGTGTCTGGCTGCTTCCGGTTGCCACCCAACCCCGTCTGGAACAAAACGCGAATCCGTGCTAGGCGAGCGGGATGGACCTGTCTTCTCGTTTCCTCACGCTCGGTGGCCACAGCTTCACCTTTGCCGAAACCTTGCTCGCGGCGGCGGCCTTTGGGCTGCTGCTGCTGTTGCTCGCGGTCATCCTCGCCTTTCGCGCCCAAGCCGGCCGCAAGGCGGAGCGGGCGGAGGCGGCCCGGCGCACCGCCGACATGGACGTCCGCCTCGCCGAACTCTCGGGCGCGGTGCAGAGCTATGCCTCGCAGTCCCAGAGCCACCAGATCCACCTGCAGCGGGTGATCGACGAGCGCATGGACATGGTGAGCGCACGCGTCGGCCACGGCCTCAGCGAGCAGGCGGAAAAGACCACGCTGTCGCTGTCGCAACTCAACGCGCGTCTTGCCGTGATAGATGCCGCCCAGCAGAATCTCACCACGCTCTCGGGCGAGATGCTGTCGCTCAAGGACATTCTCAACAACAAGCAGTCGCGCGGTGCTTTCGGCCAGGGGCGCATGGAGGCCATCATCCGCGACAATCTCTCGTCGCGCAGCTTCGCCTTCCAGGCAACGCTCTCCAACGGCACGCGCCCCGACTGCCTGATCACGCTGCCGGATTCTTCGCTGCGACTCGTGATCGATGCGAAATTTCCGCTGGAAGCCTTCACGGCGTTCACGGCGGCACAGGATGAAGCCGCGCGCAAGTCGGCCGAACAGCGGCTGAAGGCCGACATCGGCAAGCACGTGAAGGATATCTCGGAAAAATATCTGCTGAGCGGCGAAACACACGAGACGGCGATCATGTTCGTGCCGTCGGAATCCGTTTACGCCGAACTGCACGAGAAGTTCGACGACGTGGTGCAGAAGGCCCACCGCGCCCGCGTCATCCTCGCCTCGCCCAACGTGCTGATGCTGCTGGTGCAGACCATGCAGGCGATCGTCAAGGACGTGGCGATGCGCGAGCAGGCGCACCTCATCAAGGCGGAAGTGATGCGGCTCCTGGAAGATGTGGAGCGCCTGAAGGAGCGGGCCTCCGATCTCCGCCGTCACTTCGACATGGCCAGCACTGATCTGGAAAAGCTCACCACTTCCGCCGACCGTATCGGCAAGCGCGGCACGCGAATTGAAAACCTCGATGTGTCCGATGACAGCGTGGCAGGCTTGCCGGATGGCGCCCGTCCCCGTCTGGTGACGGGAAGCTGAGAGGCCGTTCACGGCCCCGCTTGGCGACGATGAAGTTGAGACCAAGTCCCACCCTTCACAATCGCCAGCGTCACTTCTTCAGGTAGATCTCGCTTGCCACTGCCGTCTTGATTTCCTCGAAAGCGGCGGAGAGGTCGGTGTCATCGTTGGCGATGAAGAAGCTCTTGGCATCGCTGGCGCAGGCCTTGAGGCGGGCGCGCGTCGTGGTGTCGTCGAGGTCGAAGGCCAACGTGATGATGCGGATGCCATCGGCCTTGGCGTTGCTGCACAGCTTGGCGAGATTCTTCTCGCCCTGCGAGACGTTGCGAGACGTTCCCGGACCGAAGGCTGGTTCCGTCTGCATGCCGTCGGTCAGCACGATCATGAACTTCTGCGTGTCGGGGTCGCTGAACGACACGCCCTCGTTAAAGGGCATGTTGTCGGAAAGCAGATGGTAGCCGAACTCGACGCCCAGCGCGATGTGCGTCCAGGCGTAGGGCTTCATGGCGGCGAGTTGCGTCTTCACTGCGGTGCTGTCGGTCGTCAGCGGTTTCACGATGAGCTTGTTGGCGGCATAGCCGCTGCAGCCGTCGGAGGCATGGTCAGGGGCGACCGGCTGGTTCCACTTGGTGTCCACGTCGCTCGTCGGCGTGGCATTGGTGAGGTTGTAGGGATACTTGCGGTCCTGCGTGCAGCCCGTCCAGTTGCCCGTGCCGGTGGCACCCTTCACATAGGCCTTGGGCAGCGTCACGTAGACATGATGCGAGAACGGAACGAGGCCGAACTTCACCTTGCCGGGGCTTGCGGCGGTGAGATCGGTCACCAGCTTCGTCGCGGCATCGCGCATGGCGATGTACTTGACCTTGGTGCCGGAGATGTCGCCCATGGAGCCGGAATAATCCAGCACCATGGCAATCTCGGCCTGCTTCATGCTGGCAAGGCCGACCTCGGCCGAGGCCTTGGCATTGATTTCGGAAATGCCAGCGACGCGCATGAAGGACATGGGCACGGCCAGTGTTGCATCGGCCTTGAAGGTGCCGGACTCGACGCGGAAGTCGGTGGTGGTGCCGTAGCCGCCCGCGGCACCGCGCGCCATGTTGGCATCGAAGGAGGCTTCGGCGATGGTGGCGCGCTCGGTGTCGGTCTTGCCCGAGGCGGCAGCGCCCGCGAGGGCGGCGGCATCCAGCGCCGACTGCATGTGCGTCGCGGCGCTGTTGTAGTTGGCGTAGTCGATGCCCGCACCGGCGGCGAGCAGCACCGGAATGGCACTGAGGGCAAAGAGGATGGCCGTGTCGCCGCGCTCGTTGTTCCACAACCGGCGAAGGGTCTTGCGGAAGTTAAACATGTGGCCTGCTCCTGTCCCATTCCGGCACAAGGGCCGGCTGTTTGAGGATCAAGGAGCAATCGCCAGTCCGGTCCGCGCACACCGGGCATGTGCGCCAGCGACAGGGTTTATGAAGTGTTAACGGGCTGTCTCAAAGCGGGCGGCGGGCCCGCAGCGCCTGGGTGAGGGTGCCTTCGTCGAGGTAATCCAGTTCGCCACCCACCGGCACGCCATGGGCGAGGCGCGAGGTGGCGATGCCCTTTTCCTTCAGGCGTTCGGTGATGTAGTGGGCCGTGGTCTGGCCTTCGACGGTGGCGTTGGTGGCGAGCACGACTTCCTTCACGCTGCCATCGCCCACGCGATCAAGGAGGCCGCCAATCGAGAGGTCTTCGGGGCGCACGCCGCCCAGCGCCGAGAGCGTACCGCCGAGGACATGGTAAAGCCCCGTCCAGGCGCCGGCGCGCTCCAGCGCCCAGAGGTCGCCCACATCCTCGATCACGCAGATGAGGCTCTTGTCGCGGCGCGGGTCGCGGCAGATGGAACAGGGATCGACGGTATCGACATTACCGCAGACCGAACATTGCGACACCTTGTGGCGGGCATCCTCCAGCGCCAGCGTGAGGGGATCGAACAGCTTCTCGCGGTTCTTGATCAGGTGCAGCACGGCGCGGCGGGCCGAGCGCGGCCCCAGGCCCGGCAGGCGGGCGAGGAGCTGGATCAGCTTTTCAAGTTCAGGCCCGGCCTGGCGCTTCATGCGTGGCTCAGAACGGCAGCTTCAGTCCGGGCGGAAGCGGCAGGCCGCCGGTCACGGATTTCATTTCTTCCGCCGCCGCAGCTTCGGCCTTGGACTTGGCATCGGCGTGGGCGGCGACGATCAGGTCTTCGAGGATGTCCTTCTCGTCGGCCTTCATCAGCGAGGCATCGATGTCGAGGCCGGTGAGCACGCCCTTGCCGTTGAGCGTGACCTTGACCAGGCCGCCGCCGGACTGGCCGGTGACGGTGGTTGCCTCCAGCTTCGCCTGCATGTCGGTCATCTTCGACTGCATGGACTGGACCTGTTTCATGATGTCAGCGAGATTCTTCATCTGGTTCTTCCGGTGTGAAGGTGGGGAGAGGTTGCGGTTCCCTGACGCTCGTGATCTCGGCGCCGGGGAAGGTCTTGAGGATCGCCTGCACGGCGGGCAGTTCGCGCGCTTCCTGGAGCGCCACGGCCTCGGCCGACTTGCGCTGTTTCAGGATCGGCTCGGCGCCGCCCTCGCGCGCCACGGTGACGAGGGTGCGGCGGCCGGTCCAGGCTTCGAGCTTGCGCATCAGTTCATTGGCGAGGCCGGCGGGCGCATCGCGTTCCAGCGCGAATTCGATGCGGCCCTCGCTCACCGAGATGGGGCGGACGTGACGTTCCAGTTCGGTCTTCAGCTTCACGTCGCGCCGGTCGCTCACGTATTTCACAAGGCCTGCGAAGTCGGCGAAGGCCACGGGCTCGCGCGGCGATGCGGGCGGCGGGGATTGCGGTGCGGGCGACAATGCAGCCGCAAGGCCTGCGCCATTTCCGGCGGCGGAGGCGGAGGCCCCGTTGCCCTCGCCGCGCAGCGGCAGAGACTTCACGTTGGAGGCCGGCGCGGCGCCCGATTTCGCGATGCGCGCCAGTTCATCGGCGGGCGGCACTTCGACGGCATGGGCGAGGCGGATCAGCACCATCTCGGCGGATTGCATGGGGTTGGCGGCGGTTGCCGTTTCCTGAATGCCCTTCAAAAGCATCTGCCAGGCGCGCGAGAGCATGGGCACGGCGAGTTTCTCGGCAAAGGCGAGGCCGCGCGTCTTCTCGGCCTCGGTGCGCGCGCCGTCCATCAGGGCGCTGTCCTTGACGAGGCGCAGGCGCGTGACCCAGTGCACGAAGTCCGCCATGTCGGTGAGGATGGTTTCGGGATCGCCGCCGCCTTCGAATTGTTGCGCCAGTTCGGCGAGGGCGCGGGCCGGGTCGCCCCCCATCACCGCATCGAAGAGTTCGATCACGCGGCTGCGGTCGATGAGGCCCAGCATGTTGCCCACATCATCGGCCTTCACCGTGCCGTCGCCATAGGCGATGGCCTGGTCGAGCAGCGAGAGGCCGTCGCGCACCGAGCCTTCGGCGGCGCGCGCGATCATGCGCAGCGCCTCCTCCTCCACCTCGGCGTTTTCGAGTTTGGCGATGCGGCCGTAGTGCTGCATCAGCAGCGTGGCATCGAGGCGCTTCAGGTCGAAGCGCTGGCAGCGCGAGAGGATGGTGACGGGAACCTTGCGGATTTCCGTTGTCGCGAAGATGAACTTCACGTGCGGCGGCGGTTCTTCCAGCGTCTTCAGGAGCGCGTTGAAGGCGCTCTTCGAGAGCATGTGCACTTCGTCGATGATGTAGACCTTCATGCGCGCCTGCACCGGCGCATAGCGCACCGAGTCGATGATCTCGCGCATGTTGTCGACGCCGGTGTTGGAGGCGGCGTCCATCTCGATCACGTCCATGTGGCGGGATTCGAGGATCGCCTCGCACTGGGGCGTCATCTCGGGCATGTCGATTGCGGGGCCGGGCGGATAGTTCAGCGCCCGGGCGATCAGCCGGGCCGTCGTCGTCTTGCCGACGCCGCGCACGCCGGTGAGCATGTAGGCCTGGGCCACGCGGCCGGTGGCGAAGGCATTGGTGAGGGTGCGCACCAGCGCCTCCTGCCCGATGAGGGCGGAGAAATCCGTGGGGCGGTACTTGCGCGCCAGCACACGGTAGGCGGGCATGGGAGAAGGAGAAGCCATCGGGAGAGGATTTAGGGATTTTCGCCGCCGGATGAAAGCGCAGAAGCGCCGCTGTTGCAGGCCGGGGAGAAATAGTGCGGGATGGATGGCGACCCGGTCAAATTGGGCTGGTTGGGGTGAGACAAGCGGCGGACCGGTCCGGCACATCATGCCGGGCGATGGGAGCTTGAACGCCTGAGCGCCCCCGAAGGCCGGGGCAAACTCAAATGGGGGAAAGTGGGGAGGACGGCAACCCGTCAAAAGCTCGTTGGGGTGAGGCGGGTCCCGCACAGCCAGTGGCATGATGTGCCGCTGAACGCCTGAGCGCCCAGGCGAAGGCCGGGGCGGACAAACTCAAGGCTGGGGGACAGTGGAAGGCTGGACGGCAACCCGTCAAAATCTCGTTGGGGCTGCTACCTTCCGGTCCTGACCCGGTTGGCGAGCACGACGCCTGCCACCAACCTTCCGCCGCCGCATATGGGGGAAGGAGGGGGAAAAGGCAAGTGGGGCGGGGTGCTCCTGCCCCAACGGGAGTTTCGGCTATCGAAAAGACGCCTGATAAACAGCGGGCGACAAATTAACCCATTCTTCAAGAGGAGGAGCAAGCTCGAAAGCTTTGGGTTGCTTCGCAAAGTCATAAAGTCGCAACAGGCGATAATGTTTCTGACGTTCAATAGAAACCGCACGTTCGTTGGCTGTTACAAAGAAGGGTGTTGCTATTGATCCAACAGTTGTCTTGACTTCAATGAGGCGATCCGAGCCGCCTTCATCATATGAATGGATATCATACCCTAAGCCATCACCGTCTTCTTTAGCGACGTGCCTTACCTTCTTGGCAAAGTTTTTGTATCCCGCGTTCCAGAGTCTGGAAATTTCGCTCTCCAAAACCAATTCCTCGCCCTTCAGACCAAGTTCTCTGTTGCGCGCATCTCGCGTAGCGGGGTCAAACTTTCTCAGGAGACTGCCCATGTCAGCAATAAGCCGCGGCAGCTTGCTCAATCTCTGCGGCGGCGCTCCAACCAGCAATGGACGCTGTTCTGCCATACCGATCTGCAGAATGTTTTTCATGTCTGGCAGTCCGTGTATCGCGAGGTAGTTCTCGACGCCGTCAACGAGTGCTTGTTGGAAATTGGAAAGTGGCTTGTAGCCTTCGATGTAGGGCAGCCCCAGCAAGTCCAGAACCGCACTTAGATTCTGACGCTTCATTTCAATGGAACCATCAGTGCGTCGGACCACCTTCAGGAGCAACCGGCGACGCTCGGATTTGTTATAGGCTTGCCCGCCAACTCAAGATTCAGCATGTGGAAGTAGTCATCAATTACCAGCAAGACCTCTTCCATATGCCAAGCGCCAGTGATTGAATTGAATGTGGCATCATTCATGGGAAGTCTTCCAATAGGCCAAACTTCTCGCCAAACCAATCAACGAATTCCCGTGCCGTTTCCCCATTCTTGAAACATGAAAGCAAGCGATCTTCGTCGATTCCGGCCATATTGATATCGATAAGATACTTTTTCAACAGCTGGGCATCCACTGCTGCACGCCAGACAGAATAATCTCGTTCTGCGTTTTCGATAGCCACCATTGATGTTGCCCTTCTTTGACTCGAATCTTGAACTCAATTCCCTTCGGTTTCAACTGTTGCAAGACTCGGATTGAGCGTCGCACGGCATCTGAATTAGGCGCTCACGAGTCTCCGAATTGACCGCCTCGTGCACTCCACCAGACGTACCGCGAGGCGCAGCTGGCTTGGCTTTGGGAACTTTCGCAGCTCATTGCGCTAGTCAAGCATCGGGATGCGTATTGATCCGCAAAGGCGGCAAGCAGGGCGATGAGAAACACAACCATCCCCCAGCCCTAGCACCTTCCCCTCCCCGCTGTCAAGTTTTTATTCCTAACACAGGACTTTCAATATTTTTCCCGCCCCATTCTTGCCTTGCGGCATTTGCTATTGCAGGGCGCTCCTGCAAGCCTTGAAACGGGACGGTGGTTGACGTGCGGACGGTTGTTTTTCTTTTGCTTTCTCTCCTGGCGCTCAGCCCCGCTGCCGGGGCGCAGACGCTCACCTCCTCCAACGTGCAGATCAACTGGCAGGTGGAGAACCGCTTCCGCCTGTTCGCCGAGCCGCGCGATTTCCAGGCGCATGAGCGCGCCTGGCGGCAGTATCTCATCCATGTGGACGGCCAGCACCTCAGCCCGCCGGAGACGGAGCGCCTCGTGGCCAACTCCTCCGTCCTCGGCAGCGAGCATGTGCTGAACGACCGCTACATTCCGTTCACGCGCATCCTGCGGCGGACCTATGACTGGAAGGGCTGGGCGGCGGGCATGGTGGGGCGGCTGTGCTGGAGTCCGTCCACGCGCCTGCATGATGCCTGCGGCGGCGTCGGGAACTATGTGGTGCCCGTCAGCCACCGGGTGAAGCTGTGGCTCAAGCCGCGCAGCAAGGATACGCTGTTCGCCGAATACAATTGCGAATGGCGCGCCGGCGCGGCGGCGCCCGTGGTGGCGCCCTGCGATGAACCGGTGAGCCTCGACATTCCCTGGCCCGCGGGTGCGACCATCTCGGTCGCGGCGGAAGGCGAAGCCGGCATTTCCACCGACATCGCGGTGAAGGACCTGCTGATCGCGGGGCTGGGCGACAGCTTTGCCTCGGGCGAAGGCAATCCGGATGTGCCCGTCGCCTTCTCGGCCGAGGGGCGTTTCCGCAACCTCTATCCGCGCCGCGCCCGCAATGATGGCAGCGGCAGCGCGCAGTGGATGGACGAGACCTGCCACCGCTCGCTCTATGGCCACCAGTTGCGCGCGGCCCTGCAGATCGCGGTCGAGAATCCGCACAGCGCCGTCACCTTCCTGGGGTATTCCTGTTCGGGCGCATCGGTGGATGAGGGCATCATCGGGCCGCAGGAGCATGTGGAATACGAGAGCCGCAACGGCCAGGTGATGGCGGTCACGGGCGGCACCAAGGATACGCAGTTGCGCTGGCTGCTGCGCGAATTGTGCGTGGTGAAGCCCAAGCAGAAGGATGGCTACTGGGTCTGCCCGGGCAACCAGTTCCGCCGCGACGTGGACCTGCTGTTCCTCTCGATCGGCGGCAACGACATCGGCTTCTCCAGCCTCGTCACCTGGGCCACACTGCGCGACAACGTGACCTCGAAGCTCGCCAAGTATTTCGGCGCCACGGTCTCGCCCAAGCAGTTCGCGGCCAACATGAAGAACGACCTGCCGCGCGACTATGCCCATCTCGCCAAGGCGATCGAGCTTGCCGTGCCGGTGCGCGATCCGCAGTCGGGGTTTGATCCGTCTCGGGTGGTGCTGAGTGCCTATCCGGATATCCTGGAAGACGAAAAGGGCCAGGTTTGCCCGGCCGGCGAGGAAGGAGCGGATGAGGATCTCTATGCCGCCAACCAGTCGCTCGATGTGTGGTCGTCGTGGCTGGTGGTGACGCCCGGCCGTCTGGCGGCGGCGCATGACCAGCTCACTGGCCTGCACCGGCGCATGGGCGAACTCGCCGAGGATTACGGCTGGCGCTTTGCCGGCCGTGCCTATGAGGACCGTCCGTTCCGGGGCCACGGCTTCTGCGCCCGCAACGCCGGGGCGGGGAATGATCCGGCGGAACAATTGATGATGCCCTGCATCGGCAAGGCGGAACGGCCGACCGCCACCTGCACGCAAAGCTGGTCGGGCAAGCAGCGCGACTGGCGGCCCTACAATCCGGCGACGGAAAACTATCCCTATGCGCTCCGCCAGCGCTGGGTGCGGAGCTTCAACGACGCCTATCTCGCCATCAACCAGAAGGTCATCACCCGCGACGGCTTCGTCGATGCCGGGGCTTCGGAATCGGTGTTCGTGGAAACGACGGGGGCCATGCATCCGTCCGCGGAAGGCCATGCGGCCATGGCCGATGCCATCCTGATGGATGTGCGGCCGGAAGTGGCGAAGCTGCTGGGCAATACGGGCGAGGAATAGCCGCCAGGTGGACCGATGATGTCTAGGGAACATCACCGGTCCGGGCCCGTCCGCAGAGCGCCCCTTGCGACCGGGCCACTGACATGTTCCCAAAACAGACCCACCATCGCCGCCGTTTCTGGGGACGGCCGCAAAAAAGATCCGCGTTGAAGGAACAGCAAGTCAACTCAAGTTGACAGGCTACATATGGTGCACCGCAACGCATCTGTCAACCGAAATTGCCGGAAAATGAGGGTTATTTTAACCCACAGCGCTTTGAATTGAGGTTTTTTGTGGTTTTTCCGCATCTTGACTGTTCAGATCGCGCGGACTATGTGTCAATCATGGTTGATATAAGTCAAGGCCTCGCACCCGGATCGATGGGCGAAAACATCCGCACCCTGGTCTACCTGTTCGGCCAGGAACTGGATGAACGCATTAGCCTGTTCCGCCAAGGCACCGCCTACGAAAACGTGCGGGCGTCCGACATCCGGGTTTTCGTGCACGCCGCCGACGGCGGCAGCAGCATTTCCGAAATTGCGCGGCGGCTCGGCATATCCCGCCAGGCCGTGCACATGTCGGCGCAGCGCCTGAAGGAACTCGGCGTCATCGAGATGCAAGCCCTGCAGACCAGCCGCCGCGACATGGCGGTGAAGCTGACCCAGCACGGCCGCGATGCGATGCGGCTCGCCAATACGCAGATCAACAGGCTCGAATCCGAACTGGCCGAAATCATCGGCGCGGAAGGTCTTGAGGTGTTGCGCAAGACCCTTCGGGTGCTCATCACCCATACCAAGGGCAAGTCCGCCAATGGCGGCACATTCACGCCACCGGCGTGAAATCGTCTTCCGGTTCGGAATTCATCAGTTCACGGATGATCTCGAAACCCTTGCGGGTGAGGTGGCCTGATTGCGGCCCGCCGAAACAGACGCGCACGTGGCGGCTCGGCTTTCCGGGCGTCAGATTGAACGAGGTGCCGGGCGTCACCCGCACCTGCCGTGCAGCAAGCGCACTGGTGAAACGCCCCGCTGACCAGGCTTCCGGCAATTCCACCCAGGCATAGGGCGCGCCCGGTTCGCAGCGCCAGGGCATGCCCTTGAAGATGTCGACAAAGGCCGCGCGGCGGGCCGCCAGTTCATTGCGGGAGCGGGTGAGGATGGTGCTCGCCGTATCGGTCTCGATCCAGTAGCGGGCCAGCTCCCCGCTCAGGCCCACGTTCCGCGAGGCCATGCCGCGGATATGGGCGCGCAAGGCCCGGTCCTGCCCCGGCGGCGAGACAACGATGCCGAGGCGCAATCCGGGCGCCAGCGTCTTTGACAGGCTGGTGATGTGATAGGTGCGTTCCGGCGCCAGCGCCTGGAATGTGGGTGGCTGCACGCGTTCATCGAGCAGGCGGAAGATGTCGTCCTCGATGATGGTGATATCATGGGCGCGGGCAATGGTGACGATGGCGTCGCGGCGGCGGCGGCTCATGGTGTTGGTGGTGGGGTTCTGCAGCGATGGCACGAGATAGAGCAACTTCGCCTGGCCGGCGCGCGCGGCCTTCTCGAAGGCATCGGGGACAAGGCCATCCTCGTCCATGGCGAGTGGCACGGGCGTCAGGTGGGCGTTGCGGAAGGTGGTGCGCAGAAGCGCGTAGTTCACCTCCTCCGCCATCACGCCTTCGCCCGGTGACGTGAGGGATTGCAGCACCGTGACAAGTCCGAGGTGGGCACCCGCGGTGATGAAGACCTGCGCCTCCGGCACGTCGATGCCGCTTCGTTTCAGCCATTGGCTCGCCATGGCGCGATGCTGGGGAAAGCCATCAGGTGGAGCATAGTCGAGAAGATCGAGTTTGCGCGGATCGCGCATCACGGCGCTGAGGGCTGCATCGAATTCTTCGGCCGTCACCACGGGCGGCGCAATTGCCGTGCCGAGGTCGATGGTGCCTGCCTCGTCGGCCTGCGGCATGGAGATCGGTGCCGCGGCCTTGTGACGGCGGATGTAGCTGCCGCGCCCCACTTCTCCTGCCAGCAGCCCGCGTTCCTCCGCCTCCCTGTAGGCACGCGTGACGGTGCCCAGCGTCACGCCCAGCTTCCAGGCCAGTTCGCGTTGCGGCGGCAGGCGCGCGCCATCCGGCAATGTGCCGCCATCCACATCGCGGGAAATTGCATCGGCAATGGCGAGGTAGAGCGGTTTGGAGCGATCGAGAACGGGAGTCCAAATTGTCATGGTGACAATGTTCCGATTGATTGGCTTGAGGCCTCATTGTATCTATGAATGAGCAGGAATCAAGGGGGCAATTGCTGCCGATACACAGATACAATAGATACAAATGAGGTTCACCATGCGCGAGTACATTCTGGAACAGTCTCAAGGCCGCCTTCCCTACGGCAGCTTTTCGATGCTCGTTCGCATGGTCAAAAACTGGCGCGCCCGCCGGCAATTGCGCCAGCTCCGCAGCCTCGATGACTACCTGCTGCGCGACATCGGCCTGTCCCGCGAGGAGTTGGATGTGTTGCGCAAGCAGCCCCTGACCCTGGACCTGCAGTGGGAGGCGGACCGCTTGCGGCTTATCTCCGAGCGGTCGCCGGGCACGCGGGTCGGGTAATTCCCACAGGCCCGGATCTTGCTGTCACCCCGACGGCGGGAGCATCCAGATTTCAAACTGCACAACAGTTGAAAGTCCGGATGACGCCCGGCGCCGGGTGACGGTTGTCACTTGATATTGCCTCGGGGATCTCCGGCCCACGGCTCACTTGTCGCGGAGCACGACCTGCTGCTGGGTGCCCAGTCCGTCGATGCCGATCACCATGCGGTCGCCGGGCTTGAGGAAGCGTTGCGGCTTCATGCCCATGCCGACACCAGGCGGCGTGCCGGTGGTGATGATGTCGCCGGGCATGAGGGTGAAGAACTGCGAGAGATAGGCCACGATGTGAGCCACGCCGAAGACCATGGTCTTGGTGCTGCCGTCCTGCACGCGCTTGCCGTTGAGTTCGAGCCAGAGATGCAGGTTCTGGGGGTTCTTCACTTCATCGGACGTCACCAGCCACGGCCCCACGGGACCGAAAGTGTCGTAGGACTTGCCCTTGGTCCACTGCCCGGCCCGCTCGGCCTGGAATTCGCGTTCGGAAAGATCGTTGATGGTGCAGTAGCCGGCGACGTGCTTCAGCGCGTCCGCCTTCTTGATGTTCTTGGCGCGGGTGCCGATGATGACGCCCAGTTCGACTTCCCAATCCGACTTCTTCGACTTGGGCGGAATGGTCACGTCGTCATTGGGACCGGAGAGACAGGAGACCTGCTTGGTGAAAACCACAGGTTCCGGTGGCACGGCGAGGCCGCTTTCGGCGGCGTGGTCGGAATAGTTGAGGCCGATTGCAATGAACTTCTGCGGGTTCGCCACGCAGGCGCCGATGCGCGGCCTGCCCTTCACCAGCGGCAGTTTTTCCGGATTGAGCTTGCGCAGCTTGTTGAGGCTTGCAGGCGAGAGCACGTCTCCGCCGATATCTGCGACGACCTTCGACAGGTCGCGGATGCGGCCCTCCCCATCCAGCATGCCGGGCTTTTCCTTGCCCTTGGGTCCGTAGCGGAGAAGTTTCATGTCAGTCGTCCCATTGTTGTGCGGTCGGATGCCAGCGCGGTTGATAGCCTTGCGCCAAGATGGCGGTGATTGCGGGCGGTGTCAAAAGCTTCGCCTTCATATCAGGCGTGATGTGCACAGGATCGCTGTAGCCAGCGAAACTCCAGCGCAGCAGCTTGCCGCCGCGGCGGGCATGGGCCGCACCCTGCCATTCCACCATGGCGCCCGGCGGAAGATCGCGCACCATCACGTCTGACGCAGGTGCCTTCCGTTCGGCGTGAAGCTGGCGGTCGAATGCTGCAAGGGGGCGGTCGCCGAGAAAGGCCTTTGCCTCGGCCCGGCGGCATTCGAAACAGGGCCTATGGCCTGCTGCAAGGGCCGTCACTTCATCCAGGAAAAAAAGTTCGGTGTAGCTGCTGCCCCACACGTGCCTTGGCGGCCGATCCCTGAACGCCAGTTCGCAGGCAATCCAGCGGTTGCCCGCCCAGCGGCGGCGCCCCAGCGTCTGGTCATCGCGATGAAACCGCCCGCCGCGGTTGCCCATCAGCGTGCCCTTGGCGTCGACCGCGTGCAGGTTGCCCCGGGGATCGACGCGGTTCTGCAGCGTCATCGGCTTTTCTTTGCAGCCTTGCGTTCAGGTGCTGGCACGGTGAAGGGCGGCGGCGGCATGAGGAGATTATGGCGGCCGACCTTGGTGATGTCGGTCTCGCCGCACAGTCCCAGCGTCGTGTCCAACTCGCTCTTCAAGATTTCCAGGGCGCGGGTCACGCCGGACTGGCCACCCGCTCCCAGGCCATAGACATAGGCGCGGCCGATGAAGGTGCCCTTGGCCCCCATGGCCATGGCCTTCATCACATCCATGCCGGTGCGAATGCCGCTATCGATGTAGACGTCCGTCTTGTGGCCCACGGCATCGACGATGGGCGCCAGCATGTCGATGGTGGCGGGGGCGCCATCGAGCTGGCGGCCACCGTGGTTTGACACGATGATCCCGTCCGAGCCCAGTTCGGCAGCCGTGATGGCATCATCAACGTCATTGATGCCCTTGAGCAGCAACTTGCCGCCCCATTCCTTGCGGATGAACTCCACCGACGACCAGTCCAGCGTCTGGTCAAACTGGCTGTTGGCCCAATGGGAGAGGTCGGCGATGTTGGCCACGTCTTTCACGTGGCCCATGATGTTGCCGAAGGTCCGGTTGCGTGTGCCCATCATTCCCAGGCACCAGCGCGGCTTTGTCATCATGTTGATGATGTTGGCTGCCGTCAGGCGCGGCGGGGTGGAGAGCCCGTTGCGGATGTCCTTGTGGCGCTGGCCGAGGATTTGCAGATCGAGCGTCAGCACGAGGGCCGAGCATTTCGCATCCTTGGCGCGCTGCACGAGGCGCCGGACATAGTCGCGGTCGCGCATTACATAGAGCTGGAACCAGAAGGGTTTCCTGACCTTGCTGGCGACCTCTTCCAGCGAACACACGCTCATGGTGGAGAGCGTGAAGGGTACGCCGAAGTCCTGCGCGGCGCGGGCCGCAAGGATCTCTCCATCGGCATGCTGCATGCCGGTCGATCCCACTGGTGCCAACGCCACCGGCATGGTCACCTCTTCGCCGAGCATTTCGGCCTTCAGCGACCGCCCTGAAATGTTGCGGGCCACGCGCTGGCGCAGGCGGTACCTGGCGAAGGCGGTGCTGTTCTCGACAAAGGTGCCGGTGGTGTAGGAGCCGGTCTCGCAATAGTCGTGGAACATGCGCGGCACGCGGCGGCGGTAAAGTTCGTAGAGATCGGCAATCGAAGGGGCTTGCGTGGGGGTCAGCATGGGGTCCTCAAAGCTGGAGGTGGTCTATCACACAGCCGCGCAAGTCTCCAGATTCAATGACCACCGCTCCGGCGCAAGCCGGTGTGCGTGCTGGACAAGCCTCAGAACTTGCCGATGACGTTCATGAAGATGCCGTGGTCATCCTGGGTGAGATCGCGCAGGTCATCGCTGAAGCGGCCGAAGTTCCAGCCCACGCCCAGCTTGAGGTTGTCGCCGAACTGGCGGTACAGGGCGGCGACGGCGCCGAAATCCTTCTGGTCGGTGGTCGGCGACCACATCAGGCGGCCTTCCAGCACGGCATCCCATTCCTTCACGATATGCATGTCGGCGCGAACGATGCCGAGGTGCACCTGCGAGTCGATCCAGCCGGAACCGGCGGCGCGGTCCTTGGTCTCGCCGATGCGCACGCCATACTTGGCGCCCAGGGTGAGTTGCGGCAGCACGTCGTAACTCGCATCGACCGAGGCGATGTGCGAGCGCTGCGCCGGGCTCGAGGTGGTGCCATCCACGCTCACCTGGTCCTTGCCGGGCAGGTCGTAGAGGTAGGTGTACTTGGCGAGCATGTTGAGACGGTCGCCCTCGGCCGGACGGTAGGCAAAGCCCAGCGATCCCTCGGCGTAGTCGCCGTCACGGGTCGTATCGGTGGCATCGGTCAGCACGCCATCGAAACTTGCCAGTGCGCGCCAGTCCTCGTCGATCTTCACGCCGGCGCTGGCCTGCAGCAGATAGGCCTGCATGTCGCGCGTATCATCCTGGCTGTCGTCGATGCGGTATTCGCCCTTGACCTTGCCTTCGAGGCCGTTGTCCGTCTTGTAGGCGACGGCGAGCGACAGGGCGACGCGGTCGAAATCGGGATTCTTCAGCAGCGTGGCCGGATCGATGGTGTTGTCGAAGACCTGCCCCACTTCCGTGCCGGCGGTGATGTTCCAGGCGGCGTCGGGCGTGTAGGTGACGCCATAGACCTGGGCGAGCGAACGGTGTTCGCCAAAGGCATCGAAGTTGTCTTCGGAATACATCAGCCACTGGTCATTGAAGCGGTGGCGGGCGCCTGCGACGAGCGTGCCCATGTCGTCACCCACCAGCTGGAAGGGCCAGTTCTCGGCAAGGTCACGGTCGGGATCGAGGGTGTAGCCGATGTAGTATTTGTCATCCGCCGTCGGTTCGTAGGTCAGGCGCGCATCGGCGCCGATGCCTTGCGTGCCGTAGGAGACCTCGCCATCGGCTGTCACTTTTTCGCTGAGACGGAAGGTGCCGCCCGCGCCAGCGCGATGATCCTTGTGCATGGTGCCGGTGTGCGTGGCCGTGCCTTGCCCGAAGATGAAGGCTTCCTGATCTTCGTTCCAGGCATAGAGTACCTTGATGCCGGCATCGGCGCGGTGGCCCTGCTCGGCTGTCGACGTGCTGTTGCCGGTCTTGCGCGTGTAGACGCCGTAGGGCTGCACGGTCACGTGTTCGCCGGTCTTGACGCCGATCTTGGCCAGCACTTCCGAGGTGTGCGTGCCATCGCCCACCTTCTCGTCGCTGAATGTTGCAGCTGCCGTAACCGAATCCGTGACTTCGAAGTCCGCATCCGCGCCCATCAGGCGCTTCGTGTCCTTGGCGTCGACCTCGAGGGAGGAGAAGCCCTTGCCGTGATGCTCGTAGCGCGCACCCACATGACCCTTGGCGGACGAGGTGATGTCTTCCAGCGCCACGCGGCCTTCGACGCGCCAGGCTTCCGCTGTCTTGTTGGGCACGCCCGAGGAGGCATTGTCCTGAATGGTGAGGCCGCCATCAGCAGAATAGGAAGAGCCGAAGCCGGGGCCTTCCGAGCGGGCCACTTCGCCTTCGAGCCAGGTGCCTTCCGAGTGCTGTACGTGAACGTCGGCACCGTAAAGCAGCTGGTCAGCGCCTTCGGTGTTTTCCTTGAGGCCGGTAACGCCGACGCGGATGTGATCACCCACCCATTGCTGGGCGCGGCCACCGGTGACGTAACCGTTCACATCGCGGGCGGCGGGTGTGAATTCGTAGCTGGCCACGAGATAGTTCTCCGTGCCCACGCCACTGGTGGAGGGCAGCGGGTTGCGCAGGATCACCACGCCCTGCACGTAGTCGAACTCATAGTCGGTGCCGTAGGTGAGCGTGCGGCGCTCCACCACCCAGCCCGTGACCGTGTTGCGGACCTCGATGGTCACGGTTTCCGAACCCGGCGTCACGTCCTGGTGCTTGATGAAATAGGCCGAACCGCCGGTGCCCCGGAACACGTCGCGCTGCGGCACGGTGCCGGGCATGGCGGCATGGATTTCGACATTGGTGCGGGCACCGCCATCGGGAGCGGCTGTCCCGGACTTGTAGACGCCTTGCGCACCATACAGGGCGCGCTGATGGCGCAGGAAGGTGGTGCCGGTGATGTTGGACTTGAAGTTGCCCCACATCACATGGCTCGGGCCGCGGTCGAGGCGGACGTAGAACTTGCCCTTGGTGGGCGCGTCCTCGATGGCCTCGGAGTCGTCGCCGTAGACGGGATAATAATCGTCGGGGTCGAGGCGCTTCAGGAAGGTGCGCGGGTCCTTGTCGTCCAGGCCCTTGAAGATGGACTTGAGCTTCTGCTCGCCCGTATCGGCGGCGGCGGTGAGGATGTAGCGGCCCTGGATCTTGCCCTTGAGATAGAAGGCGAGACGGCCACGCGTGTAGACGTCATCGCTGAATTCGCCAGGACGAAGCGCTTCCACGTGCTTGTTGAAATTGCGGCCGGCGGTGAAGTCGGCGAGGCCGACGTAGAACCATTCGTTCTCCGGAATGGTGACGTCGCGGGTGAAGTCGAGGCCCTCGCCGCCGTCTTCCACCTTGACGTTCACCGCGTGGGAACCCTGCGGCAGGATGCGCTCGACGACGAAGCTGCCATCGCCATCCACGGGCACGGGTTCACCCATGACGTAGACGTCGTGGCCCGCCGGCACGTTGCGGCCATAGACGGTGATGGCGCCGCCATGCACATCAATGTTGCGGATTGCCGTGCGGTCTTCGGAATAGCCCGGTGCGGCTGCCTTCAGACCGAAGTCGTGGGTGGGCAGGTCGAGGGTGGTGCGCGAGAGCGGCAGCGGTTCGGTTTCGTCGAAGCGGCCTTCCTCGTCATAGACGCGCACGACATATTCCATGTCTTCCGGACCGTCCGCAGGCATCACCCAGTCGGCGGTCGCGAGGTTGGAGAGCGGCAATATGCTCACCATGCCGTTCTGGGAATTGTCGCCACGCTTGAAGATGCGGACCTCGCCGCGTTCCACCCAAGCGGCATAGTTGAGCGAACCGAGGAACTCGATCTCGTCGCCTGCCTTGAACGAGGCGCGCATGGGCACCGTCGAGACGTTCAGCATGGGGCGCACACCGAGGCCATCGAACTTCACGTCCACCTGCACGGCATCCGCGTCGGGCAATGCCGGCAATGTCTCACCCGCCACTACCTTGCCGTCCACCTTGATCTGGAACGGCAGGGTGGCATCCTGCGCCTGAACGCCGCTTGCCAGCGTGATGGCGAGGAGGCTTGCAGCGGAGGCGGCACGGAGAATGAGGCGCTTCATCATTTGCCGCACTCCACACGCGTGCTGATCTTCAATGGCTTGCGATGGCCCGTCTGCTGCCAACGCTGCGCGACGAGATCCTTCACCACCAGCACGCGGTCTTCGGCGACCGGGTTTTCCTCACCGCAGCGATAGACAATCGAAAGCTCGCCGCGGCCCTGTTCAAGAAGGCCAACGAGGCGGTCCACGCCGGTGAGCCACTCATCCTTCAGGTCCACGCCCGTGCCCACGAAGGCATCGCGCCGGAGTTCGAGTTCGAGGTCGCGGTTGCGGGCCGCACCGAAATTGAGCTTGGTCATCTTGCCGCGCGTCAGGCGCACGTCGCGCGGGTTTTCCGTGGTCAGGCGATAGCCCACGGGCAGTGTGCGCGGATCCAGCTTCATGAGGAAGTTGGAACCGATGGCCGCATTGGGCACGTCGGCGCAGGGCACGTGGAAGCGGCCATGCTTGTCGGTGGTGACGAGGAGACCCTTGACCGTGACCACGCGCACGCCCGGCAGGCCCGGCTCGCCGTCATCCGGATAACCGTTGGCGTTGAGGTCGTCGAAGACGCGGCCGATGATGTCGCCGCAGTCGAAGACATGCTCTTCCTTGATCGTCACGCCGACCTGGGCCGTGGCGAGAACGCCACTGGTGGCGGGGTCGATGAAGCGGGCGCGGTTGATATAGGTGCCCGTGTTCAACTGCGCCGGTGCCGTGAGATAGAGCTTGATGATGATGCTGTCGCTGACCGGATCAGGCATCAGGCCGGCGAAGGTGAGGACATTGCCCGCCGCCACCGGAGCCGTGGCGACGCCGTTCACGGTCGCGGTGCCGCTCACATAGGTGAAGCCGGGCGGCATCACGTCGGCGATGTCGTAGGGGCCGTTCCGCACGTTGTTGGCCGTGATCGTGTATTGCACGCGCTCGCCGCGATAGATTTCCGACTTGGCCACCGTCTTGGTGAAGGCGGGTGGCGGCGCGGAAACGGCCGTCACTGTATTGGCATTGCCCATGACATCGGACGGATCGGACAGATCAGCCACCGGGTTGTCAGATGGATCGTTGCCCGTCGCTTGCGCCTGGTTGACGACCTGCTCGACGTCCTGGTCGGCCAGCGTCACGATGTGGGTTGCGGTGAAGGTGGTGGAGTCCACCGCACCGGCTGCAAGCGCCGCCAGCGGACCGCCCGCCATCGTGGCGTTGCCATCTGTCACAGCGATGTTCGTGAGGGTGACGTTGCCGATGTTGTGGACAGCAAAGCCGTAGTGAATGACGTCGCCCGCATCGACCAGCGCGTTGCCATTGACGTCTTCCAGTTGAGACACGGTCTTGATCAAGGCCAGGCGCGGCACCTGGGTGAGCGAGGTGAAGGTCGGGTCGTTGTCGGTGAGGTCGGATTCATCCGACAGGTCGGTGATGTCGCCTGCAGGGCCGGTCGCGGTCACGCGCGCCTGGTTGCTGACGCCGCCAACGTTCACGTCATTGGCGGTGATGACGTGCTGGCCCGTGAAGGTGGTGCTGTTCGTGGCACCGATGGGCAATGTTGCGATCGGGCCGCCGGCAATGGTGGCGTTGGCATCGTCAACCCGCACATTGGTGAGGGCCACGTTGCCCATGTTCACCACGTTGAAGGCGTAGCTGATGATGTCTCCGGCGTCATTCATGCCGTTGCTGTTGACGTCAGTGATCGAAGAGACGGTCTTGACCAGGCCGATGGCGGGGGCGTTGGCGATGTAGGTGATCGTCCAGTCATCATCGGTGAAGTCGGATTCATCCGAGACGTCGGAGAGGTTGGTGCCGTTGGCGGCGGTGCCGCGGACGGTGGCACTGTTCGCCACCTGGCCCGCTGTCACGTCAGCCGGTGTGATGACATAGCTTGCCGTAAAGGTCGTGGTGTCGGTGTCGCCCGCGTCCATCTGGGCGATGGGTCCTCCCAGCACCGTCACGCCAGCCAGGGCATCATCGAGGGTGACATTGGTCACGGGGATGTTGCCCGTGTTCTTCACGGTGAAGCGGTACTCGATGGTGTCGCCTGCATCCACCATGGCGTTGCCGTTGGTGTTGGTGATGCCGGTGACTTGCTTGATGACGGCAATGGCCGGCTGGACGACGGTCGGTGTCACCGTGGCGTCGTTCTCGTCAGGATCGTTGGTGTCGGAGAGATCGGTCACGGGGCCGCTCGACGGCGTGTTGGCGGTGGCGGTGGCCTGGTTGGTCACGCGTCCGGCCAGCATGTCGCCCGCGTTGATGACGTGCGTTGCGGTGAAGGTCGTGTTGTTGAACAGGCCGGGATCGAGCTGCGCCAGCGAGCCACCCGCCATGGAGGCGTTGGGATCGGAGACGTTGATCCCGGTCAGCGTAACGTTGCCTGTATTGATGACCGTGAAGGCATAGTGGATCACGTCGTTGGTGTCGTTGATGCCGTTGCTGTTGACGTCGTCGATGCTCTGGACGGTCTTCAGCAGGGAGACAGCGGGCTGGGCGGGAATGTCGAGTACGGTCGGCGCGTTCTGCGTGAGCACGCCGGGGTCGGATTCATCCTGCACGATGGTGCCGTTGGGATCGGTGCCATAGGTGTCGGCGGTGTTGTTGAAATGGCCCGCGTCCACATCGGCCTGGGTCAGGGTGTAGATTGCGGCGAAACTTGCGGTGTCGGACGCACCCGGGGCCAGCGAGATGCCCGTGGGCGGCAGCGGCGTGGTGATGATCGAGGGATTGCGATCCTGGACATAGACGTTGTTCAGGGTGACGTTGCCGACGTTGTGGACCTCAAAGGCGTAGTGCACGCGGTCGCCCGCATCATTGAGGCCGTTGCCGTTCACGTCTTCCACGGCGGTGGGATAGGTGGAGGTGTCGAGCGTCTTGAGCAGCGCGATCTTCGGTGCCGCCGTCAACGGAACAACCGTCACCTGGTCTTCCGTCTCGCTGTTGTCGTCGGAGAAGTCGGAGACGGTGCCGCCGCCCACGGGAACCGTGCCCGTCACCTTCGCCTGGTTGTCGGCGTGACCGGCGTCGAGGTCAGCCTGCTGCAAGGGATAGGTGGCCGTGAAGGTGGTGGAGTCGACCGCACCCGGTGCCAGCGAAGCCAGTGTGGCAGGAGCGAGCGTAAGGCCCGGCACCGGATCATCGAGGGTAATGTTGGATAGCGTCACGTTGCCGGTGTTGTGGATGGCGAAGGCATAGGTGACGACGTCACCGGCGTTGGCCACGCCATCGGCACCCGGATCAACAGTGCCCTGCTTGACAATGGCGATGGCCGGCACGGCCGGAATGGGTGTCGAAGCGCTGCCGGGCGCGGTGATTGTCGCGTTGAAGGGATCGGTGCCCGTGGCGATGGCGGAGTTGTTGACGACTCCCGCATCAATGTCCGCCTGGCTCAGCACCAGCGTTGCATTGAAGGCCGTGGAGGCACCCGGCGCGAGGCTGGGGAAATTGGCGGGCGTGATCGTGGCTGTCGCCAGTTCTTCCATGCCGGAGATGGCAGCGAGCGGCATGTCTTCCGTTAGTGCGAGGGTTGCACTCCGGCCGCGGGCATGGGCCCGGACAGTGGCAGGTGCGCTGATCTGGCCGGCGGTGATGTCGTCGTCGGTCAGGGTGCGCGAGAAGATGATGGAGGCCGCGTCCTTGCTGTTGGCCGGCAGAATGTCGAGGGCGCTGCCGAAGGCTTCGGCGCCGGTCTGGTCGACGGTGATGGCGGTGAGCGGTCCCTCGCCCGTGTTGATGAGTTCGAAGTAGATGCCGAGCAGATCGCCCGCCTTTGGCGCACCCGGATCGCCGGAGAGCATCACGAGCTTGCGTTCGGCATGGAGCGACACGGCCAGCTGCGGCACGTCGCGGGCCGGCGTGTAGGCGGCCGCCGTACGGGTCGCCACCGGCGCATAAAGCATGGACGCGCCCTCGAACACCTGCGCCGGGTCGAATGGCTGGGAGGTCGAGGCGGTTGTCATCATGTCGGCGCCGGACGCGGCAGCGGCCATCATCTGGAAGGCCTGGGCACGGCCCGGCAGGCTGGCGACGTTCAGCAGCGGATCCGACACCGAGACATTGTTCTGCGTCACGGTGCCGGTGTTGGTCACGGTGAAGGCGTAGGAAATCGTGTCGCCCGCGTTCACCACGCCATCACCGCCATCGTTGATGGTGGCGACCTTGGCGAGGGAGAGGGAGGAGACGACGTTGAGCAGCGTCGTTTCCGTGTCGGTGCCGGTGATGGGCGCGCCGGGAACCGTCGTCGCCGTGGCGGTCGCGGTGTTCACGACCTGGCCTGCATCCACGTCGGCGGGCTGGAGAATGTATGTGGCGGTGTAGGTCAGCGTATCGCCGGGGCCGAGGACATCCCAGCCGGCAGAGAGGATGCCGTCGCTTGAGTCGCCGCCCACGCCGCTGTCGGTCAGGGTTGCGGCAGACAGGGTGACGCGGGGATCGGTCAGCACCACGTTGTTGAGAGTGACGTTGCCGCCGTTGGTGACGGTGAAGCTGTATGAAATCGTATCACCCGGATCGTCGGTGCCATCGCCGCCATCGTTGACGGTGGCGGTCTTGACGACGGTGAGCGTGGGATTGGCGTCGATCAGGTCGACGCTGACGGTGTCGCTGGCCGAGATGGGTTGGCCGTTGGCGAAGCCCGTGGCCGTGGCGGTGTTCACAAGTGCCGCCGAGGCCGGAGAAACGAGGCCCCACGCGAATGCGCATGACGCAAGGAGGCCCACAAGCTTGCGCTTGTGTCCTCTTGCATCCGGCATCCGCGTGGCGGCGTTTTGTGTCATCGACGCGTCCGGTTGCGCTTACTGCAACGTGTTCACGTCAGACTGCGTGACGGTGTAGGTCGAGGAGTAGACAGCGATCGAACCCGGATTGAAGGTGTTGATCGTGTTCCCCGTCACCGACGAGCCATTCTGCGTGGTCCAGGACGCGAAGTTCGGGCCGGTCAGAGAACCGGAACCGTTTTCCACGTCAGACACCGTGACCGCTGTGATCGGCACGTTGCCCGTGTTGGTCAGCGTGTAGGTGTATGTCACCACATCGCCAATCGCACGATCGGTCGTGTCGTCGGCCACCTTGTCGAGGGTGAAGCGCGGCGTGTTGTCGAGCGGCACGAAAGTGCTGCCCGTCGAAGCCGTGACCGGCGAGCCATTGTACAGCGACGCCACCGTTGCGGTGTTGTCGATGTCGCCATCGCTCGATGTGCCGGAGGTGAAGTCACCCGCGCCGACCGTATAGGCCGACGTGTAGGTGATGACGTCACCCGGGCCCAGCACGTCCCAGTCATTGTCGGTCCAATCGACGTTGCTGGAATCACCGGTGGTGCCCGTCACGTCGCCCGCCACCGTGCCGTCGGTCGTGACGACCGTCGGCTTGGTGAAGACAAGCGCGCCGTTCACACCGTCATGGGCGTCGGTCAGCGACACGTCTTGCAGCGTGACGTTGCCCGAGTTGGTGACGGTGTAGGTGTAGACGACAGCGTCGCCGGGATCGACGTTGCCGTCGCCATTCACGTCGCCGCCGGGGCTTGCGAAAGCCCAGGACTTGGCGACGGTGGTGGCGGGAGCGGCATCGATCACGTCAACACTTACCGAGTCAGTGACCGGCGTCATGGGGCCCGAAGGACCCGTGCCGTTCGCCGTAGCGGTGTTGTCGATGGTGGCGAAGGCCGGTGAGGCCTGCGTCACTGCGAGGGCGGCGGCGACTGCCACCGATCCCCAGAGCCTGGTCCGCAACTGCGGGCCCGGCCAAGACCGCGCGGACTGGCGCGGCAGGTTGTAGACGTCCATATCAATTCTCCGTCGAGAGTTGCAAAACACGTTTCTTGGTTTTGATGGGCTGGGTTGAACACAATTGGAGCGCACTCCGGTTCGCAGCCGCGCAACCGGCGGCCACAGCGCCTCCCGAAAGAGGGTTGCTGTTACTGCAGTCTTCACAAGGCGGGTCGCAGGCCTCCCAGCTGTCGAGCTTGCCCCACTTTGCGGACGTGATTCTCCGCCACCACAACCCGCGAGGGTTCCGGAGCGAAGACCAGCCTTCATATTTTGACTGCGCGTCAAACCTGAGTTTCTCCAAAAAACTCACGCAAAAACAAACATTTGATGGAGAAGTGCGGACAGGGTGATGAACCCTGAGTATGCAAGTGCCCCGATCTTTCCTGGACGCGCGACAGCACAAGGCTGCGCAACAGGAGTACGCTCAGGCTTAGGTTTTGCTGGTTAATGATGCGTTAAGGTTGTGCCAAAAAGGGCCACGCTATTAAGCACTTGTACCGTTTACGGCGGGTCAGCCCAGGGCGTGCAGTCGCGTACCGTGCAGCTTCAGCCAGGTTTTGGCGCTGCGGCTTCCGGGACAATGGCTGAGGACCAGCCGCCAGAAGCGCGTGGAATGGTTCATCTCACGCAGGTGGGCCACCTCATGGGCGGCGACATAGTCCAGCACATAAGGTGGTGCCAGCACGAGTCTCCACGAATAGTTGAGCACACCATCGGTTGAGCACGAGCCCCACCTGCTCTTCTGGTCGCGGATATTGATCTTGCGGAATCGCGCCGCCATGGCGGCAGCGTATTTGGTGGAGGCGACGTCAAGATCGTGGGCCGCTTCGGCTTTCAGCCAGTCCAGAAGGCGGCGCCTCAGATGTTGCGGGGCGCCGGGCACATGAAGGATGCGTTCCCCGGCATCGTGAATCACCTGTCCACGGGCCTTGCCGGTGGCGGCAATCACGTGTTCGACGCCGCGCAGCATGATGACGGCACCGGGGGCCACATCGACCTTGGGCACGCGTCTCGCGAGAACCCTGAGCATCCAGCTTTCCGACTTGAGGGCGAAGGCGCGCGCATCGGCCATGCTGGCGCGGCGCGGCATGGTCATGGCAAAGCCCGCTCCATCGCGCATCAGGCGCAAGGTGAAGCGGCGGGCGGAGGCGTGGCGCTTGAAGGTGAGCTGCACCTGCTGGTCGGCCACCAGCATCATTTCCGTGACGGGCGGGGGCAGCGGTGAAGTCTTGCGTTGGGTGAATGCGCGCAAGAGGCGCATCGGCGTCAATCCTTGTGGCGGGCAATCACGTCGGAAATCACCGGTACCACATCCTTGCGGAATCGTGAACCCGAGAACACGCCGTAGTGCCCCACACCCAGCTGGAGATGATGATGCTTCATCTCCGCCGGCAGGCCTGCGAGGATCGTGTGTGCGGCATGGGTCTGGCCGACGCCCGAAATATCGTCTTTCTCGCCCTCGACCGTCAGCAGCGCGGTGCGCTTGATCTTCTGCGGCGCGATGGTGTGGCCGCGGTAGGCATAGGTGCCGGACGGCAGGTCGTGGTGGATGAAGACGCGCTCCACCGTCTGCAGGTAGAAATCGGCGTCGAGATCCATGACCGACATGTATTCGTCATAGAAATCCTGGTGCTTGTCGACGCTGTCACCGTCGCCTTCGACCAGGTGCCAGAACAGCTCGCGATGCGCCGTCATGTGGCGGTCGAGGTTCATGGTCATGAAGCCGGTGAGCTGCAGGAAGCCCGGATAGACCATGCGGCCCATGCCCGGCAGCGGGAAGGGCACGGTCATGATCACGTTGTTGCGGAACCAGTCCACGCCCTTGTTTTCGGCCAGCTTGTTGACGCCGGTCGGGTTGCAGCGCGTGTCGATGGGGCCGCCCATGAGGATCATGGTCTTGGGCACCAGCGGATCATCGCGCTCGCTCATCAGCGAGACGGCGGCCATCACGGGCACCGAGGGCTGGCACACCGCCATCACATGGGCGCGTTCGCCGAGGTGATGCAGCATGTTGATGACGTAGTCGGTATAGTCGTCGAGGTCGAAGCTGCCTTGCGCCAGCGGCACATTGCGCGCATCCGCCCAGTCGGTGATGTAAACATCATGGCTGGGCAGCATCGCTTCCACGGTGTTGCGCAGCAGCGTGGCGTAATGGCCCGACATGGGGGCCACAATCAGTACCTTCTGCTGGTTTTTTCCCAGGCGGCCATCTTCCTTGCGGAAATGGAGGAGGTTGCAGAAGGGCATTTGCCAGATCACGTCCTGATGGATCGCGACCTGGCGGTTGCCCACGAAGGTTTCATGGATGCCGAATTCCGGCTTGCCGTAGCGGCGCGTCATGCGCTCGAAGAGGTGGAGCGAAGCGGCAGCCGATCGGCCGAAAGGGGTCTGCGCAAAAGGATTGGCGGTGCTGTCCCAATAGGCCATGCCCGCCTCCACGGCGGTCCGCCAAGGTGCCACGGCAGCGTGGTTCATCTCATAGAAATGGTAGAGCATTTTGTGGTCGCCCGTGTTGGGGCGCCCCCAAAACCCTGCGCCCTGCTGCCTATGATGCACCGCAATATAGCTCTTTATGCAACATTTCTCAATGGCGCAGCGAATTGGACCATGGGAGGGGGCGGTTCTGGCCGGGACGCAGCGCTGCCCGAGACGGGGGTTACCGCCCCAAGGCCGCCGCTATACCGTCCGCCAGGGCCTTGGCATCGGTGGAATAGGTGAAGTGTTTCAGGAACTTCCCGTCTGCGCCCATGAGGTAGATGATGGAGGAGTGGTCCATCAGGTAGCCCGTGGGATCGTCCTTGTTCTCGACCTTGGCGTAGAAGACGCGATAGGCATCGGCGATCACCTTGACCTGCTCGGGCGTGCCGGTGAGGCCCACGAACTGGTCGCCGAAATTGCTGACATACGAGGCGAGCACCTCAGGGGTATCGCGGGCGGGATCAATGCTGACGAGGATGGGCTCGATATCCTTGCCCTTGTCGCCCAACTGTTTCAGCGCCTCCGCCATCACCTGTAATTCCGTGGGGCAGACGTCCGGACAGTAGGTGTAGCCGAAAAAGAGCAGCATGGGCTTTCCGGCGAAGCTCTTCTCGGTCACGGTCTCGCCCTTGTGGTTCATCAAGGTAAAGGGACCACCCACCAGCGCTTCACCCGTGGATACCGGACCATGGGGCCGCGACATCAGGGCGTAGGTGCCAAGTGCTGCCGCAGCAAGAATGATGAGCGCAGCAATGGCGATCCGGCGGGTGAGGATGTGGGGGCTGTTCACCCGCCAAATCCATCCCAGAAGGCCTTGGCCTTGGCGAAGAAGCCTTCCGACTCGGGCGAGTTGTTGCGCGCCTCGGTGTCGAACTCCTTCAGCAGTTCACGCTGGCGGCGGGTCAGGTTGACGGGTGTTTCCACCGCCACCTGGATATACATGTCGCCCGCCTGAGAGGAGCGCAGCACCGGCATGCCCTTGCCCTTGAGGCGGAACTGCTTGCCGTTCTGGGCCCCTTCGGGAACGTTCACGCGCGCCTTCTTGCCGTCGATGGTGGGCACTTCGATTTCGCCGCCCAATGCGGCCGTCGCCATGGAAATCGGCACCTTGCAATAGAGGTCGGCACCGTCGCGCTGGAAGAACTCGTGCGGGCGCACGGAAAGGAAAATGTAAAGATCACCGGAGGGCCCGCCGCGCAGGCCCGCTTCGCCTTCGCCTGCAAGGCGGATGCGCGTGCCATCTTCCACGCCCACGGGAATGTTGACGGAAAGGGTGCGCTCCTTGGTGACGCGGCCCTGGCCACCGCAGACGTTGCAGGGATCGCTGATCACCTGGCCACGGCCCTGGCAGGTAGGGCAGGCCCGTTCCACCGTGAAGAAGCCGGACTGCGAGCGCACCACGCCGGCGCCGGCGCAGGTGGTGCACTGTTTCGGGGCCGTGCCGGGCTTGGCGCCGGAGCCCTTGCAGTTGTCGCATGTGACTGACGACGGCACGCGCACCTGCGCGGTCTTGCCGGTGAAGGCTTCCGTCAGATTGATCTCGAGATTGTAGCGGAGGTCGGAGCCGCGCTGGGCGCCGCCGGCACCGCGTCCGCGCTGCTGGCGTCCACGGCCACCGCCACCGCCACCCATGAAATCTCCGAAGAGGTCTTCGAAGATGTCGGACATGGAGGAGGAAAAGTCGGGGCCGAAGCCCGCGCCGCCCGGTCCGGGGCCGCGTCCGCCGCCCATGCCATTCTCGAAGGCCTGGTGGCCAAAGCGGTCGTAGGCGGCCTTCTTCTGCGGATCCTTGAGGACATCATAGGCTTCGTTCAATTCCTTGAACTTGGCCTCGGCCTCCTTGTTTCCGGGATTGGCGTCGGGATGAAACTTCTTGGCCTGATTGCGAAAGGCGCTTTTCAACGCCTTTTCATCGGCACCCTTCTGGACGCCCAGTATTTCATAGTAGTCGCGCTTGGCCATGGTGGTGTTACAGGTTCCGTTACCCAGGGGTTCCGATCACCCCAATTCTCGCCATGACCGGCCTTGCGCCGGTCACCCGTTTCAGATGTGACCAGTCTGGATGGCCGGGTCAAGCCCGGCCATGGAGAGTGTGTGTGGTGTGAGGTTGCGCAAGACCGCGACCTTACTTCTTGTCGTCGTCCCGGACTTCCTCGAAGTCGGCGTCGAGCACGTCATCGTCAGGCGACCCGCCACCGTCACCGGCGCCAGCGTCGGCGCTTGAGGCACCGCCTGCCTGCTTGTACATGGCTTCGCCGAGCTTCATCGCAGCCTGCGCCAGCGCCGTGGTCTTGGCGGTGATCTCGGCGGCATCGCCCGCCTCGATCGCTGCCTTCACGTCGGCCATGGCGCTCTCGGCCGCAGACTTGTCGGCTTCGGACACCTTCTCGCCCATTTCGGCAAGCTGGCGCGTGGTCGAGTGGATGAGGCCTTCGGCCTGGTTCTTGGCTTCCACCAGATCCTTGCGCTTCTTGTCTTCGCCGGCGTTGGCTTCGGCGTCCTTCACCATCTTTTCGATCTCGGCGTCGGACAGGCCGCCCGAGGCCTGGATGCGGATCTGCTGCTCCTTGTTCGTGGCCTTGTCCTTGGCGGACACGTTCACGATGCCGTTGGCGTCGATGTCGAAGGTGACTTCAATCTGCGGGATGCCGCGCGGCGCCATGGGAATGCCCATGAGGTCGAACTGTCCCAGCATCTTGTTGTCGGCAGCCATTTCACGCTCGCCCTGGAAGACGCGGATGGTCACGGCCGTCTGGTTGTCGTCAGCGGTCGAGAACACCTGGCTCTTCTTGGTGGGGATCGTGGTGTTGCGGTCGATGAGGCGCGTGAACACGCCACCCAGCGTTTCGATGCCGAGCGACAGCGGGGTCACGTCGAGAAGGAGAACGTCCTTCACTTCACCCTTGAGAACACCGCCCTGGATCGCGGCACCGATGGCCACGACTTCGTCCGGGTTCACGCCCTTGTGGGGCTCCTTGCCGAAGAACTGCTTCACCACTTCGATGACCTTGGGCATGCGGGTCATGCCGCCCACCAGCACCACTTCATCGATCTGGCCGGCGGTGACGCCCGCGTCCTTCAAGGCCTGGCGGCACGGCTCAACCGTCTTCTGGATGAGGTCATCCACAAGGGCTTCGAGCTTGGCGCGCGTCAGCTTGAGGGCAAGATGCTTGGGGCCGGAGGCGTCCGCCGTGATGAACGGCAGGTTCACTTCCGTCTGCATGGACGAGGAGAGTTCGACCTTGGCCTTTTCAGCGGCTTCACGCAGGCGCTGCAGGGCGAGCTTGTCCTTGCGGAGGTCGATCGCCTGTTCCTTCTTGAACTCGTCGGCGAGGTAATCGACGATGCGCATGTCGAAGTCTTCACCGCCGAGGAAGGTGTCGCCGTTGGTCGACTTCACTTCGAAGACGCCGTCGCCGATTTCGAGAATGGAAATATCGAAGGTGCCGCCGCCAAGGTCATAGACCGCGATGGTGCCTGCCTGCTTCTTGTCGAGGCCGTAGGCCAGCGCCGCCGCCGTCGGTTCGTTGATGATGCGCAGCACTTCGAGGCCGGCGATCTTGCCGGCATCCTTGGTGGCCTGGCGCTGCGAGTCGTTGAAGTAGGCCGGAACGGTGATGACGGCCTGGGTCACGGGTTCGCCGAGATAGCGTTCCGCCGTTTCCTTCATCTTGGTGAGGGTGTAGGCCGAGATCTGCGAGGGCGCGAACTTCTGGCCCCGGCTCTCGACCCATGCGTCGCCGTTGTCGGCCTTGACGATGTTGTAGGGGACGAGCTTCTTGTCCTTGGCCACCATGGGGTCTTCCATGCGGCGGCCGATCAGGCGCTTGATGGCGAAAAAGGTGTTTTCCGGGTTGGTGACACCCTGGCGCTTGGCGGGCTGCCCCACCAGATTTTCGCCGTCCGCCGTGAAGGCGACGATCGATGGCGTGGTGCGCGCACCTTCCGCGTTCTCGATCACCTTCGGGTTCTTGCCTTCCATGACGGCAACGCACGAGTTCGTGGTGCCGAGGTCGATGCCGATCACTTTAGCCATTTCAGTCCTCCTGTGGCAGGCGGCTGTGGACTGCTCCTTGGAGCCTCCGTCCGGTGCCGCCTCCGATACCTAAATCTCCGAAAAATCCGCGGGGTTTTCCCGCCTCTTTCCGGCGTTCGGGGCGTATATAGTGAGGGGTTCCCGGCCTATCAAGGATTCGTGATGACGGAAAGGCAGCTGCATTCACGCCATGGACTGCGACCGGGTGTCACCATCTGGCCGGGCCGCTTTGACCGGGCGGAACAGGAATCCCTCCTCGCCCTCCTGCGGGCGTCGGTGGCGGAGGCGCCGCTGTTCACGCCAGAGATGCCCAAGACGGGCAAGCCCTTCAGCGTGCGCATGACCAATATGGGGTCTCTGGGCTGGGTTTCCGACCGCGCCCGTGGCTACCGCTACCAATCCGCCCATCCGGTGACGGGTGCGCCCTGGCCTCCCATTCCGCAGATGCTGCTGGACCTGTGGGCGGAGGTGGCGGACCACCCCCACCCGCCGCAAGCCTGCCTCGTCAATTTCTATGCGGACACCGCAAAGATGGGCCTGCACCAGGACCGTGACGAGCAAGACCTCTCCGCCCCGGTGGTTTCCGTGTCGCTGGGCGACACCGCCCTCTTCCGCATTGGTGGAACGGAGCGGGGCGGCAAGACGCAATCGGTGAAGCTGGAATCAGGCGATGTCCTCACTTTCGGCGGACCGGCCCGCCTCGCCTACCACGGCATCGACCGCGTCTACCCCGGCACGTCAACGCTGCTGAAAGATCGCGGGCGGATCAATCTGACACTGAGAAGGGTGACGCCGCCGGAATGATTGCGCGCGAGGAACCAATCCTGCACACTGAACGTCCTGTTCTGTTTGGAGATCGTCATGCGTCTTGCCGGCATCGTCGTCCTGATTTCCTGCCTCACCGTCGCGGCTCACGCCGATGGCGTGCTGCCCACGATCATCACGGTTGATGACACGGCGCGGCTTGCCCAATTCGATCAGGTCAAGGCCGCGACACTTGCCGAGGCGCGGGCCAAGGGTGCGCCTGCGGATGTGAAGGTTCTCGATGCGGCACTGGCCGGCACGCCGCTCAAGACCGAAGACGGCTTTGATGCCACGGGCAAATGGACGTGCCGCACCATCAAGTTGGGTGGCGGCTTGCCGCTCGTGGTCTATCAGCCGTTCAAATGCGTCATCAGCGATGATGGCGCGGGCTGGTTCCTGAAAAAGGTTTCTGGATCACAGCGTACGCAAGGACGGTTCTATACGGACTCCGCCACGCGCATGATCTATCTCGGGGCGGGGCATATCTGGGATGAACCCCCACGCAAGTATGGCGAGAAGGCCGAGGAGAACCAGGTGGCGGTGGTAGAACGCCTTGGCAAGGACAGGCTGGTGCTGCAGTTCCCCAAGCCGGTCCTCGAATCCGATTTCGATTTGCTGGTGCTGGAGCGCTAGGGCAACGGTACGGCGAGATGAATATCCTGGAGAAACTCAGGGCATGGGTGCAGCGCACCGGTGCCCCACCGGACAGTGACCATGAACTCCGCATCACCACGCCCGTGGCCGCACCCACCGATGAGGCAGCGGCGGCGCTGGTGAAAGCCCTGACGCAAGCCGTCAACGCGTCAGGCGCGGGGCGTTTCGATGAGTCTGAGATGATCGGCGATGACTCGCTCCTGTGCCTCTATTTCCTCGGTCCCAGCGCCGATGCGCTGCTCGATGCCGTAACCCCGGTGTTGCGGGCGGAACGCTGGACGCACGGTGCGGAGATCTATCAGGTCTACGGCAATCCCATGGACCCGGCGGCGAAGGAAGTGATCCGTACATTGACCTTTGATGCCGGGGCCAGCGCATGACTCCAGCTTGACAATCGCAAAATGGCCCGCGTGGGGCGGGCCATGATGATTGAGTTGTGAAGCTGATGCGAAACGGGCCGCGGGGGCCTCAGCCCTTCCAGCCGTTCATCTTCGCGTTGTTCTTGGCGTTGGCGGGAGAGGAGAAGGCCTCCGTCGACTTGCCGACCTGCTTGCCGTTTGCCGTGGAGAAGCAGCGCCAGCGGCTCTTGCCGGCCTTGTCCTTGTAGAATTCCCACTTGTCATTGGCGGTGTTGCGGTTGGCGTTGGCCTCGCAATCCTTCCTGGCGGCGTAGCTTTCCGACGAGGCGCCGACGATTTCGCCGTTGGAGGCGGTGCGGCGCCAGCGGAATTCGCCCTTCTTGTCCTTGTAGATCTCGAGCGTGTAATCAGCCATGGTCATTCCCCTGATGTGGATTTTTGGCCCCCGCAACAGTGTTCGGGCCGGCAGCGCACACCTGTCCAGCGGGGTTCATCAGGTTCTCAACAGGAAAAAGGGATAACGGAGAAGTGCCCTTCAGGAGGCCTTGGCCACGCCGACGAGGGCGGGACGCAGGCAGCGTTCGCCCACGGCATAGCCCGCCTGGACTTCCTGCATGACCGTGCCCGGCGGCTTTTCAGCCGTCGGTACTTCGAACATGGCCTGGTGGAAGTTGGGGTCGAACTTGGCGCCCACTGTTTCCAGCTTGCGGATGTTGTGGCGCTGGAACACCGAGAGCAATTCGCGCTCGGTCAACTCGATGCCTTCGAGGAAGCGCTGGGTCTTGTCGTCCATGCCGAGGCGGTCGTCCGGCGCCACGGTGGCCAGGGCGCGGCCCAGGGTATCGGCAACGGACAGCAGGTCGCGGGCGAAGTTCGAGGCGGCATAAAGGGTTGCCTCAGCCTTCTCGCGCTCGAGACGCTTCTTTGTGTTCTCGGATTCAGCGGCAAAGCGCAGCAGGCGGTCCTTGCCTGCAGCCACTTCTTCCTTCAGCGCCACGATTTCCGCATCGCGCGGATCGGCTTCCGGCTCCAGCAGCGTATCAGCCTCGGCGCGGGCCAAAAGTTCATCGGCCGCAGCTTCGAGATCGGCGCTGGCCTGTCCGTTGGCCTGAGAAGGAGTGTCGTTCATGTCGTCTTCCGCAATGTCGTGGAATTTGGCCGCATATCGGGGTTTGCAGCGCAAAAATCAAGAGAGGAGCTTGCCTGCCGCGTGGCGGCAACACGCGCCGAAGCTCCGGCAGTGGACTTTCACGTCAGGAAATCAGGCGTCCCACCACCTTGGCGGTATAGTCCACCATGGGAATGATGCGGGCATAGTTGAGACGGGTTGGCCCGATGATGCCGAGCACGCCCACGATCTTTTCCTGTTCATTGCGCAAGGGGGCGGCCACGAGCGAAGAACCAGACAGCGAGAACAGCCGGTTTTCAGAGCCGATGAAGATGCGCACGCCATCGGCATTCTCGGCGAGGCCCAGAAGTTCGGCCAGATCACGCTTGTTCTCGATGTCGTCGAACAGGCGGCGCATGCGGTCGAGGTCGGTGACTGCGCTGGCGTTCTCCAGGAGGTTCGCCTGTCCGCGCACGATGAGCGAACGGTTGTCGCTCGCCGCATCACCGCCCCAGACGGCGAGGCCATCCTGCACGAGGCGGGCGGAAAGCTCGTCCAGTTCGGCGCGGAGATTCTGCACCTCCTGCGTAATCAGCAACTGCACCTCATCCAGCGAACGCCCTTGCGCCACGCTGGAGAGATAATTGGTGGCGCGGATGAAGGCGGCGGCCGGCAGGCCCGTGGGCACATTCACGACGCGGTTTTCCACCGTGCCATCCTCACCCACCAGAATCACCAGGGCGCGGCCCGAGCCGAGGTTGACGAATTCGATGTGCTTCAGCCGCGTGTTGAGCTTCGGCGCCAGCACGACGCCGGCGCATTGCGACAGGCCCGAGAGCAGCGTCGTCGCCTCGCCCAGCACGTCTTCGGTGCGGCGCTGGCGGTTGGAGGCGCGGATCTGGGCATCGATGGAGGCCCTCTCGGAGGGACTGATCGCCCCCACTTCGAGAAGCGAGTCCACGAAGAAGCGCAGGCCCACCTCCGTTGGCACGCGGCCTGCAGAGGTGTGCGGGGCATGGACAAGGCCCGCCTCCTCCAGGTCGCTCATGACGTTCCGCACCGAGGCGGGCGAGAGCGAGGTGGGCAGGACCTTGGAAATGGTGCGCGAGCCCACGGGTTCGCCCGTCTCCAGGTACGTGTCGACCAGACGCCGGAAAATGTCGCGGCTACGCTGGTCCAGGCCAGCGATGCCGCTCAGTTTTTCATCCAGGGGTTTGGCCGGAAGCAGGGTCATGCCGGGAAAGATAGAAAGCGGCTTGGCCTTGGTCAATGTTTGAGGCTAAACCGCCGCTTTCATCGAAAGGGAAGTCCATCATGCGTCCATCGGGGCGGAAAACAGACCAGTTGCGCGCCGTGAGTTTCACGCGCGGATTCACCAAGCATGCGGAAGGTTCGTGCCTCGTCAAGTTCGGCGATACCCATGTGCTGGTGACAGCCTCGCTCGACGAAAAGGTGCCCCCGTGGCTCAAGGGCCAGGGCAAGGGCTGGGTCACGGCGGAATACGGCATGCTGCCGCGCGCCACCCATGACCGCACCCGCCGCGAGGCGGCGAGCGGAAAACAGTCTGGCCGCACACAGGAAATCCAGCGCCTCATCGGCCGCGCGCTTCGTGCCGTCGTTGATCTCAAGGCACTGGGCGAACGGCAGATCACGCTGGACTGCGACGTGCTGCAGGCCGATGGCGGCACGCGCACAGCCGCCATCACGGGCTCGTGGGTGGCCCTGCACGATTGCATCGGCGTGATGATGAAGCGTGGCCTTCTGCCGGCCTCGCCGCTTCGCGACCATGTCGCGGCGATCTCCTGCGGCATCCATGGCGGTGAAGCGGTCCTCGACCTCGACTACATCGAAGATTCCTCGGCCGGAACCGACGCCAATTTCGTGATGACGGGCACCGGCGGCATCGTGGAGATCCAGGGCACGGCGGAAGGTGAACCCTTCAGCGAAGCCATGCTGCACGACCTTCTGGCGCTGGCCAAGCAGGGCATTGCCGACCTCGTGGCATTGCAGAAGCTGGCGATTGCGTGATGCGGGCCGGGCCTCTCCTTGAAACTGTTCTGTATGCGGATGATATACCCGCCGCGCAGCGGTTCTATGGAGAGGTTCTCGGTCTTGAGACCTATCGTGCCATGGCGGACCGGTTTGCCTTCTTCCGCTGCGGGGCGCAGATGCTGCTGGTGTTCAACCCCGCCTTCACCCGGACGCAAGCGGGCGACGGTCCGCCGGCGCATGGTGCGTCAGGAGCGGGGCATGTGTGTTTTCGCGCCAGCCCCGCTGAACAGGCGGCGTGGAAGGAGCATCTCGCAGTCCGCGGTATCGCCACCGAGAGAGTGATGGATTGGCCGGGCGGCGGGCAATCCTTTTATGTGCGCGACCCGGCGGGCAATTCCGTCGAGTTTGCCGAAGCGAGAATCTGGAAGCTGTGATGACGAAAAGCCTCAAGGGGGAAACCCTGCTCATTGCCACCCACAACAATGGCAAGCTCGACGAGTTCCGGCAGATTTTTGCCCCGCTGGGCGTTTCCGTGACGAGTGCCGGTGAACGGGGGCTGGTGGAGCCTGCTGAAACGGAGAGCACCTTTATCGGCAATGCGCGCATCAAGGCCAAGGCGGCGATGGAGGCCTCGGGCCTGATCACGATCGCCGATGACTCCGGATTGTGCGTCGATGCGCTGGATGGCGCGCCGGGCGTCTATACCGCCGACTGGGCGGGGCCTTCGCGTGACTGGACCATGGCAATGCGCACGGTGGAGGAGAAATTGCAGGCACGCGGTGCGACATCGCCGGACAAGCGCGGTGCCACCTTCAACTGCACGCTCGTGGTGCTGTGGCCTGATGGCAGCGAGCGGGTGTTCGTGGGCCAGGCGCCTGGCCACCTCACCTGGCCGCCGCGCGGGGCGCTGGGTCATGGCTATGATCCGATGTTCGTTCCCGACGGACAGGCCAACGGTGGCGCGAAGACATTCGCCGAGCTGACTTCAGCCGAAAAGAATGCCATCTCGCACCGGGCGCGGGCGCTGGCCTTGCTGATGAAGGATCTCTTGTGAGCGCCTTCGGCGTTTATGTGCACTGGCCCTTCTGCAAGGCCAAATGTCCCTATTGCGATTTCAACAGCCATGTGCGGCACGCGCCCGTTGATGCAACGGGCTTCGCGCAATCCCTTGTGGATGAATTGCGCTGGATGAAAGCGCGCACGCCTGGGCGCACCGTCACCAGCATCTTCTTCGGCGGGGGCACGCCATCGCTGATGCCACCGGCCGCCGTCGGCACCGTACTGGATGGGATTGCCGCCCTCTGGCCCGTTGCACCTGATGCCGAAATCACGCTCGAGGCCAATCCCACCAGCGTGGAGGCCGAGCATTTTCGCGGATATCGCAGCGCAGGCGTGAACCGTGTGTCGGTTGGCGTGCAGGCGCTCAATCAGGATGATCTCACGGCACTCGGCCGCCAGCACACTCCCGAGGAGGCACTGGCCGCATTCCGTCTTGCGGCGTCGATCCTCCCGCGCGTGTCCTTCGACATGATCTATGCAAGGCCTGGCCAGACGCTGGAAAGCTGGCGGGAAGAGTTGGGCCGCGCGCTCACCGAGCAGCAGGGCCACATGTCGCTCTATCAGCTGACCATCGAACCCGAGACGCGCTTTGCCGACCTTCACGCGGCGGGAAAGCTTCTGGTTCCCGGCGATGACCTGGCGGCGGACCTCTATGATCTCACGCAGGAGATGACGGAGGCGGCGGGGTTGGCGGCCTATGAAGTTTCCAATCACGCGCGTGCCGGAGACGAGAGCCGCCACAATCTTCTCTACTGGCGCTACGGCGAATATGCGGGGGTCGGTCCCGGCGCGCACAGCCGCCTCATCGATGGCGGCAACCGTCTTGCGCTCGCAGCCGAAAAACATCCGGAGACGTGGCGCAGTCTCGTCACCGCGCGGGGGCATGGGATCGCGCATGAAGAAACTGTTTCGCCCGAAGAGCAGGCGCGCGAGATGCTGCTGATGGGCTTGCGCATCAGCGAGGGCATTGACCTCCAAGCCTATGCGCGGCTCAGCAACCGGCCGATTTCATCCGGGCGAATTGCAGCGCTCATTGATCTCGGCCTGGTGCGGCACGAAAACGCCCGGCTGAGGGCAACCCCAGCCGGGCGGAAAATCCTGAATGCGGTGATTGCCGAGTTGGCGGACTAGCCCTTCGCCAATCCTTCCAGCAACAAGGCCACAGCCTCCGCGCCCGGATCGGTGACGCCCGCGAGGTTCGACGCGGAGACGTATGTTGAGCGTCCGGCGCGGGCTGACTTCATCCTTGCGGTTGCATCGGCACCCACACGCGCCGCCGCGGCGGCGGCATCCACGCCCTTCACCAGGGCTGCGAGGGCCGGCTGCAGCGCATCGATCATGGTGCGGTCGCCGGGCTTGGCGCCGCCATAGGCCATCATCTTGTCGAGGCCTGCGACGAGCGACCTCTGCCAGCTTGCGCCCCCTGCGGCGGCCTGGCTTGCGGCGGAGAAGAAGATCGCCAGCAGCACACCCGACGAGCCGCCCATGGTGCGGGTCAGCGCTTCACTGGTTGCGTTGAAGAACTGATCGAGTTTCGCCAGCGGCATGAGCGGCAATGCCGTCTGCACATGGCGCGCGGCGGTGGCCATGGTGGAGCCCGTATCGCCGTCGCCCACCTTGGCATCGAGTGCGTTGAGGGTGGCCTCCGACTTGATGATGATGCCGCAAGCCTTCGTCACCAGCGCCGACAATGCCGGGTTCTTGCTGGCCTTGGGCGACTTCGTCTTCATCTCCTTCGGCAGCTTGATGAGCTTGGGCTTCACATGGCTGCGGACCGCGGGCCAGACCAGCGGTGCGGCTGGCGAGAGCAGCGCCTTCTCGAAATCAGGCGTGAGCGGAAGCAGCGACAGGGAGAAGCCGTGCATGTCGAGCGACGAGACGAGCATCGCCGGGCCGAGGACCAGCTTCACCTTGGCGCCGTGCTTGCTGGCCAGCACCTCGTTGGTGAGGAGACTCATTTCCAGCGCGGTGGTGGAGCCGAGGTTGTTGACGAGAAGCGCGTAGCTGCGCGCGGGCTTCGCCGCCGCAAAGAGACGGTCGGCGACAACAAGTGCGGCCTGGCGCGCGCCTTCGAAGTTCATGAGGTCGACACCGGGCTCGCCATGAAGGCCAAGGCCCAGTTCCGCCTTGCCCTGCGGCACACGATCCTCGCGGCCAATGCCCGGCAGCGTGCACGACGAGAGCGAGATGCCGAGCGAGACGAGACCATCGGCGGCCTTCTGAGCCATGGCCGCAACCGTCTTCAGGTCCGCGCCCTTCTCGGCATAGTGGCCTGCAACCTTCTCCACGAACATGACGCCCGCGATGCCGCGCGGCTGCGGAATGTCGGGCAGCGCGATGTCGTCCTTGACGATCACCACTTCGACCTTCTTGCCAAGGGCGCGGGCGCGCTCCACGGCGAGGCCAAAGTTGAGACGGTCCCCCGTGTAGTTCTTGAAGATGACGAGGCAGCCGGCCTTGCCGGTCACCGCCATGATGGCGGCGAAGACGGCATCGATGGCAGGTGAGGCAAAGACCTCGCCGCACACGGCGGCGGTCAGCATGCCCTTGCCGACGAATCCGGCATGTGCCGGCTCATGGCCCGATCCGCCGCCGCAAATCACCGCCACCTTGCGGTTGGGATTGTGATCGGAGCGCAGGACAACCTTGATTCCGGGATAACCATCCAGCCGCGCCAGGTTGGCGCCGCCGCTTGCCCGCAACAACCCGTCGATGGCATCGACGACGAGGCTTTCCTTCTTGTTGATGAACTGGACCGCTGTCTTGAGCGCGTGCGTGGACATGTGACGTTTCCCATATTGATCTGTCGTGCGATCACAACTCTACGCAGGCCAGCGGGATTGGCAAGTCTGGCAACGTGCATCCGCAACGGAAAAAGGCGCCGCAAGCGGCGCCTTTCCCGTTCCGTACCGTGCACGGATAATTATTCAGCGTCGGCCGTGGCCTCGACTTCCATGCGGTAGTTGCGATCATTGTTTTCGTTGTTCTGGTCCTGCACCGGACAGGTGAAGCCCGAGGCATTCACCCAGTTCTGCTGGGCCGGCGTGCAATTGGCAGGCGTGTCGGCGAAAGCCGAAGCAGCGGAGAGAGCGGTGAAGGCGAGAGCAAGAGCGAAGCGTGTCATGGATCATGTCCTTGTTTGATGTTGCAGTCGTTGAATTCTGGCCGCCGCCGTGCGGACAGGCCGGTCACACCAACGTCTTTCCCTCACGCCCCGAAGAAGAAGACCTAACGCGTTGGACCGTCATCACTGACAGTGAGCGGGATATGGCCCCTGCCGGGCACGTTTCAATTGCACAAAATCGTGTGCGGGCCATGCACCCCAACCGTCCCGGCGTTCATCAGGCATTCAGTTTGCCGGACGGTCGCGGCGATCAAATTGCAGGCCCTGTCACAGCCATTTGCGCCAGCCCGCGAGCAGCGTGAGGCTGGCAAGAAAAAGAGCGACAGCGGTGAGCACCGCCCAAAATCCCGCTTCGCCCATGTGGGCAATGCGGGTGTCGAAGTTCATTCCGAAGATACCAGCGACCGCGCCCACGATGCCCAGCATCACGCTGAGGAAGGTCAGGCGGCGCACCAGCGCGTTGGTGTTCTCGGCGAGGCGCGCAGTGTGGAGGTCAAACGAGCCGCGAATGAGATTGCGGCCACCCTGAATGACATCGAAGGTGCGTTCAAACCGCCGCGCCAATGATTCCACGTGGGACTTGGCATCTTCGTCCAGCGCCACCTCGATGTCGGCGCGCGCAAGGCCGTAAAACACCGGGCGCTGCACTTCGAGCAGGCGCAGGAGAAAGGCAACGTGGCGGCGTGCCGTGACGATTTCGCGCAACACCTCTTCTCCGGCGCGCGCGCCCGCAAGGATGCGCACGTCGATGTCATCGCAAAGCGTCTCGATGGAGGCTGCCGCCGTGAGGAAAGTATCAAGATGCCAGTCCAGCAGCGATGACACGAGGCCCGCTCCGGTAAGGCCGCCGATCAGCGTTTCACCGCGGTCCTGCTGGCGGAATTGTTCGAGGTACGGGAGTTCGCCCTCATGCAGCGTCACCACCCACAGGCCGCCGAAGACATAACTCACCTTGCGGGTCACCGGTGTTCGCGCGGTCTTGTCTTCCGGGGCCTGGATGGCAACGAGGTCGAAGGCGATGCAGTTGCCGAATGTGGCGAGGCGGGTCTCGTGGCGTTCGCGCGGCTCCTCGAAGACCGCCGCATCTGTGATCTTCAGGAGATTGCGCAGCCGGGTCTTGTCCTCCGCCGTCGGCGAGGTGACGTCAATCCACAGGAGTTTCTGGCGTGACAGGCGCGGCAGCGTTGCTCCCAGCGTCACTTCGCGGTCATGCCCTTTGCCGTCGTACAGAAAGGCGTTCAACATCAAGGACTGCAAATGCGCGGCAGCGGATTTTGTTCCGCGCCGCCGAGATGCAATTCTTGCTGTTTGGGAAATTTGGAGCGGGCGATGGGAATCGAACCCACGACATCTTGCTTGGGAAGCAAGAGTTCTACCACTGAACTACGCCCGCGCCTGAAAAGACCCTAACCGAGCTTGCCGCCAAGGTCAAAAGGCTTGAAGTGCTTGGACAGCTTCAAACCCTGTTTCTGGTAGTTGGAGGCAAGCTGCCCGTAGACGCGGTCGGGCCGTTCGGTGAGCGGTTCATAGACGAGACGGCCGATGATCTGCCCATCTTCCAGAATGAACGGCACCTCATGGGAGCGCACTTCGAGAACAGCGCGGGCGCCTTCTCCGGCACCGGAGGAATGGCCGAATCCCGGATCGAAGAAACCTGCGTAATGCACGCGGAACTCTCCGACCAACGGATTGAAGGGCACCATCTCGGCCGCATGGGTGGGCGGCACGCGCACGGCTTCCTTCGAGGCGAGGATATAGAACTGGTCGGGATCGAGGATGAGTGAACCCTGCTGCCAGATCGGTTCCCAATAGTCGAGCACGTCGAGAGCGCCCTTCTTGTCCACGTCCACCAGGGCGGAGTGGCGCTTGGCGCGAAAGCCCACGGGGCCGCCCGGTATCATCGGCGAGAGATCGACGGTCAGCGCAAGTCCGCCATCGATATTGGCCTCGCCCTGCGCGATGAGCGGTTCGGCGGCATGGAGCGCATGGATCAGCGCGTCGGTCGCCAGAGACGGGCCGGAGCGGAAGCGGATCTGCGAGAGGCGCGAACCCTGGCGTGCAAGAATGGGGAAGGTGCGCGGGCTGATTTCGGCATAGAGCGGGCCCTCGTAACCATCCCACACCTTGTCGAATTCCTGGGCGCGGTCGGCGATGACCCGGGTGAAGATGTCGAGGCGGCCGGTGGAGCTTTTCGGGTTGGCAGCGGCGGCGACGCCCTGCGGCAGCGACAGGCTTTCCATCAGCGGCACGATGTAGACGCAGCCCGTTTCCAGCACCGCCCCATCGGTCAAGTCGATGCGGTGAAGGGCGACGGCCTTCAGTTTTTCTTCCACCGTCTGCTTTGGTCCCGGCAGGAAAGAGGCGCGCACGCGGTAGGCCACCGGCCCAAGGCGGAGGTCGAGGCTCGCCGGCTGGATCTGCTCGTCGTCCAGCGGACGGTCGAGGCGGATGAGGCCCTTCTCGCAGAACGAGGCAATCACCCGGGCAGGGAGGATGCCCTGCGGCAGGGCGACATCGGGTCGGGCGGCGGATTTCTCAGACATGACGGCCTTTTGGCGGTTTTGCACTGGACCGCGCAAGCCCGGTGACATGGCAGTGGAAAACCTCCAGCGATGGCCTAGATTGGGGGGATGTATGAGGCCATCAGCAACAGGTTCCGGGTGACAGTCCGGCCGCAATATCTCGAAGGGCAATCCAAACCCGACGAGGACCGCTATGTCTGGGCCTATACCATCACCATCGAGAACCTCAGCGGGCAATCTGCGAAACTGGTGTCACGGCACTGGATCATCACCGATGCACGCGGCCACAAGCAGGAAGTGGTGGGCGAAGGCGTCGTGGGCGAACAGCCCACGCTGGCACCGGGCGAGAGCTTCCAATACACATCGGGCTGCCCGCTCACCACGCCTTCCGGCATGATGGTGGGGACCTATCACATGCTCGGGCCCGACGGGCACACCTTCGCCATCGAAATACCCGCCTTCTCGCTCGACTCGCCGCACGAGCGTCCCACCTTCAATTGACAGAGATCATGTTTCCCACCACCTCCGAAGACATCCTCGCGGCGCTCATCGCCTTCGACACCACGAGCCGCGACAGCAACATTCCGCTCATTGCCTGGATCGAGGACTTTCTCGACAGCCATAAGGTGCCGCACCTCCGCGTGGACTATGAGGCTGGTAAGACCAATCTCTACGCCACCATCGGGCCTGATGTGGAAGGCGGCGTTGTCTTGTCGGGACATACGGATGTGGTGCCCGTCGATGGTCAGGCGTGGTCGTCCGATCCCTTCACGCTGATGGAACGAGACGGCCTGCTCTATGGGCGCGGCACGGCTGACATGAAGGGTTTCATCGCCGTGTGCCTCGCCATGGTGCCGCAATTCAAGGCGATGAAACTGGCCCGCCCCATCCACTTCGCCTTCTCCTGCGACGAAGAAGTGGGCTGCCGGGGTGTCGTTCCGCTCGTCGAGCACATGCGCGATCACCTCAAGCGCCCCTCCGCCGTGATCGTGGGGGAACCCACGTCCATGCAGGTGGTGAATGCTCACAAGAGTGCGGTGCGCTACGGAACTGAGGTGACGGGGCATGAATCGCATTCGGCCCTCACCGACCAGGGCGTCAACGCCATCATGGTGGCAGCGGAACTCGTGTCCGAACTGAACCGCGTGCGCGAGGACCTGATTGCAGAGGGCGATCCCACCGGCCGTTTCGACCCTCCCTATTCCACCGTGCATGTGGGCGTGATCAAGGGCGGCACGGCCAACAACATCGTGCCGCGCGCCTGCAGCTTCTCGTGGGAGACGCGCCTGCTGCCCACCGCCGACAGGCAGGCAGTGCCAAGGCGCATCGCCGAACTGGCGCGGAAGCTGGAACCTGCCATGCAGGCGGTCGCTCCCGGCACCGGCATCGCCACGGAGAAGATGACCGACGTTCCCGGCCTTGCACCGGAACAGGATTCACCTGCGGAAATCCTGGCTCTTCACTGTGCCCACGCCAATTCCACGCACACCGTTTCCTATTGCACGGAAGCGGGGCACTTCCAGTCCATCGGCATTCCGGCGGTCGTGTGCGGACCCGGCTCCATCGAACAGGCCCACAAGCCCGACGAGTTCATCGCGGTGGAGCAGCTGCGGAAATGCGAGACGTTCATGCAGCGCCTCGCAGCGAGGTGCTGCTGAGAGTTTTGCGCGCAGGGCAACCATCTCACCGCCCCCTCCGCCCCCAGATCAAGTCCGGGTTCACCTCTTCAGCGAAGCTGGGTGAGGGGGAATGAGGCGAATTGAAATTCGCCGGCGCTCTTCCCATATGTTTCGGCGCTGAAGGAGTTTTCCATGCCGCTGATCATGTTCATTCTCAATGTGCTCTGGTTTGTGACCGGGGGCGTCATCGCCGGCCTGGCCTGGGCTTTGGCGGGCGTACTGATGGCGATCACCATCGTGGGCCTGCCGTGGGCGCGCTCGTGCTTCATGCTGGCGCGCTTTTCCTTCTGGCCCTTCGGCTATGACATCGTCGCACGCGACCAATTGACCGGCCGTGAAGACCTGGGTACCGGCGCGCTTGGTGCCGTGGGCAACGTGATCTGGTTCGTGCTGGCCGGCTGGTGGCTGGCGATTGGCCACATCGCGGCGGCGATCGGCTATGCCGTCACCATCATTGGCATCCCCTTTGCCTGGCAGCATGTGAAACTTGCCATCGCCTCGCTCTTCCCCGTGGGCAAGACCGTCGTCAGCGTGGACCGCATCTTCGCGCCCATGGGTGGCACGATGGGTGCAGGCGCGACGACTGCCGTCAGGCGAATTGGTCCGGCGTGAAGGTGTAACGCGTCGAACAGAATTCGCACGTCACGGTGATCGCACCGTTCTCCACCATGTCGCTGCGTTCCTGCGGCGAGAAGCTCCGCAACATCGTTTCCACGGCCCCTGCCGAACAGGTGCAGTGGCGGGCCAGCTGTGTTGCGGGGTAAACGGTAACGCCATCCTCGTGGTAGAGGCGGTACAGCAATTCTTCCGCACTCACCGTCGGGTCCAGAAGCTCGTGATCTTCCACGGTGTCGAGCAGCAGCTTCGCCTTCACCCAATCATCGTGCTCGGTCACGGGCGTTTCGCTGCCTTCGGGAGCATCACCTGATGAGTGCTGAATGGCCGACATGCCACCTTCGCGCGGCAGATGTTGCACGACGATTGCACCGGCGCGCCAGTGCGCCGCCTTGTCGCCCTTCACGGACAGGGGCCCCGCTGCAAGACGCAGCCGCGTGGGGATCTGTTCCGACTGCTTGAAATAGGTGTGTGCGGCTTCGGCCAGCGTGTTTTCGCCCAGCGGCACAAGGCCCTGGTAGCGGTCCATGCCCTCGCCCTGATCCACGGTCATGCCAAGGTAGCCCGATCCCAGCAGCGACTTCTCATCACGGCCCGCGAGGTCCGCCGCCTTGTCGAAGCGGGTGGTGCCGCGCACCCCGTTCGGCGCCACATAGTCGGCGACGATCATGGAGACGGGACCATCGGTCTTGGTCTGGAGGATGAACTTGCCCTCGAACTTCAGTGCCGATCCGAGCAGCGCCGTCAGGGCCACGCCCTGCGCCAGAAGCGCCGAAACAGGTGGCGGATAATCGTGGCGCGAGAGGATATCGTCGATGACGGGTCCGAGCCGCACGATCCGCCCGCGAATGCCGAGCGGCTTCACCTCGAAAGGCAGGACGAAATCCGGCAGCGCGTCCGTGCTCATCGGCCGCCCAGGCAATGGAGCAGGATGCTCTTCTGGATGTGCAGACGGTTCTCCGCCTCGTCGAAGACCACCGACTGCGGGCCATCCATGATCTCGTCGGTCACCTCCTCGTTGCGGTGCGCGGGCAGGCAATGCATGAAAATGGCATCGCGCTTGGCATGGCCCATCAGCGCGGCGTTGACCTGATAGGGCTTCAACAGGTTGTGACGCGTCTCGCCATCCTTGTCGTGCATCGAGACCCAGCAATCGGTGATGACGCAATCAGCATTCCTGACCGCGCCTTCGGGCGACGCAATGAGGGTGACATCGGCGCCCGCCTTTTTCGCCCAGGCCATCACCTCCGGTGCAGGGTTCAACGGTTGGGGGCAGCCGAGGGTGAGCTTGCCGCCCATGACGCCCACCGCATGAATCCACGAGGCGGCGACATTGTTGCCATCGCCCACCCAGGACACATGCTGCTGCGCGATCGGGCCCTTGTGTTCTTCCAGCGTGAGGATGTCGGCCATCACCTGGCAGGGATGCGACAGGTCCGTGAGACCGTTGATGACCGGAACGGTGGCGTGGGCCGCGAGGTCGGTGAGATTGCTATGCTTCGAGGCGCGCAACATGATGCCGTCGACATAACGCGACAGCACGCGCGCCGTGTCGGCGATGGTCTCGCCACGGCCCAGCTGCATGTCGTGGGCGGAGAGCACGATCACGTCGCCGCCCAGCTGCTTCATGGCCATCTCGAAGGAGACGCGGGTGCGCGTGGAGGGGCGTTCGAAGATCAGCGCGAGGGCCTTGCCCTTGAGCGGCTCATCCTTTTCGAGCAGTCCCTTCGGCTGTCCGGCGCGGGCGTCCTTCATGGCGCGCGCAGTGGCGACGATGCCGTTCAGCGTGCGGGCGTCGAAATCATTGAGGTCGAGAAAGTGCATGATGGAGGTCCGAGATTTCAGGAAGCGGCGGGCGTGAGTGCGCGGCAGGCCCGGTCGAGTTTGCCAAGCGCCTCGTCCACGTCGGCGCGGGTGATGACGAGCGGCGGCAGCAGGCGGATGACGTTATCGCCGGCACCGATGGTGAGGAGTTTCTCCCCAAGCGCTGCTGCCTGCAAGGCCGTGTTCTGCACCTTGCACTTGATGCCGATCATCAGGCCTTCGCCGCGGATGTCGTCGATCACAGTGGGGTGGGAGTCCTTCAGACCGGCCAATTTCTGTTTCAAATACAGCGCGGTATCGCGGACATGTGAGAGGAAGCCTTCGGCGAGGACAACGTCCAGTACGGCGTTGCCGACGGCGGTGGCCAGCGGGTTGCCGCCAAAGGTGGAGCCGTGCATGCCCGCCGTCATGCCCTGTGCCGCCTTTTCGGTGGCAAGGCAGGCGCCCAGCGGAAAGCCGCCGCCAATGCCCTTCGCCACCGCCATGATGTCGGGCGCCACGCCCGACCATTCATGGGCGAAGAGCTTGCCGGTGCGGCCGACCCCGGTCTGCACTTCGTCAAGAACCAGAAGCAGTCCATGGGCATCGCAGAGGTCGCGCAGCGCTTTCAGTTCGCCGTGCGGCAGGGGGCGGATGCCGCCTTCACCCTGCACGGGTTCAATGAGGATTGCGGCTGTCTCCGCCGTGATGGCCGCCTCCAGCGCCTTGCGGTCGCCGAAAGGCACCTGCACGAAGCCCGGCATGCGGGGCGCAAAGCCTTCCAGGTATTTCTCCTGACCGCCAGCCGAGAGTGTGGCCAACGTGCGGCCGTGGAACGCGCCTTCGAAAGTGATGATGACGTTCCGCTCCGGCGCGCCCGATACGAAGTGATAGCGCCGTGCCATCTTGATCGCACACTCCAGCGCCTCGGCACCCGAGTTGCAGAAGAACACGGTGTCGGCGAAGGAGTTCTCGATCAGGCGCTGTGCCAGTTTCTCCTGGCCCGGCATCTGGTAGATGTTGGAGGTATGCCAGATCTTCTGCGCCTGCTCGGTGAGGGCCTTCACCAGATGCGGATGGGCATGGCCGCAACTGGTGACTGCAACACCAGCGCCGAAATCCAGGTAGGCCGTGCCATCTTCGGTGAAGACATGGGCACCCTCGCCCCGCACGAACGAGACGGGGGCACGATTGTAGGTGGGCAGCACAGGTGTGATCATCGGCCAATCCAAATGAAAAACGCCGGTCGGTGAGACCGGCGCGCAACAGGCAACATATAAAGTGCAGTTACCCACCGGTCAATTGTGCCCATATCCACACCTGAGTCAAAACAGCACATGGACGCTGGAGTCAGCGGGGGCTTAACTCCCCGTTAACCATAAGGCCAACGTCCAAAACTGGGGAAAACCCTGCGAAAGATAGTCCGGTTGGTTGCGGTCGAGTCACTCAGCATAGTAGTCAGTAACTCATCGGGCTACGAGATGTAGCGTTCCAAGTCAGGCGTAACGGTTTCAGCGTGGGGGTTCAGATTCCCGCGAACTTAGAAGGATTCAGGTTTTGAGCGAACTCGTGCAAGCAGCAGCCGGTACCGACAAGATGCCCTGGACCGACGAACGTGTGGAACTTCTCAAGAAACTGTGGACCGACGGATTGAGCGCCAGCCAGATTGCCGCCCGCCTCGGCATGGGCGTCACGCGCAATGCGGTGATCGGCAAGGTCCACCGCCTCAACCTCTCGGGCCGCCAGCCTGTGCAGCGGAATGCAGCACCGCGCGCCGCCCGCAAGGGTCCGCGGGAACCCAGCGCGCCTGGCGTGCGGCCCACGGGTACGCCGTCCATGCCCACCGCCGGCAGTGCCGCTCTCAAGGCCTATGCCGCGCCCCAGATGAATCCGCGGCCGCAGCCGCTCCCGGAGCCGAAGCCGCTCCGCCTCGTCGATCTTCCCAAGGACGGCCGCATCACCATTCTTCATCTCTCCGACAAGACCTGCAAATGGCCGATCGGCGACCCGACGCATGAAGACTTCTGCTTCTGCGGCCACGGTCCGCGCGATGGATCACCCTATTGCGAATATCACGCCCGCATCGCCTATCAACCGGCGCAAGACCGGCGCATGCGCAGGGCCGGCTGAGCCTCCTGCAGCAAGCCCCTCGCACCGCCACTCTGGCGAACCTTCGATCCTCCGTGATACAGGCCGTATCACGGAGGATTTTTCATGAATGACCCGGTTGCTGACGATCCGCATGCCTCGCTCGATCCGGGGATGCGGCATTTCTACAAAAAGCTGACGGAAGCAACGCCACCGGGTGCGGAAAGCTGGCCGCTGGACCAGCAGCGCGCGGCGTGGAACGCGCTCTGCCAGTCCTTCCAGGCGCCGCGGCCCGCTGGTGTCATCGTCTCCGACATCGTGTGCAACGGCGTGCCTTGCCGCTTCTACAGGCCGGAGGGTGCCACACTCTCTCCCGGCGTGATCTATGGCCATGGCGGCGGCTGGGTGCTGGGCGGACCTGCCACCCACGACGACATGTGCGCCGAACTTTCCGCGGCGACTGGCACCGCCGTGCTGCTGATCGATTACCGCCTTGCGCCCGAACATCCCTACCCTGCGCAACTCGAAGACTCCCTCAAAGTGTGGCGCTGGGCCCGGCAGGAAGGCCGCGCCCACGGCATCGATCCGGACAACCTGATCGCGGCGGGCGATAGCGCCGGCGGGCAGATGTCGGTGGCCCTCGCCATGGCGCTCAGCGAATTGAGCTTGCCACAATTGCAGGGACTCGTGCTCATCTATCCCGTGCTCGGCGCCAACATGGATACCCCCTCCTATCTCCGGAATGCGGATGCGCCGTGCCTGACGCGCATGGAAATGCGGTTCTATCTGGAGAGCTTCCTCGGGCCCGAAGGAAGTGCAGCGTGGCGCGACCCCAAGGCCGCGCCGAACCTCGCAGGCGATGTGTCCTTCCTGCCGCCCACCTACATCACGGTGGCGGCACATGATCCGTTGCGCGACGACGGCGTGATCTTCGCCGGGAAACTCAAGGCCGCCAACGTGCCCGTGGGTCTGCGGGAGGAACCGGTGCTGGCCCATTCGTACATGCGGGCGCGGCATCATTCGGCTCCGGCGATGGAGGGGTTCAAGGCCATTGCGGCGGCGCTGAAGGCTTTGGCAGACGGCGCTCCGCCCCCGGCAAGATAAAAAACTCCGGCCAGATGTTCATCTGGCCGGAGCTTGCTTCACTGGCACGAGGGGGCGGGAAATGCCAGTTCAGTCCGTGATCAGTTGACCGTCACCTCGGCGCCGACCTTTACCAGCTGGTAGAGTTCGGTCACGTCGGCGTTCAGCATGCGGATGCAACCCGAAGAGGCGGCCTTGCCGATGGACTTCGGCTCGTTGGTGCCGTGGATGCGGTAGATGGACGAGCCCAGATACATGGCGCGCGCACCGAGCGGGTTCTTCGGGCCACCTGCCATGTAGGCGGGAAGCTCAGGATGGCGGACGCGCATTTCCACCGGGGGGCGCCAGTCCGGCCATTCCGTCTTGGACGAGACCTTGTGCACGCCGGCCCATTCGAAGCCCTTGCGGGCGGTGGCGACGCGGTACATCACCGCCTTGCCATAACCGAGGACGAGGTAGAGTTCGTTCTTGCGGGTGGAGATGACGATCGAGCCGCGCTTCTTGGCGCTCTGGAAGGAGATGATCTTGCCGCGCTTCACGCTCGGGAAGGTGGCGGTGGCATCGACTTCCGACATGCTGGTGGAGGCCGGGACGATCACGGCACCGTCGTTGCCGTAGAGGCTGTCATCGGCCTTGGCGGTCGAAACGAACGCGGCGGCCATGGTGATACTCAGCGCGGCGGCGGCGATTTTCAGGATCTTGTTCATGGTTTCCGTTCCCTCTGGAAAAGCATTTGATGGTGCCTTTCTAGGGGAGCGGCCCTGAACCGATGCTGAGGGGGAAATTTATCTGCCGTTCAGGTTGGAATTCGTGACGCGACCTCCAAGCCTCGCGCAACCCATTGAAATCAAGCCGTGATTCCTGCGGCTCCACGGATGGCGCGGATGTTGGCGGCGTAGTCACCCTTGAACACGGCAGAGCCCGCAACCAGCACATTGGCCCCGGCGCGGACAACTTCACCGGCATTTTTCGCAGTCACGCCACCATCAACTTCGAGATCAATGGGGCGGCCGCCGATCAGGGCGCGGGCCTGACGTATCTTGTCGAGCATGGCGGGGATGAAGCTCTGACCGCCAAAGCCCGGGTTCACGGTCATCACCAGGATGAGGTCGAGTTCATCAATCACATGTTCCAGCACAGACACCGGCGTGCCCGGATTGAGCGACACGCCCGCCTTCCGGCCCAGGGCGCGGATGGCCTGCAGCGAACGGTGCAGGTGTGGACCGGCCTCGGCATGGACGGTGATGACATCGGCACCCGCCGCCGCGAACTGCGCCAGATAGGGATCAGCCGGGGCGATCATGAGATGAACGTCGAAGGGGAGCTTCGTGAGCGGCCGCAGGGACTGCATGACCGGAAAGCCGAAGGAGATGTTGGGGACGAAATGTCCGTCCATGACGTCGATGTGCACCCAGTCGGCGCCTCCCGTTTCAATGGCACGGACTTCCTCGCCCAACCGGGCAAAATCGGCGGCGAGAATGGAGGGGGAAATCAGGAGGGGGCGGTTTTTCATGGTGGCGCACTCTCAGGGAGCAACCCGCCGTTCGCAAGGGGCCATTTGTAGCATTGGAAAACCAACCATCAGCCGTGGTTGACTTCCGCCTGACTGACCGTGTGGGAGTAGGTGAAATGCACTGTGGCGCCGGGGGCGAGGGTTGTCCACACGCCGTCATTTGGCGTGCTGTCCGGGGAAGCACCCGCACCCAAGGGACCCGCCACGACGAGGCTTTCGCCCGTGATGCCGCCGCTACCGAGCGGGATGGGCAGCGCCGGGCTTCCGTGCATGTCGGCAACCGTGATGTTTCCAATGCTGACGTTGCCCGTGTTGGTGATGGTGTAGCCATAGACGACCACCTGTCCCACGGTGAAGGGGCCGGCGCTGCTGGAGGTCTTGTCCAGGGTCACGGTTGCGATCACCGGCCTGTTGGTGATGACACAGCTGATGCCGTCGCCTTGTGCGGGCGTCACGCTCACGGGGATCGTGGTCAGGGACGAGACATTGGTGCCCAGGGTGTTGCTGTTGGCGCAGGCAACCGAGGTCAGATATTTGGTGAGGGCGGACGGCGACCCGGCGGCCATGGTTTCCGTCAGGGTGTAGGCACTTCCGGCCACGGCAGCAAAGGACACGGGCGATGAAGTGATGGCCGTGCCCGTGCCTGTGGTCGTGACGGCAGCGGGCGCGCCTGAGCCTGTGGCGCGCAGGGAAAACTGGTCGGCGGCGGCCACACGTCCCGTTCCGGCAAGTGCCTTCTGCAGGCTGAGGCGCGGGGCATTGGCCGTATTGGTGAGGCTGCAGGTGATCTGCGCCGCAGCGCGCACGTTGGCAGCGGGGATGGTGACGGTGGTGCCGGCAAATGTGCCGAAACTTGCGGGATTGCCCGTGACGGCCGCATTGGCGTCGGTGCAGCTTGCCGCCGTCAGGGTGAAATTGGGATCGACGGCCTCAATGATCTGCACGTTGGTATTGAAGGCGGTCACGGTGATGGGCGCTGGCGATGCAGGGGCCGGAACGCCCGCCGTCACCGTGCTGATGGGGGGCGGGTTGGAGGCGAGGTTTGTCTGCGTGAAGGTCGTGACGCCAAGGGCGCCGACTGTGGTCTTGCGGATGGTGACCGTTGCGGGAATAGGCGTGTTGGTGAAAGTGCACTGTATGGCGTCGCCATAGGCGATGGTGGCGATGTTGTAACTGGTGACAGGCTGGTTGACGGGCAGCACCGTTGGCGATCCGGCGGTGCCGTTGGTGCAGGTGAGCGAGGTTGTATATTGCCCCAGCACGCTGGCGCTGCCCGTGGCCATGCTTTCGAAAACGGTGGTTGGCACGCTGGAGGAGACGGTGGCAACGGAGCCCGCAAAGGGCCCGAGACCGCTGCCGGTCGTCGTGTTCTGCGCAAAGATGCTGCCCGTCGAAGTGACCTTGGCACCGTAGGTAAACTGGTCGGCGGCATTGGCGCGGCTTCCGGAGATCACCTTGCGGGTCGAGACCGTGGCATACTGGATGGCGAACATGATGCCCTGCAGGCCACCCGCCACCAGTTTGGCCGTCACAGTCGTCGGGCTTTGCGTGCCGACGATGTAGGCACCGACCGTGCCGGCCACGCCCGTTTCCGTGAAAGTCGAGCCGGTATTGGTGATCGTCGGATAAATGGCGCCCGAAATGGGATCGACCTGGTCGATCACTGTCCAGTTGCCGCCGTTGGTGGTGTAGGTGAGGGACTCGCCGTTGTTGCTCGACTCGGCATCCGCAATGATCACCTTGAACAGGCCCGTGGTGGCACCGCCCGGTGGCGGCGTGAGGACGATGCTGCTCATGGTGAGCGTGATGGTGCCGGCAGCGGTGGTGTAGAGGATCGGCTTGTTGGGAATGCCGAGGAAGGCCGTGTTGCCCACCGCCGAGCCGGACCACGAGGGTGGCGCAATGGCGGTCAGGCCTGCCGTCGTGGGCGTGCGAACGCCGGTGAGCTTGAAACTGAACACCGAGCCATCGGACAAGGTGATGGAGAAATTCTGCCCCGCACCCATGACGGTGGTGTTGTTGTAGCTGGTCATGTCGATCCAGCAATAGGTCTGCCAGGACGGCGGTGCGGTGCCCGGCGATGTGGCGGGCCCGCATGTGGCCGCATGGCCTGCGGTGGCAAGACTGCACAGCGCGGCCCACAGCACGGCGAGGGCACACGCCAGCCGCTTGCATGGTGTCGTTCGCCGCATCTCCCCCAGCCACATCCCTGACGCCCCGCATGATCAGGGTTCCGTCCAGCCTCAACCGATAATTCGGTATGGTTAGCAGCGGGTTAAGTGGGTGATGGCCCCCACCCAAAGAAAAACCCCGGCGCAAAGGCCGGGGTTTTCACGATCGGTATGCGATCCGCTCAGGCGATGAGCTTGCCGAAGTGGACAGCGGTGTCGCCCATGCGGTTGGAGAAGCCCCACTCGTTGTCGTACCAGGTGAGGATGCGCACGAGCGTGCCTTCGATGACCTTGGTCTGGTCCATGTGGAAGGTGGACGAATTGGGATTGTGGTTGAAGTCGATCGAGACGTTCGGATCGAGGGTATAACCGAGGATGCCCTTGAGCGGGCCATCAGCGGCGGCCTTGATCGCGGCGTTCACTTCTTCAACCGTGGTCTTCTTCTTGGCCACGAACTTGAAGTCGACGACGGACACGTTCGGGGTCGGCACGCGGATCGAGGTGCCGTCGAGCTTGCCCTTCAGTTCCGGAATGACGAGACCGATGGCCTTGGCGGCACCTGTCGACGTCGGGATCATGGACATGGCGGCCGCACGGGCGCGGTAGAGGTCCTTGTGCATGGTGTCGAGCGTCGGCTGGTCGCCGGTGTAGGCATGGATCGTGGTCATGAAGCCGTGATCGATGCCGATGGCATCGTTCAGCACCTTGGCCACGGGGGCGAGGCAGTTGGTGGTGCACGAGGCGTTCGAGATCACCATGTGGTCCTTGGTCAGGCCTTGGTGGTTCACGCCATAGACGACGGTGTAGTCAGCGCCATCAGCGGGGGCCGAGACGATGACGCGCTTGGCGCCGGCGGTGAGGTGGGCCGAAGCCTTGTCCTTGGCGGTGAAGATGCCCGTGCATTCCAGCGCGATGTCGATGCCGAGGTCCTTCCACGGCAGCTGCGACGGATCCTTGATCGCCGTCACCTTGAAGGTGTCGGTGCCGATCGAGATCGAGTCACCCTTGGTCGTGACCTGATGGGGGAAGCGGCCATGGACAGAGTCGTAGCGCAGCAGGTGGGCATTGGTTTCGACCGGACCGAGGTCGTTGACGGCCACGACGTCGATGTCCTTGCGGCCCGATTCATAGATGGCACGGACGATGTTGCGGCCGATGCGGCCGAACCCGTTAACTGCGACGCGGACTTTTGCCATGGAGAGTCTCCAAACCTTTCTGTGGGAATGATGGGCGCCCTTATAGCCATTCCTGTTGCGCTGGGAAGAGGATATGTGCGCGCACCTCAAAATATGAGGGAAGCGCTTCGCCGCTGGCACATTGGCGGAGAGCAGCGCTGATGCGGCGGATTGCAGGTGGCGGGCTTGCCTATGGCGGCGCTACATGCCTGCCCATGAACGACCATCCCCTCCGCCACGCGCTGAACGACGAGGTGCACGGCAGACCGGGCCTTCCCGTGACTGCTCCGGCCCGCATCAGCCACCTCGCCTTCACGCTCGCCCCCGGCGACGGTGATCCCCTGCCCGCCATTCAGGCGCTGTGCCGGATGAAGAACATTCCGCCACCGGACCTGGGCGCGCTGCATGTGGGCGCGGTCGTGAAGGACGGACTGTTCAAGTACGAACGCCACGGCGAGTTCTACCGGGTGAGTGTCACCTCCTTCAGTCCGGCAAAGGCGGCGGAGGGGGTGGACTGGTTGCCGGAGGGATGGCTGGAAGGCCTCCCGGGCCATCGGCTGGTCGCCATACACACCCATGTGCTGGGGCGGGATGACAAGCCGCCCACGGCGGCCCGCATTGCAGCCCTGTTCGATTCCGAGGAAATCGCCTGTTCGCGGGTGAACCAGGGCAAGACGACGGTGTGGAGCGACTTCCGCATCGGTGACGATGGCTACACGCGGCTGCTGATCCACGACGGCAGCGGTTCGCCGCACCGCCTGGGACGGCTCACACGGCGGCTACACGAGATCGAAACCTACCGCATGATGGCGCTGCTGGCGCTGCCGCTGGCGCGTTCCGCACAGGGCACGCTGAAGCGCCTCGAAACAGATCTGAGTGCCATCATCGACGGCATGGCCGGACATCCGCGCTCAGAGGATGCGAACCTTCTGCAAAAGCTCATCGGCCTGTCGCGTGACATTGAAAGTCTCTCCGACCAGACGAGCTATCGCTTCGCGGCGGCGCGGGCCTATTCGGCGCTGGTGAGCAAGCGCCTGGCGGAACTGGGCGAGGAGCGGGTGCAGAACCATCAGCGCCTGGGCGTGTTCCTTGAGCGGCGCTTCATGCCGGCGATTGCCACCTGTGCCGCGGTTGAATCCCGCATCGCCGGATTGGCGCAGCGCTGCGAACGGGCCAGCAACCTGTTGCGCACGCGCGTCGACATCGCACTGGAAGGACAGAACCAGTCGCTGCTGCAATCCATGGAAAAGCGGGCGCGGCTACAGCTCATGCTGCAGGAGACGGTGGAGGGCCTGTCGGTTGCGGCGATCAGCTACTACGTGATCGGCATCGTGGGAAAGCTGATCGAAGGTGCCGGAAAGTTCGTGTCCTTCGACGAGAAGCTGTTCCAGTTCTTCTCCATTCCCCTGGTGATCCTCGCGGTGTGGCTGACGGCCCGCCACATCAAGAAGAAAGTGCAGAAAGCGGCGGGAGACGCAGGCCACTAGGCCCTGCACCATGCCGCAGGTTCACCTCAAATCGCGCAACATCTCGCGGGCCGCATTGTGTCCGGGGGCGCCGGTGACGCCGCCGCCGGGATGGGTGCCCGAGCCGCATTGATAGAGCCCCTTCACCGGGGTGCGGTAGTCGGCATAGCCCAGCATGGGGCGGGCGGAGAACAACTGGTCGAGACCCAGGGCACCGTGGAAGATGTCGCCCCCGACCAAACCAAAGGTGCGCTCGAGATCGAGCGGGGAATTGATCTGGCGGGCAATGACGGATTTCTTGAAACCGGGCGCAAACCTGTCCACCGTCGCGATCATCAGGTCCGCAACTTCCTCACGATGGTCATCCCATGATTTGCCGTCAGGCAATGTGGGTGCGACGTGCTGGCAGAACAGGCTGGCGACATGGGCGCCCTTGGGGGCGAGTGTCTCATCAAGCGTTGAGGGAATGAGGATTTCCACGATGGGCTGTTTCGACCAGCCGTCGCGGCGCGCATCCATCCACGCGTCTTCCATGTAGGCGAGGCTCGGCGCAATGATGATGCCGGCGGTGTGATGTTCGGCGCGCGTCTTTCCCGGGAGACAGGTGAAGCCCGGAAGCTCCGACAGTGCCACGTTCATGCGAAAGGTGCCGGAACCGCACTTCCAGCTTTCCATGCGCCGGGAAAAGGGCTGGGGCAGGACGCCCTGCTCGATCATCCGTGTAAAGAGCAATTTCGGATTGAGGTTGGAGACGACGGCGCCGGCCTTGATGACCTCGCCGCTGCTGGTCTCGACGCCCGTCACGCCAAATTTGTCGGTGAGTACGCGCTTCACGCCGGTTCCGGTGCGGATGGTGACGCCCGCCTCGCTACAGGCGCGGGCCATGGCTTGCGTGATCGCGCCCATGCCGCCGATGGCATGACCCCAGGCGCCCTTCTTGCCATTCACCTCGCCGAAGACGTGATGCAACAGCACGTAGGCCGAGCCTGCCGCGTAGGGAGAGGCATAGTTGCCGACGATGCCATCAAAGCCATAGGCCGCCTTGATGGGAGCGCTCTCGAACCACTGGTCGAGATAATCGCCCGCCGACTGGGTGAAGAGATTGAGCACTTGCTGCTGCATGGCGGCAGGAAGCCTGGCGATGCGACGGCCCAGCGTGCCGGCCTTGAAGAGTTGCGGCAGCACGGCGAGAAGGCCGCGGCCTGAAACCGCATTGGGCGGCGTTTCCAGCACCAGATCGCGCAGCAGGTCCGCCACCACATCCAGGTGTTCGCCATAGGCATCGAGGCGGTCTGCGTCCCGTGCAGAAAATTTCGCCACTTCCGACTTTGTCTTGCCGCCGCCCACCTTGAGGTATTCACGATCGTTCAGCGGCAGGAAGTTGGATATTTCGCGCTCCACCACGGTCAGGCCATGGCGCGGCAGGTCCATGTCGGCAATCACCTTCGGATTGAGCAGCGAAACCGTGTAGGCGGCCACGGAATTGCGGAAGCCGGGGTGGAACTCCTCGGTGACGGCGGCACCGCCCACCACGTCGCGCTTCTCCAGCACCGTGACCGCATGGCCGGCGCGCGCCAGGTAATAGGCGCACACCAGACCATTGTGGCCCGCGCCGATGACGATGATGTCAGCCATGTAAGAACGCCCCCTTGTGCCTCTGGGCGCTCTCAAACCACAGTACGGGGCGGAGCGAAAGAGGCCGAAGGGCGCAGGACTGGTTTACAGCTTCGTCCACCTGCCGTTGGCTTTGGAGGATTTCACGCAGGCCTCGATGAAGGCCATGCCGGCGATGCCGTCGGCGATGCCGGGGAAGGTCACGTCCTTGTCCGCCTTCTTTCCGGCGCGGGCAGCTTTGATGGCGCGGGCAACCTCGGTGTAAAGGTTGGCGAAGCCCTCCAGATAGCCTTCGGGATGTCCCGGCGGCACGCGCGTCACGCGGCCTGCGGCGGGACCGGAGCCTGCGCCGCCCCGGGTGATAAGCCGCTTCGGTTCACCGAAGGGCGTGTACCACAGGAGGTTGGGATTTTCCTGCGACCATTCCAGCCCGCCCTTGGTTCCATAGACGCGGATCTTGAGGCCGTTCTCGTTGCCGGGTGCCACCTGGCTCGCCCAGAGCATGCCCTTGGCGGATGTGCCGTCCTTGGCCTTGAAACGCAGCATCACGTTGGCGTTGTCGTCGAGCGCGCGGCCCTTGACGAAGCTGGTCAGATCAGCGGCGAGTTCCGCGCCCGCGAGGCCCGAGACATCGCACATCAGCTGATAGGTGTGCGTGCCGATGTCGCCGACGCAACCGCCAGCACCGGAGCGCTTGGGATCGGTACGCCAGGCCGCCTGCTTCTGCCCGGTCTTTTCGAGAGCGGTCGTCAGCCAGTCCTGCGGGTATTCGCCCTGCACGAGGCGAATGTCGCCCAGTTCGCCCGCGGCCACCATGGCCTTGGCCTGACGGATCATGGGATAGCCGGAGTAGTTGTGGGTGAGGGCGAAAATCACATCCTTCCTCTTCGCCAGCAGTGCCTCGAGGCTCTTTGCTTCCTTGAGCGAGAGCGCCAAAGGCTTGTCGCAGATCACATGGATGCCCGCGTTGATGAAAGCCTTCGCCGCCGGAACGTGCACATGGTTCGGCGTGACGATGGCCACGGCCTCGATGCCGTCGGCGCGTTTTGCTTCGGCCTTGGCCATCTCCTCGAAGGAGCCATAGCTCCGCGACGGGTCCAGTCCGAGATCCGCGGCGGAGGCGGCGGCCTTTTTCGGATCAGCGGAGAGTGCGCCTGCGACGAATTCATATTCGTCGTCCATGCGCGCGGCGAGACGGTGCACGGCGCCGATGAACGCTCCCTGCCCGCCCCCCACCATGCCGAGCCGGATGCGGCCCGTTTTCTTTTCGCGTGTGCCTGTGACCATGGTGCCGTCCTCCTATTCCAGCCCGAGCATGCGGCGCGCCTTGCCGGTGTCCTTGTTGCCGGCGGCGAAGTCGTCGAAGGCCTTCGCCGTGGTCTTGATGATGTGGCTTTCGATGAAGGGGGCACCTTCCCTGGCACCTTGGCTCGCGTCCTTCAGGCAACATTCCCATTCCAGCACGGCCCAGTGGTCGTAGTTGTGCTGTGCCAGCGCCGAGAAGATGGAGGAGAAATCCACCTGTCCATCGCCCAGCGAGCGGAAGCGGCCGGCGCGTTTCGTCCAATTCTGGAAGCCGGAATAGACGCCCTGCTTGCCGTTCGGGTTGAATTCCGCGTCCTTCACATGGAAGGCGAAGATGCGCTCGTGGTAGATGTGGATGAACTCAACATAGTCCATCTGCTGCAGGAGGAAATGCGAGGGATCGTAGTTGATGCCGCAGCTTTCATGGTTGCCGGTTTCGGCGAGGAACATTTCGAAGGTCTCGCCATCGAAGGTGTCTTCGCCAGGATGCAGTTCGAAACCGACCTTCACGCCATTGTCCTTCATGGCATCGAGCAGCGGCGTCCAGCGCTTGCCCAGTTCCTTGAAAGCTTCCTCGACAACGCCCGGCGCACGCGGCGGCCATGGATAGAGGAAGGGCCAGGCCAGCGCGCCGGAGAACGAAACGTGACGATGGAGCCCCATGTTCTTCGACGCCTTGGCGGCGAGCTTCACCTGCTCGCAGGCCCAGGCCTGACGGGCCTTCGGATTGCCATGCACCTGCGGCGGCGCAAAGGCATCCACCGCTTCGTCGTAGGCCGGGTGAATGGCAACGAGGTGGCCCTGCAAGTGGGTGGAGAGTTCGGTGATCTCCACGCCATTCTTCCTGGCGATGCCCTTCAGTTCATCGCAGTAGGTCTTGGATTCCGCCGCCTTCTTCAGATCGATCATGCGGCCATCCCACGAGGGAATCTGCACGCCCTTGTAACCGAGCGAGCCCGCCCACTTGGTGATCGAGTCAAAAGAGTTGAACGGGGCCGCATCGCCTGCGAATTGCGCCAGGAAAATGCCCGGTCCCTTGATGTCTGTTGCCATGATGTTGTGTCCTCCCGAGGCGTTCAGCAATAGCGGTTGATGAGATTTTCGAGGCGTTCCTGCTGCCCGGACCGGGGCTGCGGGTTGATGTTCTTCTTTTCCACGCGGGCGGCGATCTGTTCGAGGCTCTCCTTGCCCGCGAGCATGGCCTTGTTCTGCGCCGTTTTCCAGCCGCTGTAGCGTTCGTCGACGATGGTCTGCAGCTTGGCATCCTCCATCATGTCGGCGGCGTTGAGCAGCGCCTTGGCGCAGGCATCCATGGAGCCCACATGGGCGTGGATGATGTCGTCCGGGTCGATGGACTGGCGGCGGATCTTGGCGTCGAAGTTCATGCCGCCCGTGGTGAAGCCGCCGGCCTTGAGGATTTCATACATGGCAACGGTCAATTCCGGCACGTCGACAATGAACTGGTCGGTGTCCCAGCCGGACTGATAGTCGCCGCGGTTCAGGTCGATGGAGCCGAAGATGCCCAGCGCTGATGCGAGCGCGATTTCATGCTCGAAGGTGTGGCCCGCGAGGATGGCATGGTTCTGCTCGATGTTGACCTTCACGTCCTTCTGCGCGCCAAGCGACGAGATGAGCGAATAGACAGTGGCGACGTCGTAGTCGTACTGGTGCTTGGTCGGCTCCTGCGGCTTGGGTTCGATCAGGATCGGGCCCTTGAAGCCGATCTTGTGCTTGTACTCGATCACCAGCGCCAGCATGCGCTTGGCCGCTTCCAGTTCATGGCCGATGTTGGTGTTGAGCAGCGTCTCGTAGCCTTCGCGGCCGCCCCACATCACGTAGTTGGCGCCGCCCAGGCCCTTGGTCACGTCCATGCAGTGCTTTACCTGCGCGGCACAATAGGCAAACACATCGGGATCCGGATTGGTGGCGGCACCGGCCATGAAGCGGCGGTTGGAGAACATGTTGGCCGTGCCCCAGAGCAGCTTCTTCTTGCCCTTGGCCATCTTCTTCTCGATGTAGTTGGCAATGGCCGTGACGTTGGCATTGCTTTCCTTCAGCGAGTTGCCTTCCGGGGCGATGTCGCGGTCGTGGAAGCAGAAGAGGTCGATGGAGGAGAGGTCCATCGCTTCGAACATCACATCGGCCTTCTGGCGTGCGGCCGCCATTTCATCGGCGCTGTGGTGCCACGGGCGCAGGAACGTATCGCCGCCGAAGGGATCGCTGCCCGGCCAGCAGGTGGTGTGCCACCAGCACATGGCAAAGCGCAGGTGCTCCGCCATGGTCTTGCCCATCACCTTCCTGTTCTTTTCATAGTGACGGAAGGCCAGGTCGGCCTTCGATTTGGGGCCTTCGAATTTTGCCTTCTTCGCGCTGAAGAATGTCATGTGAGCCTGATCTCCTTGATGGCAGGATAAATTTGCGTGTAGCGATGGTAGTGGTCGTCATAGGCTGCGGTTGCGGATTTTTCCGGCGTGAAGGTCTTCGCCGTCTTCGGCCTTGTGAAGACCTTGCGGAAGTCTTCGCCCGTTGCCGCGACAAGTCCCATGCGGGCCGCACCAAAAGCGCCGCCCACTTCACCCGATGCCGGAAGATCGATGGGAAGGCCCATGGCCGTGGCCATGATCTTCATCCATATCTCCGACTTGGTGCCGCCACCCACGGCCATGAGGCGGTTGATGGTGGCGCCACCGGCGCGCAGGGCGACGAGCGAGTCCCGGAAGGCGAATGCGATCGAGTCCAGTACGGCATGGGTCATGATCTTGCGGTCGGTCTCGTGGCCGATCCCCATCATCAGGCCACGCACTTGTGCGTCACCGACAGGCGTTCTCTCGCCCGAGAGGTAGGGCAGGAAGAGTGCCGGTGAGTGCCCGTTGAGCTTGGTGCCCAGCGCCTTGGTCAATTGCGGGGCGGGGGATTGCAGCACGCCCGAGAGCCATTCGAGGCTTGCCGTTGCCGAAACGATGACACCCATCTGGTGCCAGGTGTTGGGCACGGCATGGCAGAAAGCGTGCACGTAGCGTTCGGCATTGGGGGAGAATGTGTCGTTGGAGACAAACATCACGCCGGATGTGCCAATGGAGAAGAAGCCCGCGCCGTCGGTGACAGCGCCGATGCCGCAGGCAGAGGCCGCATTGTCGCCGCCGCCACCCGCCACCACGGGGCGCTTGGGCATGCCCCAGGCTTTCGCGACGGAGGGCGTCAACTGCCCTGTCGGGTCGGTGCCTTCAAACAGTTCCGGCATCTGGTCGCGGCGCATACCGGAGGCAGCCAGCAGCATGTCCGACCATTTGCGGCCCGCGATATCGAGCCAGTAGGTGCCGGAGGAATCCGACATGTCGGAGCCGTAGGTGCCGGTCATGCGGTAGCGGATGTAGTCCTTGGGCAGCAGGACCTTGGCGACTTTCTCGAAGACCTTCGGCTCGTGCTTCTGCACCCAGACGAGCTTCGGTGCAGTGTAGCCCGCGAGCGGAATGTTGCCGGTCAAGGGCACGGCCCGCGGCTCCCGCGCCATGATCTCCTGACATTCGACAAAGGAGCGTGCATCGTTCCACAGGATGCAGGGGCGCAGCACCTTGCCGTCCTTGTCGAGCAGCGTTGCGCCGTGTTGCTGGCCGGAGAGGCCGATCCCTTCCACCGCCGCCATGGCCTTGGGCTTTGCCGCCTTCAATTGGGCGATCACCTTGTTGGTGGCCTTCCACCAGTCCTCCGGGTTCTGCTCGCTCCAGCCGGAATGGGGCCGGGAAACCTTGAGGGGCGACGAGGCGATGGCGATGATCTTCTGCTTTGCATCGATGAGGACGCCCTTCACCGAGGACGTGCCGAAATCAAGACCGAGATACATGGGGCCTCACTTTGCTCTGGGCTGCGGGGGTCATGGCAAGTTGTCCCGCAGGAAGACGTCGATGGAAATGCGCTCCTGTGCCGCAAGGATGGGCTGACGGTCGCAGCGCGCCATGAGCACGCGCATGGCACTGCGGATTTCGTGGCCGGGGTCCTGGGCAATCACGGCGGAGAGCGTGCCGTCCATCAGTGCGGCGCGGGACATGTCGCTCAGTTCATGGGCGATGACGACAAGGTTCTGCTTCGGCTGGACCCGGCGCAGGGCCGCCACGATGCCGTCGGTGCCGGCGCCCACATTATAGAGGCCGATGAGATCGCGGTGTGCTGCAAGAAGATCGGTGGTGGCCTGGCCGGTGCGCGATGCGCTGTCGCGCTCTTCTCTCAGGGGCAGGAGCGTAAGACCGGCGTATTCCTGCCCCATCACCTGCACGAAGCCGAAGTGGCGTTCGGCATGATCGCGCAGCGCCAGTGAACCGGCGATGAGGCCGACCTTGCCTTTTCGCCCGCCGAGGAAGCGGCCCATGAGGGTTGCCGCCGTGCGGCCGGCGGCAGAATTGTCGATGCCGACGAAATGGGCGCGGGCGGCACCCGGCACATCAGAGACGAGCGTCACCACTTCCGTGCCGCGCGCGATCAGGCCGTTCACGGCCTCGCGCACGCGCGGGTGGTCGAGGGCCACGACGGCGACGCCATCATAACCGTGGATCGAGTCGAGGGTGGCCGCCAGCGCCGCGGCATCGAAGACATCGGTGTGGCGCACGTCGGCCTCCACCCGTTCAGCGGCAAGGTGCTGGGTGTGGGCCGCTATTTCGTGGGCCAGGCCCTTCATGAAGACGTTGTCGCCTTCGGGGAGCACGAAGCAGAAGCGGTATTCGCGGCCACGGGCGAGGCGCGCGGCCAGACGGTCCGGGTGATAGTTGAGCGCACGGATCGCCGCTTCGACGCGCTTGGCATTGAGAGGCCGAACCGTGGTGCGGGCATTCAGCACACGGTCCACCGTCGCCACGCTCACTCCAGCGCGCGCCGCGACATCCTCAATGGTTGCCCGTGCCATGGGAGAGTTGAATCCCATGGACGGGATTTTGTCAAGAACTGAGAGGCGCATGTCAGTTCTTGCAGCGCAACATTATCAAGGACTTGCCCGGTGCAGCGCACAATGTTGCAAAGGATGAGGTTTTGGAGAAGGCGGGCGGACCGTCAGCGCCCGTTGAACCCGGTATCGATGTGCGGCTCCCAGAAGGCGACGGACTCGCGGATGGCGTCCACGACAGTGCTGTCGGTGGGCTCGCGTTCGCGGAAGGAGAGTTCCATGCAGATTTCCGTATCGGTGCCGCCGGCGTTCTTCACCGTCTCGATGAGCTTGGCCGGCTGGATGCGGCCATCCTTGTTGTGCTGGGCGGTGAAGGGCCAGTGACCGCCCTTGTTCATGGATGACTGCTTCACATGGATGATGGGACTTTCCACCGGGAAGGCCGCGGCCCAGGCATAGGGGTCCGTGTCGGCGGGGTTCGATGACGTCACGTCGCCGTGGTCGATGTCGACGATCATGCGGAAGGGAAGAGCGAGCTTCGCATCGGCGAGGCGCTTGTCGAAGCGGCGGCACTCTTCAATCGTGTGGCCGAATTCGCGGCCCACGGACATGGGCTCCCAGAACACGTATTTGAGGCCCGCTGCCTTGGCGTGTTCCGCAACCTCCCGCCAGCAATCAATGACGATGTCGATCAGTTCCTCGCGGCGCTTGGGGTCGTTGTAGTCCTTCTGCGTGAAGATGGCGAACTGCGAGCCCATGGAGTCGGCCCCGATGGCACCCGCGATGTCGGCCAGCGTCTTGAACCAGTTCACGTAGTAGCGGCGCACGTCCGGGTCCGGATGGCCCATGTGGTTCAGGCGCGTATAGGTGGAGGTCATCACCGAGGTGGCGCGCATGGCGTTGCGGGCGAAGGCGGCGCGAAACTGGCGCTCACGCTTGGCAATCACCGCCGAGGGCCATGACGGGTTGAGGAATTCGGGATTGAGCTGGATGTAACCCGCCCGGATCTTCTGGGCGATGGTATCGCAGAGGTCGTCCACATCGGCGAAGCGATTGACCAGCGGATTGACGTTGAGGGAGAGGCGAAGCGGCATGACGTGTCCTCAGGCTAGGGCGAGAATGCGGCCGAGCGCCGCCGGGATTTCGGGAAAGTTTCCAAGAATGGCGTCGGGCGCCAGGTCGGCCAAGGGAATTTTTGTGTAACCGTAGGCCATGGCGATGACCGGGCAGCCGGCGGCCTTGGCCGTCTCCACGTCCACCTCCGAGTCGCCCACAAAGACCAACGGCGAGCCGCCATTCACGGCCTTCGCGGTTTCAAGCAACTGGCGCGGGTCGGGCTTGGCGACATTGAAGGTGTCGGGGCCGCTGGTGAAGGCGATGAAGGGTGTGAGCTTCAAATCCACCACGATCTGCCGGGCGAAGGCCTCGCGCTTGTTGGTGCAGATGCCCATGCGCCAGCCCTCGTGGGCAAGATGCGCGAGCGTGTCCTCTACACCCTGGTAGGGTCTTGTGATGCGGGTGAGGCGCGCGCCGTAGATTTCGGTAAAGCGGGCGGTGAGCTTGGGAGCGGCCTCCTCAATATCCGTCACGCCACGCAGCTTGAGGGCACCCCTCACAAGATTGGCGATGCCGTGGCCGATGAGCTTGCGGCCCTGTTCGAGACCGAAGGGAGCAAGCCCCTGCTCCTGCATCAAGGTGTCGAGCGAGCCCGCGATGTCGCCCGCACTGTCCACCAGCGTCCCGTCGAGATCGAAGATCAGGGTGCCGCGCATTGCCATTCCGTCAGTGCCTTTCATCGCGGAGGGACATAGCGAGTGGCACGCGGACCCGCAACGGGATCACCCGGCGCTGCGGATGTTTTCGCTGGCCAGGCGCGCAACAAGGGGGGCAGCCTCCAACTGCGGCAGATGGCCAACCTGGGGCAGGCGGTGCACTGCGACATGGGCCGGCAGCGCAACAGCGTTGTCCGGCGGGATGATGTGGTCGTTCATGCCGACGATCATGCGAACCGGTCCCTCGTAGCGCTGCAGCGCATGGCGGATGGAAAACAGCTGCGTGGAGCCTGCGAAGACGGCGGCAGCAATCCGGGCCTGCTGGGCGGCGAGGCTTGTGCCGTCGCGGCCCGCGAGCGTGGCCCGGAGAAGTGCGCCCGGCAGCTTGGCCGCATCGTGAACCAGCACGTCGAGCCAGGCGCGCAACGGCGCTTCCATTTGGGCCGACAGAAAGCCTTCCACAAAATCCCCGTTCACCTTGGGTCCGAGGCCCGCCGGTGACATGAGCGTGAGCGAACGCACGTCCAGTGTGCCGCCACCCGCAAGTTCCGTTGCGACCGCTGCTCCCAGCGAATGGCCGATGAGATGAAGCCGCGTCAGTCCCGCCGCTTCCAGTTGGCCGCGCACATGGCTCACGATGCCGTCAAAACTCGATGCCGTTGCGGCCTGGCTGATGCCATGTCCGGGCAGGTCCAATGCGAGAAGCGGGTTCTTCACGTTCATCAGCAGCACGAAAGGCCGCCACGACGACAGGTCCGCCCCGAAACCGTGGATGAACAGAACGGGGTCGCCTTGCCCCGGCTGCAGCGACTTGATGCCTTGGGCACCGCCAGCAGCAGAGGCTGTGGTGGACGGGAAATTCAGCACCCTCGCTTCGCCCGGTGCGGTGTGGCGATAGGATTCGACGTCCTTCATGACGACCGCGCCACCGGGCCCCGTTCCCGGAATCTGGCGAATATCCAGGCCCGCCTCGCTGGCAAGCCTGCGGGCCAAGGGCGATGAACGGCCCGCGCCAGGTCCTGCGGGCAGGGAGACCCCCGAGGACCCGGCGGCGGACACGTTCATCGATGCGGAAGCTGGCGCAGCGGCTGACACGGTTTCCGTGGCGGGGAGCACGAGTTTTTCACCTTCGTCACCCACCAGCATGAGCGGCTGCAAGACGGTCGCCGTGTCGCCTTCCCTGTGACGGATCTCGAGTATCGTTCCGGTTTCGAAGCTCTCCACGTCAAACGTGGCCTTTTCGGATTCCACCTCGGCGACAATGTCGCCCTTCTTCACCTTGTCGCCCACCTTGACCTTGAGGGTGACGAGCTTGCCTTCAGTCAGGTCCTGTCCGACCTGCGGCATCAGAATGGGGCGAGCCATGGTCTGCGTTCTCCTCAGGCGGCTTGCTGGCTGGCTTCGACGGCCTGGGCCACGAAATCCACGGTCTTGCGCGTGGCACCGGCGAACTCCGTCGCCGTGGCAGCAAAGGCGCCGAAGCGCGAGAATTCCTCGGGCTTCATGCCGTCGAACTCGTAGGCCTGGCGGAAATAGGGAATGCGCATCAGCTTGGCGATCACTTCCTTCGGCGCTTCCTCATTGATGGCATTGGCATCGAAGACGGGCAGCCTGTCTTCCGCCTGCATCAGCTGGGCGATGTATCCGGGCGGACAGGTGTAGACGAAGTCGCCACCGGCAATTTGCGAGATGTGCCCGGACGAAGCCTTGCCGCCGGGTCCGGCATCGGTGACGCGCATGGAACACTGCAGCATCTTGCTGGGGTGGCCGGTGTTCTTGCCGTGGAAATAGGCGCGCTTCATCACGGCCATCTCGCCGTGGAGGATGTCATCGGGCGAGAGCGCGATGCCGCGTGCATCGGCCTGGGCCTTGAGATCGCCGACGTTGCCGAGGCGCGCCGACATGTGGGTGATGACCGAGCGCCAGCTCTTCAGGTCAATGCCCGCCTTTTTCGCCCGTTCCAGGCCGCGCGAGACGGCGTTCATGCAGGCGACATATTGGGGAACCGTGAAGGAGGTGGTGTTGTTGGTGGAGATGCCGCGCGCGGTCAACTCCTCGATCACCTCGTAGCCCTCCTTGGAGCCGGGAATCTTCACCATGACGTTGGGTGCGATCGCTGCCAGTTGGAGGCCCTGGGCCAGCATGATCTCGCCTTCGGTCACGAAGCGCGGATCGACCTGGCCCGAGACGAAACCGTATTTGCCCTTCGATGTGTCATAGACCTTGCGGATCAGGTCAGCGCCACGGCGCACCACGTCGAGATAGGTTTCCCAGTAGATGCCTTCGACGTCGTTCCGGTCATGCTTTGCCGCGATCTTGCGGATTTCGCCGGCCCAGAAGCCGGGGTTCGCCTGGATGGCCTGCAGAGACAGCGGCGGGTTGGTGGTGACGCCGCGGAAACCCATGGTGCCCCTGGACTTCACCGTGTCCTCGTCGAAAAGGCGCGTGAGCTGTTCGGTCCACGCCTGCTTCTTCTCGGGCGGGGCATCCTTGATCATCTTTTCCTTCCAGCCGGCATAAACCAGCGGCGAGGAATCCCACCAGATTTCACATTCGGGATTGGTGGCGGCGAGCTTCTCGAGGACATGAAGGGACATGATCGTTCTCAATTCTTGCGAGGGTGCGTTGACTTATTGTGCTGCAATGGCGCGGGGCTGGAGATGGAGCGTGCGGCGAACGGCGGACATGATGTCCGGCACCTGTGGCACGCTGGCCTTTTCCAGTTCGAGATTGAAGGGGATGGGGATGTTGAGGCCGGCGACGATCTCGATGGGGGCATCGAGGCTGTAGAAGGCTTCTTCCTGGATGATGGAGGCGATGTCGGAGGCAACACCGCCGCGGCGCACAGCCTCCTGCACGATCACCACGCGGTTGGTCTTGGCAACGGAGGCGAGGATCGCTTCCTTGTCGAGCGGCACCAATGTGCGGGGATCGATCACTTCAACATCGATCCCTTCTTCGGCGAGCCTGGCTGCGGCTTCCAGCGTGCGCGGCACCATGTTGGACCAGGCGATGAGGGTGACGTCGTTGCCGGGACGCTTGATGTCGGCCTTGCCGAACTCGATCACATATTCACCCTCGGGCACCGGGCCCTTGGTCATGTAGAGGTGCTTGTGTTCAAGGAAGATCACGGGGTCTTCCTGGCGCAGGGCATACTTGAGCAGGCCCTTGGCGTCGGCCGGCTGCGAGGGCATCACCACCTTCAGCCCCGGGATATGATAGAACAGGGCTTCAAGGCTCTGCGAATGCTGGGCCGCGACACCGCCGCCCGTGCCGCCCTGCGTGCGCATGATGAAGGGCACACGGCCATTGCCGCCCGTCATCAGGCGGAACTTGGCGGCCTGGTTCACCAGCATGTCCATGCCGAGCATGGCGAAGTCGACGTAGAGGATTTCGACGATGGGACGGGCGCCCGCGATGGCCGCCCCCACGCCGACGCCAATCATGCCGGCTTCGGCGATGGGTGTATCGCGCACGCGCTTGGCACCATACTTGGTCAGCAGGCCTTCCGTCACCTTGTAGGAACCCCCGCGTTCAGCGATGCCTTCGCCGATGATGAAGACAAGCGGGTTTGCTGCCATCTCTTCATCGATCGCTTCCCGGAGCGCGTCGCGGTACATGATTTCGCGTGTCATTGTCGTTGCTTTCTCTTGCGCTCAGTAGTTGTCGATGAACTGCTGGAATTCGGCGAGCGTGATCTCGCGGCTGGCCTTGGAGAATTCCACGGCGTCCTCGAATTCCTTGCGGATCTCTTCCTCGATGGCGTCGATCTGCGACTTCTCGATGCCCGACATCTCGCTCAGGGCATTGCGGGCGCGGTCCACGGGATCACGTTCCTTGTAGTGAGCCAGTTCCTTTTCCGGCATGTACTTGCCAGGGTCGTTCACATGGTGGCCCATGTGGCGGAAGGTCTTGGCCTCGATCAGGATGGGGCCCTTGCCTTCGCGGCATTTCTTCACCGCATCACGCATCACCTCATAGACGGCGAGCGGATCATTGCCGTCGACCTGATGGCTTTCGACACCGATCGCCGTGCCGCGCTTGTAAAGGTCGGGCTCGCGGGTCGAGTCCTCGATGCGGGTCGAGACGGCGTAGTGGTTGTTCTCGATCACCAGCACGTAGGACAGGTTCCATATGGCGGCGAGGTTGAGGGATTCGAGGAAGGTGCCGTTGTTGCTGCCGCCGTCCGACGAGAAGGTGACGGTGACGGCATCATTGCCCTTGATCTGGTTGGCGAGAGCGGCACCAACGCCCAGCGGCGTGCCGGCGCCGACAATGCCATTGGCGCCGAGGTTGCCCTTGGAAATGTCGGCGATGTGCATGGAGCCGCCGTAGCCGCGGCAGTAGCCGGTTTCCTTCTGCAGGAGTTCGGCGACCATCTTCTTCACGTCGGCACCCCAGGCGATGCAGTGGCCGTGGCCGCGGTGCGTGGAGGCGATGATGTCACCCTCGGCAAGGGCCGCACACACGCCGGTGGCGATGCCTTCCTGGCCGAGATAGGGATGGAAGTAGCCGCGGATGAGGCCCTGGCGATAAAGCTTGATGCCCTCGGTTTCGAAAACGCGGATTTTGTAGGCGGTGCGGAAAATCTTTTCCAGAAGTTCGCGGGGCGGTGCGTTGGCGTGTTTGGCTGTAGCTGGCATGATGTAAAAGACCCCGTTGACGGCAAGGAATGGGCGGTGGAAAGTCTGTAACATCGGCTTTTGCAGCTGTCGAGTAAAATTTTCTTCACGACAGCAAGGACGGACGCCGCAAGTGAATTCCCGACCTGCCTATTCTATTCTATCTCATTGTTTTTGAAATTGTTTTTTATTCTTTAAGGATCTGGTTGAGAGTGCATTCAGGGGTGCGGGCTGGGGATGCCGGACTCGAATCCCCTTGATATTTCCCCGTTTCTTGAAAATTTCTGTCACGCCCGCGGCAAACCTTCCTGCCCTTCCCCGCCTGATCATTGATGTGGAACTTTTTTCCGGATGTGACAGTGTGGTCTTATCCAATCACCTGTAGACACCGGCCATGACCGAACTCACCTCCGAACCTACCGTTCCGCCGCGCGGCACGCTTCTGGAGCGCATCCAGGAACGCTATGGCAGCTTGCGCAAGTCGGAGCGCGTGGTGGCCGACTTCCTGCGCGAGAATGCGGGGGCGCGACTGGATTCCTCCATCACGGAACTGGGGCGCAAGCTCGGTGTCAGCGAAGCCACCATCAGCCGCGTCAGCCGGGCGCTGGGCTATGAAGGCTTTCCGGATCTCAAGCTCTCCGTCGCGGAGGGCAGCAGGCCGCCCGGCACCTACGCCAATATTCCCGTCGAGATCGCCGCCGGGGACTCGCTCATCCAGACCAGCGGCAAGCTCATGTCCTTGCTGGTGGCCGGGCTTGAAGGCACGCAGCGGATGCTTGATGCGCAACGCCTGGAACAGGCTGTCGATGCGCTGAGCAAGGCGCGCAAGATCATCTTCGTCGGCGTGGGCGGTGGTGCCGCCATCTGCGACGAGGCGGCCCATCTGTTCCTCAAGGCGGGCTTCGACGCGGCGAGCTATCGCGATGGTTACACGCAGACGATCATCGCGGCAAAACTTTCACCCGGGGATGTGGTGGTGGGCATCTCGCACACCGGCACCACGCTCACGGTATCGGAAACGCTGCTGCTGGCGCGGGAGAATGGGGCGACCACGATCGCCATCACCAGCGACCTCGATTCCGACGTGGCCGAGGCGGCGCAGGTCTGTCTCACCACATGGGGTGCCACGCAACAGGTGGTGCCGCTGCACGGCGATTTCCTCGAAGGCCGCATCAGCCAGCTGTTTCTCGTGGACCTGCTTTATGTGGGCGTCCTCTTCCGCATGGGCGAGACTACGGCCCACAACCTCCGCCTCACGGGCGGCGCGCTGGTGAAGCACTATCTCCACCACCGGGGCGTGGCGGGAAAACCGTAGGCCCGCCTTTTCACTTCACCATCTCAAAACAGAACCGCCCGGACTTTCGTCCGGGCGGCGTTGGTTTGTTCGGACTGGCTTACTTCTGCCAGGACTTGATCAGCTCGTCGTAGTTGATGGTGACCGGCTTGTCCTTTTCCGGCTCGATCTTCAGCTGCGGGGCAAGGCCACCGGCCTTCACAGCTTCCGCGTTCCAGGTGGCAAGGTCCTTTTCCTCACCGAGGACTGGGCCCTTGTCGCCCTGCACGCCAGACTTCTCGATGCGTGCCAGCACCTTTTCCTGGTCGGCGCAGAGCGCGTCCATGGCTTCCTGCGGCGTCTTGGCGCCGGAAGAAGCGTCACCGATGTTCTGCCACCAGAGCTGCGCGAGCTTCGGATAGTCAGGAACGTTGGTGCCGGTCGGCGACCACTGCAGGCGGGCCGGCGAGCGATAGAACTCGATCAGGCCGCCGAGCTTGGGCGCACGGTCGGTGAAGTGCTGGTGGTCCAGCGTCGACTGGCGGATGAAGGTCAGGCCCACATCCGACTTCTTGGCGTCGACGGTCTTCGACACGACGAACTGGGCATAGAGCCAGGCCGCCTTGGCGCGATCGTCGGGCGTGGACTTCAGGATCGTCCAGGAACCGGCGTCCTGATAGCCAAGCTTCATGCCTTCCTTCCAGTACACGCCGTGGGGCGAGGGGGCCATGCGCCACTTGGGCGTGCCATCCGCGTTCACGACCGGGATGCCTTCCTTCACCATGTCGGCGGTGAAGACGGTATACCAGAACATCTGCTGGGCGATGTTGCCCTGGGCAGGCAGCGGACCGGCTTCGCCGAAGGTCATGCCCTGCGCTTCCGGCGGAGCATACTTCTGCAGCCACTCCAGGTACTTCGTGATGGCGTAGACCGAGGCCGGGCCGTTGGTGTCACCACCACGCGCCACGCAAGAGCCCACGGGCTGCGACTTCTCGTTCACACGGATGCCCCATTCGTCGACCGGAAGGCCGTTCGGGATGCCCTTGTCGCCGTTGCCGGCCATGGAGAGCCACGCATCGGTGAAGCGCCAGCCGAGCGACGGGTCCTTCTTGCCGTAGTCCATGTGGCCGAAGACCTTCTTGCCTTCGATTTCACGGCCGGTGAAGAACTCGGCGATGTCTTCGTAAGCAGACCAGTTCACCGGCACGCCGAGGTCATAGCCGTACTTCGCCTTGAATTCGGACTTGTTCTTCTCGTCGTTGAACCAGTCGTAGCGGAACCAGTAGAGGTTCGAGAACTGCTGGTCAGGCAGCTGGTAGAGCTGGCCGTCCGGCGCGGTGGTGAAGGACTTGCCGATGAAGTCATCGACGTCCAGCATCGGGTCGGTCACGTCCTTGCCGGTACCTGCCATCCATTCCGTCAGATTGCGGGCCTGCTGGTAGCGCCAGTGGGTGCCGATCAGGTCGGAGTCGTTGATGTAGGCGTCATAGACGTTTTCGCCGGACTGCATCTGCGTCTGCAGCTTTTCGACGACGTCGCCTTCGCCGAGCAGGTCATGGGTGACCTTGATGCCCGTGATGGCGGTGAAGGCCGGAGCCAGCACCTTCGATTCATAGGAGTGCGTGGTGATCGTTTCCGAAACGACCTTGATGTCCATGCCGGCGAAAGGCTTGGCGGCATCAACGAACCACTGCATTTCCTTTTCCTGGTCGGCGCGGTTCAAGGCGGAGAGACCGTTGACTTCCTGGTCCAGGAACGCCTTTGCCTCGTCCATTCCGGCATATGCCGGACCGCACAATGCCAGTGCAAGCAAAGTGCTCGTCGTCAAAAGGTGCTTTCGCATTAGGATCCTCCTCGGTGTTGCGATTGCATTTTTATTGGAGTGGTCCGGTTGCCGCCGGGCCACTCGCCGGTTCCCGCCTAGACGAACTTGAACACACCAACGGCGTAGACAAGGGACAAGGCAAGAGCCCACCACAGGCTGAGGTCAGTCAACCCCAGCCACGCGATATGAATGTATGCGGCGCCCAGCAGCGATATGAACAACCGGTCGCCGCGCGTCGTTTCGATGCGCAGGATGCCGACGCGGGGATTGCCGCCCGGCGAATAATATTCCCACACCCCCATGCCGATCAGCATGGCGAAGATGACGCAGAAGAACAGCGCCGTCGGGAGTGTCCATGCCATCCATGAGAAATCCATGTGCGAGACCTCCTCAGACGCGGCCCAGGGCAAAGCCCTTGGCGATGTAGTTGCGGACGAACCAGATGACGAGCGCGCCCGGGATGATGGTAAGGGTACCGGCCGCCGCCAGGAGACCCCAGTCGACGCCCGTTGATGAGACAGTGCGTGTCATGGTGGCGACGATGGGCTTGGCGGCGGTGGTGGTGAGCGTGCGGGCGAGCAACAGTTCCACCCAGGAGAACATGAAGCAGAAGAAGGCCGTGACGCCGATGCCCGAGGCAATCATCGGCACGAAGATCTTCACGAAGAATTTCGGGAAGCTGTAGCCGTCGATATAGGCCGTCTCGTCGATCTCCTTCGGCACGCCGGAGATGAAGCCTTCGAGGATCCAGATGGCCAGCGGCAGGTTGAAGAGGCAGTGGGCCAGCGCCACGGCGACGTGCGTGTCGATCAGGCCGAAGGCGGAATAGAGCTGGAAGAAGGGAAGCGCGAAGACCGCCGGCGGCGACATGCGGTTGGTGAAGAACCAGAAGAAGGCATGCTTGTCGCCGAGGAAGCGGTAGCGCGAGAAGGCATAGGCCGCAGGCAGCGCCAGCACGATGGAGATCACCGTGTTCATGACCACGTAGATCGCCGAATTTATGTAGCCTGAATACCACGATTCATCGGTGAAGATGTTGGTGTAGTTCTTCAGCGTCCAGGTGTTGGGCACGATGGAGAAATTGGTCATGATCTCCAGATTGTCCTTCAGGCTGGTGATAATCAGCCAATAGATCGGGATCATCAGGAAGATGATGTAGCTGGTGGAGACGATGATGCTTGTCCAGTTCCGTTTCTCACCGGTGTGAGCGAGGCTCACATGCGGCGTGTCGGCGGGCTTGCTGGCAGCGGGGGTTGCGGTATCCGTGCTCATGGCGTGACCTCAGGCCGTTTCGTCATTGCTGGTCATCACGGTGTAGAAGATCCATGACACGAGCAAGATGATGAGGAAGTAGATGATGGACATGGCCGCCGCCGGACCGAGGTCGAACTGGCCGATGGCGCGCTTCACGAGGTCAATCGACAGGAAGGTCGTCGATGTGCCTGGTCCGCCGCCCGTCACCACGAAGGGTTCGGTGTAGATCATGAAGCTATCCATAAAGCGCAGCAGGAAGGCGATGATGAGGACTCGCTTCATCTTGGGAAGCTGGATGTAGCGGAACACCGACCAGCGCGAGGCGCCGTCGATGCGGGCCGCCTGGTAATAGGCATCGGGAATGGAGACGAGGCCTGCATAGGCGAGAAGCACAACGAGGCTCGACCAGTGCCAGACGTCCATGACCACCACCGTGATCCAGGCATCCTTGGGGTCTGCGGCATAGCTGTAGGGGATGCCGAGGCTCGCAATGGCATAGCCCACGAGGCCGATGTCGGTGCGGCAGAGAAGCTGGAAGATGGTGCCCACCACGTTCCACGGAATGAGCAGCGGCAGCGCCATGAGCACGAGGCAGATGGAGACGCCAATGCCCTTGCGCGGCATGTTGAGGGCGATGAAGACGCCCAGCGGGATTTCAATGGCGAGGATGGTGGCGGAGAATGCGAAGTTGCGCACCAGCGCGCCCCAGAAACGGTCCGACTTCAGCACTTCAGTGAACCATTCCGTGCCGTTCCAGAAGAACTCGTTGTTGCCGAAGGTGTCCTGCACCGAATAGTTGACGACGGTCATCAGCGGAATGACCGCCGAGACCATGACCATCAGCATGGCGGGCAGTACCATGAACCAGGCCTTGTTGTTCCAGGTCTTGTTCATGCTCAGCCCTCCTGTCCGACACGCCAGGAATCGGCGTAGATGTTGATGCCCTTGTCCTGGAAGGTGACGCGGGGTTCGGCCGGAATTTCACTGTCTTCCTTCACCACGATGGACACGGCCTGCCCTGCCAGCGTGCCGCGCACGATCTTCTGGCGGCCGATGTCCTCGACCTTGCGCACGGTGAGCGGAATGCCCTTGCGGCCGATCTCCATGAACTCTGGCCGGATGCCGAGTTCGGTCTTGCGGCCGGCGGGAATATGCGGTGCAAATCCCAAATCGATCGCCGTGTCGCCCAGCTTCGCCTTCCTGCCGGCGACGTCCACGGGGAACACGTTCATGCCGGGCGAGCCGATGAAGTAGCCCACGAAGGTGTGCTTGGGTTTCTCGAACAGTTCGGCCGGCGTGCCGATCTGCACGATCTGACCCTCGAACATCACCACCACCTTGTCGGCAAAGGTGAGGGCTTCGGTCTGATCATGGGTCACGTAGACCATGGTGAAACGCGAATGGCGGTGCAGGCTCTTCAACTGCGAACGCAGAACCCACTTCAGATGCGGATCGATCACGGTGAGGGGTTCGTCGAAGAGGATGGCGTTGACGTCGGAACGCACGAGGCCGCGGCCCAGTGAAATCTTCTGCTTCTGGTCGGCAGTGAGGCCCCGGGCCTTCTTGTCGGCGCGGTCAGTGAGTTCCAGCATCTCGAGGATGTTCTTGACGCGCGTCGCCACCAGGTCTTCCGGAACCTTGCGGTTGCGCAAGGGGAAGGCGAGGTTGTCGTAGACGGTCATCGTGTCATAGACGACGGGGAACTGGAACACCTGCGCGATGTTGCGGTCTTCCGTCGGCAACTGCGTCACGTCCTTGCCGTCGAACAGGATGTGCCCCTCGGAGGGGCGGACGAGTCCCGAAATGATGTTGAGCAGCGTGGTCTTGCCGCAACCGGATGGACCGAGCAGCGCATAGGCGCCGCCATCGGCCCATTCATGGTGGACCTCGCGGAGGGCGTAATCCTGCGGGGCCGACGGACGGATACCGTAGGCGTGGCGGATGTGATCGAGCGTGATTCTGGCCATGTCCCTGCCCTCAGCCTGCGTTGCCGGCCAAAGCCGCGCCGTCCGCGCCAAACGCCATGAGGTGGCGCGTGTCGAGGTAGATGTCGATATCTGTCTCCGGCTCCAGTTCGCAGACGCCATGGGCCAGCATGACCCAGCGCTTGTCGCCGAAGAGCACGTGCACGAAGCTTTCGGAACCTGCGATTTCCGAGACCTGGGTTCGCACCTTGACGGCAGGTGCCTTGGCGAAGGGCTCCGCCAGCGAGAGGTGATGCGGCTGCACACCCAGCGTCACGGGGCCATCGGCCACGCCCGCAAGATGTTGCGGCACGGGCAAGGTGATCTTCGCAGGCTTGCCCTTTCCGCCGGCGGCCTTTTCCGCCAGCACGAAGGTCTTGCCGTCCTTGACGGCTGCGTGGGTGTTGATGGGCGGATCGGAGAAGGTGCGTGCGGTGACGAGGTCGTGCGGATTGCGGTAGACGGAAATCGTCTTGCCGAACTGGCTGACGCGGCCTTCGTGCAGTGTTGCGGTGTTTCCGCCGAGCAGAAGCGCCTCCGAAGGTTCTGTCGTCGCATAGACGAAGATCGAGTTCGAGGCGGCGAAGATCTTGGGCAGCTCCTCGCGCATTTCCTCGCGCAGCTTGTAGTCGAGGTTGGCGAGCGGCTCGTCGAGCAGGATGAGGCTTGCCTTCTTCACGATGGCGCGGGCCAGCGCGGTGCGCTGCTGCTGTCCGCCGGAGAGGCTCAGGGGCTGGCGTTCGAGAAAGGGCGTGAGCCGCATGAGCTCAGCCACCTTCTTCACTTCGGTATCGATCACCGCGCTCGCTTCACCCGCGACCCGCAGGGGCGAGGCGATGTTCTCATACACCGTCATGGCGGGATAGTTGATGAACTGCTGGTAGACCATGGCGACGTTGCGCTTCTGTACGGCAACGCCGGTCACGTCCTTGCCATCGAAGCGCACGCTTCCGGTGGTCGGCTTCTCCAGCCCCGCCATCAGGCGCAGCAATGTCGTCTTGCCCGACAGCGTGGGACCGAGGAGCACGTTGAGCGATCCCCGCTGCAGCGTCAGGCTGGTCGGATGGATATGGACCTGACCTTCCTGGACTTTGCTGACATCAACCAGTTCAAGCATATTTGGCCACACCCCTTGGCGACACGGAAATGGAGGAATGGAAGCCACCGGTGTGGTGCTTCCGGATTGCAGAAAAATGCCGGGCGCGGGTGCGGCTCATGCAGCCTCCTCGCCCTGGCCGGCCTGCGCTGGGCCGGCGATTTCCAGTTTCACGCCCTTGCTGCGGCAGAGTTCCGAAACGGGTTCCGGCGGAGGCTGATCGGTTACAAAGACGTTGACGTCGCTCAGATGACCGATCCGCACCGGTGCCGACCGGGCGAACTTGATGGCATCCGCCACCAGAATGACATTGCGGGAATTTTCGATGATGGCCTGGGCGGCGCGCACTTCACGGTAATCATAGTCCAGAAGCGCGCCATGCTCGTCGATTGCGGAGACACCCATCACCGCATGATCGAGCTTGAACTGGCGGATGGTATCGACGGCCGCCTCGCCCACGATGCCGCCGTCGGTCTTGCGCACGGCGCCGCCCACGACAATCACCTCGATCTTGGGAACGGGCGAGAGGATCGCAGCCACATGGATGTTGTTGGTGACGACGAGCAGGCCCTCGTGGCGGACGAGGGCGCGCGCTACCTCTTCCGTCGTCGTGCCGATGTTGATGAAGAGCGAGGTGTTGTCAGGAATGAGGGCCGCGGCGCGGCGGCCGATCAACTGCTTTTCAGACGAGGCCAGGGAGCGGCGGGACTCGTAGGCCACGTTCTCCACGCCCGACGACAACATGGCGCCGCCATGGATGCGCGTGAGGTGGCGGGCATCGCAGAGTTCGTTCAAGTCCTTGCGGATGGTCTGGGGTGTCACATCGAAATGCGCCGACAGCGCGTCCACGCCCACGTTGCCGGACTTCCGGGCAAGGGCGAGGATCTGGAGTTGTCGCGGCGTCAGATCAAGCATCAATCGTCGTCCCGAGAATTTCGGTCACTCTTTCTATTTTCTTCGTTTTTGTCAATTAGGACGTAGAAATTCAGGAAAAAGTTCATTTCGCAGGTGCGAAATAAGCGTTTGCGCTCATTCATTTTCGCTTTTCCTTTCACGCGAAAGTCCTGCCGGGATCGCCATCATGCCGCTTCGCCTTGGCTGCGGGGCGCTTCCTGCGCGGCGCGCCAAGCCGCGACGCTGGTGTCGATGGCAGCGCGGAAGCGCTTGTATTTCTCAGTGAGGACGGCACCTCTGCTGCGGTCCGGTGTGAAGCGGTGTTCGAGCTTGACCATGCCCTTCATGGCGTCGCTCATGCTGCTGTAGGCACCCGCCGCCACGGCACCGCACATGGCCGCGCCCTTGGCACCAAGTTCGCTGCCGTTGGTGATTTCCAGTGGCAGGCCGAGACAATCCGTAAACATCTGCGCCCAAACCGCGCTGCGCGAGGGGCCGCCGGCAAAGCGGATCACATCTGGCCTCGCGGCGCTGGGGCCGGTGAGCAGGTTCGTCATGTCGAGGCGGTGCACGCAAGCGACGCCCTCGTAAACCGCCCGCAGCATGTCGGCCATGCTGGTCGACATGGTCATGCCGGTGAAGCCCGCAGGCGCGCCACGCGGGCCGTCGAGCAGGAAGGGGAAGAAGAGAATGTCATTGCCGCGCCCCATGGTGCTGCCGACAAGATCATTGCAGACGTCATAGACACTGACGCCCTTGGCTTTCGCCGCGCTGCGTTCCGCCGCCATGAATGTGTTGACGAACCATTCGAGATTGCTGGCCGAGGTGGGCGTGGCCATGGTGGCGAGCACGAGGCCATCCACGGGATAGGGGGTCTGGATCGTCGGAAGCGGATCCAGTGTCGGCTTGCGGTGCAGTGTCGAGTGAATGCTGAAGGTGCCGGCCACAGCCGCCAGCTGGCTGTCCCGTTCCACACCCGTTGCAAGGGCGCAGCCCACGACATCATACACGCCGCGGCAGACGGGTGTTCCTTCCTTCAAGCCCGTTTCGCGCGCGGCTGCCGCCGTGATGCGGCCTGCGATTTCCACGGCGTTGCGGACTGGCGCCAGTTTCGGCAGCCACTCCTTCATGCCGGCAATGGCGAAGGCGTCCTGGGAGATATCCGAACGGGTGACATTGATGATGCCGGCACAGCCGCCGTCAGTCGGATCCGTCGAGACGTCACCACAGAGGCGCAGGCGCAGGAAATCCTTGCACGACAACACATGGGCGGTGCGGCGCAGCGTGTCGGGTTCATGTTCCTTGAACCAGCCCAGCAGCGAAAAGGTCTGGCCGGGCCAGAGGTTGGATTCAATCTCGGGAATGATCTGCCTTGCCACCCCCGTGGCGTGCCACTTGTCGAGCACCGGAATGGCGCGCGTGTCGGGCGAGATCACCCCGTTCCGCACGTTGATGCCGTCCTTGTCCACGAGGTAGACGCCGCCGCCATAGCCTGAGGGCGTCACTGCAATGATGTCGGCGGGATCGGTGCCCGTCTTTTCCAGCAAGGCTTTCAGGGAGATGCAGACCGCCGTCCACATGGCCTCGCCATCACGCTCGACCCAGCCTGCATGGGGCAGGAGCACATGATTGGGTTGGCGCTCACAGGCCAGTTCATTGCCCGCGACATCGAACAGCACGACCTTCGTCATGGTGCCGCCGGCATCAATGCCAATGAGCCGTTCCTTCATCGATCCTCCCTGCGAACGGTGCACGCTGCGTATTCGCAGTCTGGAAACCGCCCTCAAGGACGTCCGGCCCGATCACATGAAGAGTGAGGCTATTTCACTGACTGGAATTGTCAATCCGCCAGCAAGAAAATTTTTTTCAGATTTTATTTTATTGATATGATTACATAAAAAATATCTCCCACTGTTGCTGCGTCAGTTATGTTCGCTCCACAGGTAATATACTGCCACTCGGCTCAGGCGCCGGGATCAAACGATCTTGCCCCCGGTGACGGGGAAGAAGCTGCCGGTGATATAGCTCGCCTCGTCGCAGGCCAGCAGAACGTAGATGGATGCAATCTCCGCCGGTTGTCCGGGGCGACCCAGGGGTGAATCCTCGCCAAAATGCTGCACGCGTTCCGGGCTCTGTCCGCCGCTCGGTTGCAGCACGGTCCAGAAGGGTCCCGGTGCCACCACGTTGGCCCGCACGCCCTTGCTGGCGAGATTCTTCGCAATGGCCAGCGTCATGGTGGCAATGGCACCCTTGCTCGCGGCATAGTCAATCAAGCCATCCGAGGGTTCGCGCGCATTGACCGAAGCAGTGCTGATGAGGCTGGCGCCAGGGCGAAGATGCGGCAGGGCCGCGCGAATAATCCAGAAGGGCGCATAGACATTCACTTTGAAGGTGTCGTCGAACTGGCTTGTCGAAATGTCCGCGAGATCTTCCTGATAAACCTGCCGGCCAGCGTTGTTGACGATGATGTCGAGCCCGCCCAACTCCCGCACGGCATCTTCGACGAGGCGCGCGCAAAATGACTCGCTCGTGAGGTCGCCAGCCAGTGCCACAGCCTTGCGGCCCACAGCCTCGATATATCCGATCACCTCGCGGGCGTCGTCCTCCTCCTCGGGAAGATAGTTGAGGGCAACATCGGCACCTTCGCGTGCAAATGCGATGGCGACAGCGCGGCCGATGCCCGAATCGGCGCCCGTCACCAGCGCCTTCTTGCCCGCCAGCCGGCCATGGCCCACATAACTTTTCTCGCCATGGTCGGGAACAGGCAGCATCTGCTGGGCGAGACCGGGATAAGCCTGCTCCTGACGCGGAAACGGCGGGCGCGGATAGGACTGCAATGCGGTGTCTTTGGGCATGATGATACTCCGTTTGTCATGAACCTAATGGCGCGTGCAGGCCACATGTTCCCGCGACTGCCCTGACGCGTGTTCACAAACCGATTCCGCCTCACGTTGAGAGACGCGCGGCCCTGCTTCCCGCCCCGATTCCAATACGTTCAAATTCCCCGTGCGACAGGAACCGCCCAGAAGAGGGTGCGTTGGAGAAGATGCGAAAGCAGTCACCCCACTTTCGACAGTCAACATGCATCACGGAGTATACAGCGATGAATTCTTCCCGTTATTCACGCAACGACGACCGCTTCCGGCAGGAGGAGGAGTTTCGCGGCAACCGGAATCGCGACCGGGGCGGACGCTCTGGCGACGGTCAATTCGAAGGGCGCGGCGACTACCAGGGCCAAGGCCGCAATCAGAACTCCATGGACGACAACCAGCGCTCGGGCCGCCATGGCGGCGACGATCATTTTGAACGCGCTGACTCCCGCCTCACGGCTTATGACGAAGATTATGCCAATTTCCGCAACGACCACCTGACGAAGCTCGACGACGACTATCAGGAGTGGCGCAGCGAACGGCGCAAGCAGTTCCAGCAGGAGTTCGACAAGTGGCGGACGGACAAGTCGGGCAAACCTGCGGCCTCGGGTACGTCCGGCAAATCGGGCAGCTGAGCCACTACACCCGCCTTCCTTGAACAAGGATCCTGGCCGCCTCCCGGGTCCTTGTTTGCGGCGATGCCGATTGCATGCGCCGCACTGACGGCAGCGGACCAGCCCTCGCGTCCCACGGGCCGCCTCCGCTTGATCTCTTGGACGCGACATCCCACCGCAATCACAGGAGTATTGCATCATGAACAGGAACTATCAGGATCGCGACGAGCGTGGCCGCTTCGTCAGCGATGACGATGACGATCGCGGAAATTCGAACCGGTCGCAGCAGTCGCGCCGCGACGATGATTACGGCTCGCGCGGTTCGTCCGGCCGCCAGGGTTCGCGCTACGGCGAGAACGAGTCTTCCTATGGACGTTCGCAGGGTGGCTACGGCGGGTCTCAGGGCGGTTATGGCGGGTCGCAGGGTGGCTATGGCCGCAATGATGATGACGACCGAGGCAACTACGGCAACCGCTCGGGTGGCGGTCAGGGCGGCGCTTCCGGTGGCGGCTACGGCGAACGTTTTTCCGGCGGTTATGGCGACCGCGAAGGAGGACGTTTCAGCAACTCCGGGGACGACCGCCGCGGCGGAAACTACGACGACCAGCGCTCGCAGTCCCGCAACCGCGATGATGATGACCGCAACCAGGGTGGATGGTTTGGTGACTCCGAGGGTCACTCGCAGGCGTCCCGCCAGGGCTGGGAAAACCGTGGTGGTGACGACAGCCGGGGAGGCAATCGTGGTGGCAATCGCGGTGGTGGTTCCTCATTCTCCAACCTGTCGCGCGGCGGTGGCCGCTTCGACGAAGATGATGATCGCAGCCAAGGCTGGTACGGCGATTCCGAAGGGCATGCCGACGCCGCCCGCAAGGGCTGGCAACATCGTTCCGGCGGATCCGGAGGTGGTTCCGGCAACCGCAGCGGCTCGTCCGGACGTTCCTCGGGCGATGAGGACCGCGGCGGCAGCAACCATGGCGGCTGGTTCGGCGATTCCCGTGGACATGCGCAAGCCGCACGCCGCGGCTGGGAAAACCGCCGCTGAACCCAACCGTTGAACTTGCGTCTCCCGGCTACGGCCGGGAGACGTCTTATGCCGGGGTCGCGTAGAGCGCGGCGCGGACGATGTTGTTGCTCGTCACGGCGTCCTGGGCCGCAATCGCGGTGGCGAGGCGGTTGTCGCCGCGCAGTTTCCGCACGACGGTGCGCAAGGTTTCCACAGCTGCTATATTGGCGCTGCATTCGGCCACGGGATCGAGACCCGTCGTGTCGGGGAAGGTGTCGAAATAGATGGGGCGGTCGTAGCCGATCCGGTCGAGGGTGTAGAGCAGTTCCAGTGTCTGCACGGGATGCACTGTTCCCACCATCAGGCCGTCGTCGCGCTTGCCGTAGCCGTCGTTGAGGTGGACGCCGAAGAGCTTGGCACTGCGCGCCGCCAGGGCCACGGCGTAAGCCGGCATCTCATCGGCATAGAGCACATGGGCGAAGTCGATGGTGACGCCGACATTGGCGCGTGCGACTTCGCGGATCGCCAGCATCGTGGTGCCGATGTCGGGCATGAGCGAGAAACTGCGCGGTTCGTTTGGCTTGTATTCGATGCTGATGTCGCAAGACGGAACATGGTCTGCCACCTCCGCCACGGCTTCCAGCGTCTGGTCCCAGAGGCGGGCGTAGTCCGCCTGGAAGGAATAGTCGAAACCGTCCTGTCCCATCCACAGCGTCATGAGCGAGCCGCCCAGCTCCAGCATCTCGTCGATGCCGCGCTTGGTCTGGTCGATGGCGAGGCGGCGCAACCGCGCCTCCGGATTGGTGAAGGCGCCCAGCTTGAAACCGGGATCACCATAGAAGCGCATGGCGAAACCATTCACCGCAAGGCCCAGTCCTGCGAGGTGCTGTTTCATTTCGCGGCGGTCGGCGGCTTCGAGGTGGTCAGGGAAGTTCAGGTCCACGGCATTGAGCCCCGGCACCGCGGCGGCACGGGACAGGAGATTGAACACGGCCGGCCGTTTCGCTCCATCCTGCCCTGCCCCGATCTTGAAGGAGTTGAGGCGGGCGGCATAGGCGTAGGGTTTGTCGTTGGTCATATCGGGCATCGGGTTGGTCCTTGTTCGATCAGAGCGTGATCACGCCCTTGCGCAGGATGAAGCAGCCATAGGGACCGGGGTCCGAGGTGCGGACGATGGCAAAGGATTTGCGCGCCGCGGCATAGAAATCAAAACGGTCATAGGCACCCATGGCAACGTCGCGTCCCTCGCTGGCGGCGAGCGTGGCGCGCACCTTGGCGAAGATCGGCACCTCGGCTTCCGGATCACCGACGACGCGCATGCGCATCACGGGTTCGGGTACGAAGGTATCGAGCGGCATGAGCGAGAGGATGGCCTTCAGGGCGCGCGGAATATCGCAGCCGGGCATGTCGATGAGCTTTCCGTAAGTCGTGTGCTTGGCGATGGTGACGGCGGGATGGTTCACGTCGCAGACGACGAGATCATCGCCATGGCCCATGAGCATCAGGACGTAGAGAAGTTCGGCAGAGAGAACGGGATCAAGGGTCTTGAGCATGTGTACACTTCATGTGATGCGGGAAACATGAGCCGCGGCCCGCCTGTTGGCCGTTGCGCAGGCGACTGGCAAGGCGGTACCGCGCGCCAGTTCGGCGGCCACTGTGCCCACAAAGCAATCGCCGGCGCCATGGGCGGAGGTGACGCGGACGGGCAGGGCGGAAATGAACGCGGGCGCTGCGCCCCGTTCCACCATCACGAGGCCATCGCCACCCAGTGTCACGATGACTGCAAGGGCCTGTTGGGCCAGCAGGGTGGCGGCCTGTTCCGCGCTGGCCCTGTCGTGGACCGTGAGGCCCGAGAGATCCGCGGCTTCCACGCGGTTGACGACCAGCACATCCACAAGGTCCATAAGGTCCCGTGCCTGCGCCCGCGAAGGCGCGGCATTGAACACCACCTGCGCACCCCGTTCTCGCGCCTGGCGCGCGATGGCGAGATTGGTGGCGTGGGGAATTTCGTTCTGCAGCACCAGCACGCGCGCCCCGCCCAAGCCCTGCCACTGGTCCATCGCCTCTGTTCCGCCCAGCGACAGGTTGGCGCCCGAGACGATGACCGCGCCATATTCTCCCTGCGCCTCCACGATGGCGACGCTCATGCCGGAGCCTTGCGTCTCATCCCGACTGATGGCGGAGGTATCAACGGATTCGCGGGCGAGGTTGGCGCGCAGCATGTCGCCGAAATCATCGCGGCCCACACGGCCGATCATCGCGGCGCGGGCGCCCGCACGCGCGGCCTGCACGGCCTGGTTCCCGCCCTTGCCCCCGCATACCTTCTTCCACGACGAGCCGACGGCCGTTTCATCAAGGCGCGGCAGGCGCGGCGCATCGACAACAATATCGAGGTGCAAACTGCCGCACACGATCACATCCCACCCTGCAACCCCGACCATCCGTCATTCCCTCACGCAAACGGCGCAGACGGCCCTAACACATCCGCGCCACGGACGTGAAGGACCTGGAATTGCGAATGGAAAAGAATGGCGCGCCCGAAAGGATTCGAACCTCTGACCCCCAGATTCGTAGTCTGGTGCTCTATCCAGCTGAGCTACGGGCGCTTATGTTTCGACGCGGTGTGTTGCGGAAACGGCGTGTCCATATCCGCTCATTGCGGCAAAGGCAAGCGGGTAATTCCGCGGCCTTGGGGCGGGCTCAATTCACCGGCTGGCGGCGGTTCTGGCGGGCGGCCAGTTGCACCGGCGGATCCGGCAGGGTGAGGGTGAAATGGGTGCCGCCGGGGCCGGTGCGGGCCACTTTGAGGCTGCCGCCGTGGGCTTCCGCCAGTTCCGCAGAAATGGCAAGGCCCAGGCCGGTGCCACCGCTCTTGGCGGCTGACTGGAAGGCGGCGAAGAGCCGCCCGCGCACCGCTTCCGGAATGCCGGGTCCGGTGTCGCTCACATGCAGCAGTGCCACGCTGCCCTGGCGTTCACCGGCAATCGTCACAGTGCCGGAACCGTCGCCCTGCTCCAGCGCCTGCACGGCGTTGCGCACCAGGTTGGTGAGGATGCGCGTCACCTGCTCGCGGTCCGCCTCGGCCACGGTGCCTGCCGGCACATCGTTGCGATAAGTCACGGACTTGCCGCCGAGAAAGGCGAAGGCATCGATCACGTCGGCGGAAAGAGCGCGGAGATCGAGCCGCTCGCGCTGCGGCGGCTGTTCACGGGCCTGGCCATAGGTGAGGGTGCGGGTGAGGAACTGGATGGCCCGGTCCAGCGAGCCGATGAGCTTGGGGGCGAAGCGCTGCACCTGCGGATCGCGCACTTCGCCGAGGCGGTCGGAAATGAGCTGGGCCGACGTCAGCATGTTGCGCAAGTCGTGGCTCACCTTGCTCACGGCGAGGCCGAGTGCCGCGAGCCTGCTCTTCTGCTGCAGCATGGCGTGCAGCTGTGTCTGCATGTGGTGCAGTTCCTGTTCGGCCACGCCCAGTTCATCGCGCCGCGACGAGGGCGAGATGATGCGCGAGGCATCTTCCGGGTTTCCGGCGAAATGCGTGATGTTGGCAGAGAGCCGTTGCATCGGCCGCACCAGCAGGCGGCTCAGGGCGGTGAAGATCGATGCGGCAACGATGATGGAGAGCACCACCGAAAGCAACAGAACGCGCAGGGCATAGCTCCGCATGGCCTCCGACAGGGGTTGCTCGTGCAATGCGATTTCGATCAGGTCGCCGGACATGTTGGGCGGCACATCGACGACGCCGATGGTGCGGTCGCCGGTGCGCACGAGGGCCTGGAGCGCCGCAAAAACCGTGTTGTAATACATGCCCGGACGGAGATCGAAGCTCTCTTCCACCATATGCAGGCTGTCGTCGCGCAGCATGAGCTGGCGCTTCTCCCCCTTCTTGAGCGAGACGGCGGACACGCCGGCCCCCTTGAGGATCTCGGTGCGCAGGTCGTCGTTGAGGATGCGGTCGGGGGCGGCTTCGGCGGCAAGGGCGGCGATTTCCGCCTGGGAGATGCGCGACTTGAACCACTGGATGCGGAAGTTGGCGATGGAGGGCAGGAAGATCAGGACTTCGCCCAGCATGACGAAGATGACGGTCAGGGCCAACACCTTGCCGGAGAGGCTCGTGATGAACGGCGTCCTCTCGCTCACATCGGTCTGCTGGCGCTTGTCCGGCATTCCCTTCACATCCTCAACCAAACCATTTCAGCATGGCAATCAGGGCACGGGTAAGGCGGCGTTTCGGCAGCGCGGCGTAGTAGCTGATGGCAGCCCGCTTTCCGGCTTCCGCCAGCGTCGGATAGGGTAGCACGGTGCCGGCCACGGCCGAAACGCCGAGGCCCTGCGCAATGGCGAGGGCCCAGAGTGCGATCTGCTCGCCTGCCTGCTGTCCGACGATGCTGGCGCCGAGAATGCGTCCGCCCCGCCCCGTGACGATCTTCACCATGCCGCGGGCATGGCGGGAGGTCTGGGCACGGTCATTCTGGGCGAACTCGTGGCGGAGAACGGTGACGCGCCTGCCGTGGCGTTCGCGGGCCTGCGCTTCGGTGAGACCCACATGAGCGAGTTCGGGATCTGTGTAGGTGACCCAGGGCAAGGCGTCGTAGCGGGTACGGGCACGCAGGCGGAACAGCACGTGGCGGATGATGTTGCCGGCATGGTAGCCCGCCACATGGGTGAACTGCGGGCCGCCCGCTACATCGCCCGCGGCATAGACATTGCGGTTGCTGCTGCGCAGGAGCGAATCGACCGTGATGCCCTTTGCGGTGTGAGCGATGCCCGCCGCTTCAAGGTTCAGGCCTTCGATGTTGGGTTGCCGCCCCGCCGCGACGAGGAGGTGGGAGCCGACAATGCGCTCGTCGCCTGCCAGCGTCAGGCGGACACCGCCTGCCGTCTTGTCCACCTGTTCGATCTTCGCCTGCGCGCGGATGGTGACGCCTTCCTTGCGCAGGGCGTCGAGCACGATGGCGGCCAGTTCGGGATCGTCACGGCCCAAGGGTTCAGCGGCCTCCAGCACCGTCACCTGTGCGCCGAGGCGGCGGTGGGCTTGCGCCATCTCGAGGCCGATCGGACCGCCACCGATGATGATGAGATGGCTCGGCAGCGTGGTGTTGCGGAAGATCGTCTCGTTGGTGAAGAAAGGGACCGCCTCCAGTCCGGGGACAGGCGGAACGGCGGGGCGCGAGCCCGTGGCCACAACAATGCGGCGCGCCTCATAGATTTCGCCGCCTGCTTCCAGCGTCTGGGGCGCGATGAACTTGGCGGCCGCGCGTACAACCGTCACCCCGAGGCTTTCGAAGCGCTCGACCGAATCATGGGGTGCAATCGCTGCGATGACACGCTGCACGTGAGCCATGACGGCGGTGAAATCAACGCCGGGCTCGTGGCCCGCGATGCCGAAGGCGTCGCTGCTGCGGTGGCCTTCCGCCGCGGAGGCCGCCGCCAGCAGGGCCTTGGATGGAACGCAACCAGTGTTCAGGCAATCGCCGCCCATGGTGTCTTTCTCGAAGAGCACCACCGTCTGGCCGAACTGGGCCGCGGCCGCCGCCACGCTGAGGCCGGCGGAACCGGCGCCAATGACGGCAATATCGAATTTCATACGCGGCCTTTCCAACGTTTCAGGACAACAGGCAGCAAGGCTACCAGACCGAGTGCCGAAAAGGCCAGAAGCAGTTGCGGCGTGACCAGCGAGGAGAGGCTCGGTTCCGGCGGACAGGATGCGGCAGCGCCCGTGGCGACGCAGGCTTGCCAGGAGGCCTCCACCGCCAGAACGCTGTCGAGGCCTTGTCCCAGGAACGCGAAGGCAAAGGTTCCGGGAATGATGCCGAGCGCCGTGGCCGAGGTGAAGGCGCGCAAGCTGACGTTGGCGAGTGCGGCGGCAAGGTTCACCAGCCAGAAGGGGAACAGCGGCACCAGCCGCAGGAACAGCATGTAGTTGAAGGCATCCGCTGCGAAGCCCTGCTTCACCCGTTGCACGGCAGGACCGGCGCGGCGTTCCAGCGCGTCACCAAAGGAAGAACGGGCGATGAGGAAGATCGCAATCGCCCCCAGGGTTGCTGCTACCACGGCGGCCGATCCGCCCAGCAGCCAGCCAAAGAGAAAGCCGCCTGCCATCGTGAGCAGCGATGCGCCCGGCAGCGAGAGGGCAACGGCACAGACGTATATGACGACGAAGGCCGCGAGAGCCAGCGCGCCATGTTCGCTGGTGAAGGTCTTGAGGAAGGTGCGGTGTTCGGCCAGGCTCGCCAGCGACACATAGTGGTGGAGGCCGAGGGCGTATGCCAGCAGCATCAGGCCGACCACCGCAGCAGGCGCAAGCCAGCGGCGCACGGCGCGAGAGTGACCGGCGGAAGGTTCGGGGCCAGAAGGTTCGGGGCCAGAAGGTTCGGGGATGGACATCACGCTCTCCATACGCCACAGCCCCGTCCATTGCAGCAGGCCCTCACCGGAAGTTGAGAAGGCTTCAAGCGGCGTGTTATGCAATGAGCGGAGCAATTTCCGCCCGGCGTTGACTTTTCCCGGGGGATTGACCATAAGCCGCTCAAATTCCTGACATCCCCCGCCTTACCGGGGGCAGTACGATCTGCCCCGGACAGGTGTTTGACCTTGAATAACAAAGGGTTGGGGCTGGCAGCAAACCTTACGGAGATTGCTCGTGAAGCGCACTTACCAACCTTCCAAGCTTGTTCGCAAGCGCCGCCATGGTTTCCGTGCGCGCATGGCCACCGTGGGCGGCCGCCGGGTGATCAACCGCCGCCGTGCGCGTGGCCGCAAGCGCCTCAGCGCCTAAGCGATCCTGTTCCTCATGAAACGGCTCTTGCGCCGGCGGGATTTTCTGTCCGCGGCGAAGGGCCGTTTTGTGCCAAAAGCCGGTGTGTTGCTGCAGGCCCGCGACCGCCACGACACCGACACGGCGCGGGTGGGATTCACCTGCACCAAGAAACTCGGTAATGCGGTGATGCGCAACCGCATCCGCCGCCGCCTCAAGGAAGCTGCCCGCCTCGCCCTGCCCGGCGTTGCACGCGATGGCTTCGATTATGTGCTGATCGGCCGCGAGGCGAGTGCCACACGCAGCTTTGAAGACCTGCAGAACGACATTATATCCGCTGTTTCCAAACTCCACGCCGCACCGCATGCGGGCGACACCAGGACCAGACCATGACCCCCAACCAGAACCCCATGAAGCCCGACAGCAAGAATCTGATTCTGGCGATCGTGCTGTCCATGGCCATCGTCTTCGTCTGGCAGTATTTCTTCGTGACGCCGAAGCTGAACCAGCAGGCCGCGCAGCAGGCCCAGCAGACGACACAGCAGACAACGCAGCAAACGGGCGCAGGCCAGACAGCGCAGCCGCAGGCGCAGGTTCCCGGTGATCCCGCCGCGGCCAACGCCGTCACCCGCGATCAGGCGCTTGCCACGACGTCCCGCGTGAAGATCGACACGCCGCAGCTTGAAGGCTCGATCAATCTCACGGGCGCGCAGCTCGACGATCTCAAGCTCAAGGACTATCGCGAACAGGCCAATCTCACGAGCCCCATCATCACGCTGCTCTCGCCTTCTGGCACGCCCAATGCCTATTTTGCCGAGCAGGGCTTCGTGACACCTGCCGGTTCCACTGTGAAGGTGCCGGATGCGAAGAGCGTGTGGACGGTTTCCTCAGGCACGGCGCTCACGGCCGACTCGCCTGTCACGCTGTCGTGGGACAACGGCGAGGGCCTTGTCTTCACGCGCACCATCTCGCTCTCGGACACCTACGTGTTCACCATCAAGCACGGCATCCAGAACAAGTCGGCGGCGGCCGTTTCGCTCATTCCCTATGCCCGCGTGCAGCGCCAGGATACGCCGCAGGTTGCCGGCTACTATGTGTTCTTCGAAGGCATGCTCGGCGTGCAGGACGGCAGCCTGACGGAAGCCAAGTATCACGACGTGGCCAAGGAAGACGGCAAGCTCGTCAAGGACTCCAAGGGCGGCTGGGTTGCCTTTACCGACAAGTACTGGGCGACCGCCCTCATTCCCGACCAGAGCCGCGCCCTCACCTCGACCTACCAGCACTTCAAGATCGGCGAGCGTGACGCCTACCAGGTGGATTGGCTCGGCAAGGAAGCCGTGACCGTCGGTCCCGGCGCCGCCACCGAACTCACCGACCACATCTATGCCGGCGCCAAGATCGTCAACAGCATGTATGCGATCGGCGAGAAGTACGGCATCGACAAGTTCGACCTGATGATCGACTGGGGCTGGTTCTATTTCCTCACCAAGCCCATGTACAAGCTCGTGCACTTCGCCAACGGCTTCCTCGGCAACTTCGGCCTCGCAATCCTTTTCGTGACGGTGCTTGTGAAGCTGGTGCTCTTCCCGCTCGCCAACAAGTCCTACGCCTCGATGAGCAAGATGAAGAAGCTGCAGCCCGAGATGGAGCGCATCAAGAAGGAAAATCCGGAAGACCGGATGAAGCAGCAGCAGGAAATCATGGAGATGTACAAGAAGGAGAAGGTTTCGCCGCTCTCCGGGTGCCTCCCCATCTTCATCCAGATCCCCATCTTCTTCTCGCTCTACAAGGTGATCCTGACGACGATCGATTTGCGCCACGCGCCGTTCTACGGCTGGATCCACGATCTTTCGGCGCCGGACCCGACGAGCCTGTTCAATCTCTTCGGCCTCATCCCGTGGACGCCGCCGCACATGCTGATGCTGGGCGTTTGGCCGATCCTCATGGGCATGACCATGTGGGTGCAGATGCGCCTCAACCCCGCACCCGCCGATCCGGTGCAGGCCTCCATGTTCAACTGGATGCCGCTCATCTTCACTTTCATGCTGAGCTCGATGCCGGCCGGTCTCGTCATCTACTGGACGTGGAGCAACCTTCTCTCGATCATCCAGCAGAGCTTCATCATGAAGCGCAACGGCACAGACCTCGATCTCTTCGGCAATATCCGCGACAGCCTGCCCTTCCTGAAGAAGAAGGCCTGAGGCATGGCGGAGAGCCGCTACACGGACGAACAGATGACGGAGGGGCGGAGACTGTTCTCTGCCCCGGCGTCGTTCCGGCTGGGCGTGGCGAAGCTCGAGCAGCTGCCGCCACTGGCGGGCACCGAGATCGCCTTTGCCGGGCGCTCCAACGTGGGGAAGTCATCGCTCATCAATGCGCTGACCGGCGTGCGCGGCCTCGCCCGCGCCTCCAACACACCGGGGCGCACACGCGAACTGAATTTCTTCGACATCGACGGCCGCATCACGCTGGTGGACATGCCGGGCTATGGCTATGCCAAGGCGCCCAAAACCGAGGTGAAGCAGTGGCAGGACGTGCTGAAGGGCTACCTGCGTGGCCGCGTGGGGCTGACCCGCGTCTTCGTGCTGATCGATGCACGCCATGGCGTGAAAGCGGAAGACCGCGAGATGTTCGACATGCTGGATGAAACGGCTGTCGCCTACCAGCTGGTGCTCACCAAAACGGACAAGATCAAGGCCTCGGAACTGGCGGCGGTCACGGCGGACACACTCGCCATCGTCAAGAAGCGCGCCGCCGCCCTGCCTGTGCTGTTCGTCACCTCCTCCGACAAGGGAACGGGCTTCGAGGAGCTTCGCGCCGAGATTGCCGGGCTGATCCGCTGAGGAGCGTGCTCCCGGCTCCGGCATCGCCGGAATGACGGTGCTGCCTTGGTGCTTTCCATCGCCGCAGAATCCCCTATAAGGCGCGACGGTTTTCCTCTGCTTCCGGGACTTCGCCCATGACCGAACTCACCGTCAATGAAACGGCCCGCATCCTTTCGGAGGCGTTGCCTTTCCTGCAGCGTTACGACGACCAGATCATCGTGGTGAAATACGGCGGCCACGCCATGGTGGACCCGGAGCTGGCCCGCATGTTCGCCCGCGACATCGTCATGCTGAAGGTCTGCGGCCTCAACCCCATCGTCGTGCATGGCGGCGGCCCCCAGATCAACAAGATGCTGGACAAGCTCGCGGTGAAGGCAGAGTTCCGCGAGGGCCTGCGCGTCACCGACGATGAAACCATGTCGGTCGTCGAGATGGTTCTCGCCGGCTCCATCAACAAGGCGATCGTCGCCTCGATCCAGCAGGCCGGTGGCCGCGCCATCGGCATCTCCGGCAAGGACGGCAATCTCCTCATCGCCGAGCGCTACGTGAAGGAAAAGACCGATCCCGTTACCGGCAAGACGGTGAAGATCGATTTTGGCCAGGTGGGCGAGCCGGCGCGCGTCAACGTGGAAATCCTCCACACCATCATGAAGAGCGATGCCATTCCCGTGGTTGCTCCCGTGGGCGTGGGCTGGGAGGGCGATACCTACAACGTGAACGCCGACACGGCGGCGGGTGCCATTGCCGCCGCGACAGGCGCCAAGCGACTCCTGCTCCTGACCGATGTGGCCGGCGTGCTCGACAAGAACAAGCAACTCATCAGCGAACTCAAGATCGGCGACGTGCCGCAGCTTGTGTCGGAAGGCACCATCACCGGCGGCATGATCCCCAAGATCGAGAGTGCCGTGTCGGTGGTCGAGTCAGGCGTCGAGGGCGTCATCATCCTCGATGGCCGCGTGCCGCATTCGGTGCTGCTCGAACTCCTCACGCCGCACGGTGTCGGCACGCGCATTTCGCGCTCGGGCGTATGAGCGCGCAGGTTCCGGACTTTTCCCACGTGAATGCCTGGGTCTTCGACCTGGACAACACGCTCTATCCGGCCTCGTGCCGGCTGTTCGACCAGATGCATGTGCGCATGGGCGAATATGTGATGCGGCATTTCAACGTGGCGTTCGACGAGGCCAAGCGCATCCAGCGCGACCTCTTCCTGCGCCACGGCACGACGCTGCGCGGGCTGATGGTGGAGCATGGGCACGCGCCGGAAGATTTCCTCGAGCGGGTGCACGACATTGAATACGACTCCGTGCCCGCCAACCCGGCGCTTCTTGCCGCACTGGAGCGGTTGCCGGGGCGCAAGATTGTCTACACCAACGGCACAACAAAACATGCGCGCGCCGTCATGGAACGGCTCGGCGTGGCTGACGCTTTTCACGGCGTGTTCGACATCGTGGATTCGGATCACATTCCCAAGCCCGCGCCCGAGCCCTACGCCAAGTTCCTGCGCGAGCACGGTGTCGATCCGGTGCGTGCGGCATTCTTTGAAGACATCGCCAACAATCTCAAGGTGCCCCACGAACTGGGCATGAAGACGGTGCTGGTCGTGTCGGAAGATGATGCGGATGTGAAGGACTGGCAGGGCGATCCCAATTCCCCCTGGGTGCAGCACGTCACCCGCGACCTTGCCCGTTTCCTGTCGGAACTGAAGTTTGGAGACCACTCATGAAGAACGCACAAGACATCATCGAACAGGCCTGGGAAGACCGGGCCAATGTCACGCTCAAGACCAAGGGTAACATCCGCAAGGCGGTGGAATTCGCGCTGGACCAGCTCGACAGCGGCAAGCAGCGCGTGGCTGAAAAGCAGGGCGAGGCCTGGCATGTGAACCAGTGGCTGAAGAAGGCCGTGCTGCTGTCCTTCCGCCTGAACGACATGGAACTGATCAAGGGCGGTCCCGGCACGTCGAAGTGGTGGGACAAGGTGCCTTCGAAGTTCGAGGGCTGGACGGCGAAGAAATTCCGTGCCGCCGGCTTCCGCGCCGTGCCGAATTGCGTGGTGCGCAGGTCGGCCTATATCGCGCCCGGCGCCATCCTCATGCCGAGCTTCGTCAACCTCGGCGCCTATGTGGATACCGGCACCATGGTCGATACCTGGGTCACGGTCGGGTCGTGCGCACAGATCGGCAAGAACGTGCATCTCTCGGGCGGCGTCGGCATCGGCGGCGTGCTGGAACCGATGCAGGCGGGACCGACGATCATCGAGGACAACTGCTTCATCGGGGCGCGCTCGGAAGTGGTCGAGGGCGTCGTTGTAGGCGAGGGCTCGGTCATCTCCATGGGCGTGTTCATCGGCCAGTCCACCAAGATCGTGGACCGCACCACGGGCGAAGTGCACATGGGCAAGGTGCCGCCCTATTCGGTGGTGGTCTCCGGCTCGCTGCCGCAGAAGCCCTTCGCCGACGGCTCGCCCTCACCCTCGCTCTATTGCGCCGTCATCGTGAAGCGGGTGGACGAGAAGACCCGCGCCAAGACGTCTATCAACGAACTGTTGCGGGACTGATCACAGCCGGGGATTGAGCAGACGCCGTTTTCAAGTGATACTGGCCCCGGGGGCTCAGAATCACTTGAGCGGAGACTGTGCATGAACCTTCAGACCTTTACGTCCTTTGACGGACGCATCCCTCGCAAGACCTTCTGGCTTGCCATCCTGGTGATGATCGTCATCACCTGGATTCTCGAATTCATCCTGTTCGCAATCTTCGGCGTCAGCATGATGTCGGTCGACCCCACTGCCACGCCGGAAGCGCAGGCCATGGCCATGCAGGAATCCTTCGGCCGGATGACCGTGCCGCTCATCATTCTCATCCTGCTCACGCTTTGGCCGTCACTCGCCATCTATGCCAAGCGCTGGCATGACCGCGACAAGTCGGGCTGGTGGTCGCTGATCATGCTGGTGCCATTGATCGGCGCGCTGTGGATGATTATCGAACTCGGCTTCCTGCGCGGCACGGAAGGCCCGAATCGCTTCGGCCCGGACCCTATCGCGGACTAGGCCGGGACAGCGTCCACACACCTGCGATGCCCGGCCCCATGGACCGGGCATTTGCTTTTGAGATAGAAGTGCCCACCATGAAAAATACGCCGCACGATCCCGTCGCCATGTTGCAGCAGCTGATCCGCTGCCCTTCCGTCACGCCGCATGAAGCAGGCGTGCTGACCTTGCTGCAGGGCTGGCTGCAGTCGTCGGGCTTTGCCTGCGAGCGCATCACCTTCTCCGACAAGGACACGCCTGATGTGGACAATCTCTTTGCCCGCATCGGCACGGGGGGCCCACATTTCTGTTTTGCGGGACATACCGACGTGGTGCCGCAGGGCGACGAATCGATATGGTCGTCTCCGCCTTTCGCGGCCGACATTCGTGATGGCCAGGTGTGGGGCCGCGGCGCCACCGACATGAAGGGATCGGTTGCCGCTTTCGCGGCCGCTGCCATGGATTTCGTGCGCGAGCGTCCGGCGTTCAAGGGCTCGATCTCGTTCCTCATCACCAACGATGAGGAAGGCCCGGCCATCAACGGAACCGTGAAGGTGCTGGATTGGATGAAGGCGCGCGGCAGTGTGCCGGACCATTGCCTGGTCGGCGAACCGTCCTGCGCCGAGGCGCTGGGCGACACGATCAAGATCGGGCGGCGCGGCTCGCTCTCCTTCATCGTGCAGGTGGATGGCAAGCAGGGTCACTCCGCCTATCCACACAAGGCCGACAATCCCGTGCCCAAGCTCGCGCGCCTGGTTGACCGCATGGCCCAACGGAAGCTCGATGATGGCAATGCCCATTTCGATCCGTCGACACTGGCCTTCACCAGTTTCGACGTGGGCAATCCGGCGGGGAACGTGATCCCGTCGCGCGCCACGGCCAAGTTCAACATCCGCTTTTCCACCGAACACAGCTTCCAGTCGCTCAAGGAACTGGTGCAGATGGAAATCGAGGCGGTGCGCAAGGAATTGGGCGGGGCATGGTACATGCGCGCAATCGAAGGCGCTGACGTGTTCATCACCGAGCCGGGCGACTTCGTCTCCCTTGTGCAGAATGCCATCAGAAGCGAAACGGGCATCATGCCCAAGCTCTCCACTTCCGGCGGCACGTCCGATGCGCGCTTCGTGAAAGACTACTGCCCGGTCCTGGAATTCGGCCCCACCAACGCGACAATCCACCAGACGGACGAGCGCATCTCGGTAGAGGAACTGAAAGCCACGGCAAAGGTGTACCGGCGGATTCTCGACGACTATTTCAAGGTCTAGGTGCTGGCGCGGGACTTAACCGTACCCGACGCTCACCAGATAGAGACCGTGCGGTGGGGCCACGACGCCACAGGCGGCGCGGTTGCGGGCTTCCAGCGCCTTTCTCATCTTCACCGGCGGCCACTTGCCTTCGCCCACATACTTGAGTGAGCCGACCATGGAGCGCACCTGATGGTGCAGGAAGCTCCGCGCCTCGGCCCGGATTTCGATCTCCTCGCCGTAGCGCGCGACCTCGAAGCGGTCGAGCGTCTTCACCGGCGACAAGGCCTGGCAATCAGCGGCGCGGAACGTCGTGAAATCGTGCTTGCCGATGAGGTGCTGGGCGGCTTCGTGCATCGCCGCTGCATCCATCTCCACTGGCACATGCCAGACGCGATTGAGGTCCAGCGCGGGCGGGGCGCGGCGGTTGAGGATGCGAAAGAGATAGTTGCGCTTCGTCGCCGAGAAGCGGGCGTGGAAATCATCCGCCACTTCCTCGGCCTCCAGCACGCAGACGGGATGGGGCCGCACGTTGCCGTTGATGGCATTGCGGAGCACGAAGGGGTCCCATGATTTCGGCAGGTCCACGTGGGCCACCTGCTCCAGTGCATGCACGCCCGTGTCGGTGCGGCCCGCACCCTGCACCAGAATGTGCTGGCCATGGATGTGGGAGAGTGCTGCTTCCAGAACACCCTGTACGGTCACATGCGCGGCCTGCATCTGCCAGCCGTAGAAACCGGTGCCGTCGTATTCTATGGTGAGCTTGTAGCGGGGCATCAGATCAGCCTCGTGCCTGGGGGAACGGCGAGGCCGCGCAAGAGCGCTTCCGCTGGCATGGCGCCCTTGCCTTCGCGCTGCACCTCGAGAAAGCGGATGGCGCCGGTTGCGCAGGCGATGGTGAGCCTGTCGTCCAGCGCCGTGCCCGCCTCGCCGGCGCCGGCAACAGCCTCGGCCTTGAGGACCTTGACGCGGGATTGTCCGATCATCGTCCATGCGCCAGGAAAGGGCGAAAGCCCGTGGATGTGATTGCGCACGTCGGCAGAGTCCCGGGCAAAGTCGATCCGCGCCTCGGCCTTGTCAATCTTGCGGGCATAGGTCACGCCATTGGCCGGCTGCGGGGTTCCGGGCTGCTGCGGATCACGGAGCGCCTCCACCATGAGGGCCGCACCCGCTTCTACCAGTTCATCGTGAAGTGACGCCGCCGTCGTCTGCGGCGTGATGGCGACCCGGGCAATCTTCACCATGGGGCCGGTATCCAGCCCCTCTTCCATGCGCATGATGGTGACGCCCGATTCCGCATCGCCCGCCATGATGGCGCGCTGGATCGGCGCTGCGCCCCGCCAGCGCGGCAGGAGAGAGGCGTGGATGTTGAAGCAGCCGAAACGCGGTGCATCCAGCACGGCCCTGGGCAAGAGCAGGCCATAGGCCACGACCACCGCGGCATCTGCCTTCAGCGCGGCGAAGGCCAGTTGTTCCTCGGCGCCCTTCAGGGACACGGGCGTGCGGACAGGAATGCCCAGCTGTTCACCCAGGGCATGCACCGGCGATGGCTTCACCCCGTAGCCACGGCCAGCCGGGCGCGGTGGCTGCGAATAGACGGCAACGATCTCGTGGCCCGCCTCCGCCAGTGCGCGCAACGCATGGGTGGCAAAATCCGGTGTGCCCATGAAGACAATCCGCATGGGATTCACAGCTTCCCCAGCTTGGCGGCCTTCTGGAATTTCTTGATGACGCGGTCGCGCTTGAGCTTGGAGATGTGGTCGATGAAGAGGACGCCGTTGAGATGGTCGATTTCGTGCTGGAGGCAGGTGGCGAGCAGGCCGCCCGCGGTCAGTTCCATCGCCTCGTTGTTGCGGTCGAGATAACGCACCTTCACCTCCCTCGGGCGCTGCACCATCTCATAATAATCAGGGATGGACAGGCATCCCTCCTCGTAATCCGAAAGCTCCGCCGACTGGGCCACGATCTCGGGATTGGCGATGAAGAGAGGTGTGCGCTGTTCGCCTTCCTTGGCGAGGTCCACGACCAGCGCCCGCAGCGGCACACCGATCTGGATGGCGGCGAGTCCGATTCCGGGCGCGTCGTACATCGTTTCCAGCATGTCGTCGAAAAGCGCGCGCGCGTCCGCATCCACCTGGGTAAAGGGCTTCGAAACCTGGCGCAGGATCTTCTCGTCCGGCAGGGTGATGATGGGGCGGGTCGACATGGGGAGGGAGATAGTTGTCCCTCCGCCAAAGGTCAACAAACGCGCTGGGGTGCAGCCCCTGGGCGGCTTGAGCCTGTTCTTCCCCGTCCTTGCCCGCCTAGAGCACGAAGTCCGTGGCGTGCAGCGCGTGGCTTCCCGTGAGGGCGAGCTTGAAATCCACCAGGCTGTCGCCGTTGGTATCGGCAGTGATGTACGTCATCCCCCCGGACTGGCTGACCAGCAGCGATCCGCCAAAGGTGAAAGCATCATTCACGCCGCCCGCAATGGCATCAATGGCGCTCAGGTTGATCTTGTCCACGCCTTCGGTGAAATCGGTGATGGTGTCGAATTGCTGCGGATTGGATTCGGCCAAAGTGTAGAAATAGAAGATGTCGGCGCCCGTGCCGCCCGTCAGGGTGTCGGCTCCATTGCCGCCGATGAGGCGGTCCGCGCCGTCACCACCGGAAAGGGTGTCGTTGCCGTCCATGCCATAAAGATAGTTGGAGAGGGTCGACCCCGTGAGCGTGTCTGCAAAGGCCGAGCCCCGAATGCTCTCAATGCCTGTCAGCGTATCGCTGCCGCTGCCGCCGGTCGCCTGCTGCACGGTCAGCGCGAGGTTGACAGTCACGGCTGCCGTGGAGTCGCTGTAATTCACGGTATCGGTGCCGAGGCCACCGTTGATCGTATCGTTGCCATCTCCGCCATTCAGCGTGTCGTTTCCGGCATCGCCATTCAGGGTGTCATCTCCCGCTCCGCCCAGAATCGTGTCGATGCCGTCGCCGCCGTTCAGCACGTCGTTGCCCGCGAGGCCGCTCAGCGTGTTGTTGGTGAATGACCCGGTCAGCGTGTCATTGAAGGCTGATCCAGTGAGATTCTCGATGTTCGAGAGCCTGTCGCTGCCGCTTCCGCCCGTTGCCTGGGCCACTGAAATCGCAAGGCTCACCGTTACGGCCGCGGTGGCGTCGCTATAGGTTGCGGTGTCGATACCGGTGCCGCCGTTCAGAACGTCATCGCCGGCGCCGCCGTTCAAGCTGTCATTGTCCGCGTCCCCGTTGAGCGTGTCGTTGCCTGTGCCGCCGAGGATAGTGTCATTGCCGGCATTACCGCTGAGGACGTCATTGCCGTTCAAGCCTTCCAGCTTGTTCACGACGCTGCTGCCGCTCAATATATCGTCGTATCCGGAGCCACGCAGGTTCTCGATGCCGATGAGGGTATCACTTCCACTTCCGGTGAACTGGGACACGAGGAGTGACAGGTCGACCGTTACGGCGACTGCAACATCACTGTACGAGGCAGTGTCTGTTCCTGCTCCGCCGTTCAGAATGTCGTCGCCCGCACCACCATAGATCACGTCGTTGTCGGCATCACCGTTCAGTGAGTCATTGCCATTGCCGCCATAAAGGGTATCGGCTCCCGCACCGCCACTGATCACGTCGTTGCCATCCAGGCCTTCCAGCTTGTTGGCAACCGCGTCGCCTGTCAGCGTGTCGTGGAAGGCGGATCCCCGGAGATATTCGATGCTGTTCAGCTTGTCGCTGCCGCTGCTGCCTGTGGCCTGCGAAGTGGTGATCGCGAGACTGACGGTGACCGCCGCTGTTGCGTCGCTGTAGTTGGCGGTGTCAATGCCAATGCCCCCATTGAGGCTGTCGTTTCCCACACCGCCGTTCAGTGTATCGTTGCCGGCATCGCCATTGAGTACATCGTCGCCAGCTCCGCCGTTCAAGGTATCGTTTCCGTCGAGGCCGTTGATGATCTCGCTGACGCTGCCACCAGTGATCGTGTTCGCTGCGCTGCTTCCGTTGAGCGTCACCAACGCAGGAGGCGGTGGTGGTGGGGGCGGCGGGGGCGGCGGCGGCGGGGAATCGGTCAGGACCAGTTCCTCGATGCCGTAGGCCAGATAATTGTAGGTGATGGTCTGGGTGCCGCTGAGATAGAGGATGTCGTAGCCCGCGCCGCCATCGAACTGGAGCAGGAAGTCGGCGATGTCGGCGTAGAAGATGTCGTTGCCATCGCCGCCGATCAGGATGTCGGCTCCGGTGCCGCCCGTCAGCGTGTCATTGCCAGCGCCGCCATTCAGCGTGTCATTGCCTGCATTGCCGTTCAGGATGTTGGCGAGGGCGTTGCCCAGGATGGTGTCATTGCCCGCGCCGCCAGCGGCATTCTCGATGTCACAGCCATAGGCGATGGCGATGTTGTTGGTCATGGCATCGCAATCGGAGAAGGCGCCAGGATTGAGGTCGATGCGCGAGGCCGTGGTGAAGCCAGAGAGATCCAGCCAGTCATTGCCGGCCGAATCCCACAAGGTCATGACCGGATGCTTGTTCTGGGTGAAATCATAGATCGCGCTGTCGGCGGTGGAGTTGAAGCCATAGCGCGTGTCGCCGGTGCGGGTGGTTGTCTCGGCGCCGTAGAGGGCCTGGATGGCAAGGATGTCGTGCACCATCGGCGTCTGCGCATAGTAGGAGCGGTTATCGCTCGCGATCCAGTCAGCACCGGTGTTGCTGGCACCGAAATAGGACATGATCGTGTACTGGATCGTGTCCATCGAATAGAGCGCGTTGGCGGCATAGGTGGGGCTGCCACCATTGTACTCGCCGGGATGATCAAGCCCCAGCGCGTGGCCGATCTCGTGCATGTAGGCGAGCGCGCCCCAGCTGCCGATCTTGGGTGTGACGAGGTCGTTCGTGCCTGTTGTGGAATTGTAGTTCGGGTTGAACCACACGGAACCGCCGGGCGATCCGCCCGGCATGTAGGCGTGCGCGTAGCTGACATTGGTGGTGGAGTTCTGCAGCGTGATCTGGGGGGCGGCGTTGTTCTCCACAAAATCGACGGTGATCAGGTCGTCCCACAGTTTCAGCGCCAGGACGGCCATGTCCTTCTGGGCCTGGGAGAACTGGCTGAAGCCGTTGCCTTCGCCATACCAGGCATTGAAGGAAATGGCGGGGGCCACTGCGGAGAACGAATAGTTGACGGTCTGGCCACTCCAGCTTGACCCGTCGCGCAGCAGATTGCTGACGATCTGATTGTTCGTCCAGACAGCTGGCATGTGGAAACTCCCCAGTTTCAGAAATTGCCGTGGGGAGCCTTATGCGTTCCTGCGGTTGCGGGGCGGCTAACGCGAATGGTTGCATTTTCATGAAAACTGCACGCAACGCCGGAATGCTCCCGTTAACCCTAACGGGGCCGGGATAGCCCCTTTTCAAAGGGTGCTTCGGGCAGAGACGTGGCGCAGGTTGCGGTTGCCCCTGAACTTAAGGCATAACAGCCCCAACAGACGGAATTTTCATGAGCAAAGACATCAAAGTCATCTCCTCCTTCCCACGCAAGGTGAAGGAAATCGAAAACCTGTTCATTCCCCTCTCCGACGGCACCAAGCTGGCGGCGCGGCTCTGGCTTCCGGTGGATGCCGAGAAGAACCCGGTTCCCGCGCTCCTGGAATTCCTGCCCTACCGCAAGCGCGACGGCACCATCGTGCGCGACCAGCTCACCCACCCCTATTTTGCCGGGCACGGTTATGCCTCGGTCCGCGTCGACATGCGCGGCAATGGCGACAGCGGCGGGCTGATGGATGATGAGTACACCCGCCAGGAACAGGAAGATGCCCTGGAGGTGATCGCCTGGCTTTCCCGGCAGAAATGGTGCTCGGGCAATGTCGGCATGTTCGGCATTTCGTGGGGCGGCTTCAATGCGCTTCAGGTCGCGGCCCTCCGCCCGCCAGCCCTGAAGGCCATCGTGTCGCTCTGCTCCACCGACGACCGCTATGAGGATGACGTGCACTACAAGGGCGGCACCGTCCTCAACGAGATGCACGGCTGGGCCGCGACCATGCTGGCCTATTCGTCGCGTCCGCCCGATCCCGAGATCGTGGGCAAGGGATGGAAGAAGATGTGGCTGGAGCGTCTTGCGCACGAGCCTTTCCTGCTCATCGACTGGCTGAAGCATCCGCATCGCGACGCCTATTGGAAGCACGGCTCCATCTGCGAGGACTGGAACAAGATCCAGACTCCGACGCTGCTGATCGGCGGGTGGAACGACGCCTATTCCAATGCCATTCCCCGCATGATGCGCAACATGCGTGTGCCTCGCAAAGCCATCATCGGGCCGTGGGCGCACAAGTATCCGCATTTTGCGGTGCCGGGTCCGCGCATCGGGGGCTTGCAGGAAATGCTGCGCTGGTGGGATTTCTATCTCAAGAACATCAACACCGGCGTGACGCTCGATCCGGATTACCGCGTCTACCTCATGGACGCCTACCCGCCCGGCTCGTTCCCGGAGGAGATCTCCGGGCGCTGGATTGCGGAAAGTTTCTGGGGCCACGGCACGGTGGACAACCGCACCTGGAACCTCACGGCCAGCGGCATCGCCCCCAAGCCGGGCACGGAAAAGGACCTGAAGATTTCGTCGCGGCAAACGTGTGGCTTCGACGGGGGCGAATACTGCATCATCTGGCTCGGACCGGAATTTCCCGGCGACCAGCGTGATGACGATGCGCAATCGATCACCTTCGATTCACCGGAATTGACGGAAGACATGGAGATCGTCGGTCAGCCGTCGATCGACCTCCATTTCACCTCCGACAAGCCGGTGGCGCATGTGGCGGTCCGTCTCAATGACGTCTGGCCCTCGGGCGAGACGACGCGGATCACCTATCACCTGCAGAACCTCTGCATGAGCGCCAGCCGCGAGACGCCAAAGCCGCTCGAACCCGGCAAGCGCAGCAAGATGAAGATCAAGCTGGACGACATTGCCTGGAAGGTTCCCAAGGGCCACAAGATCCGTGTCTCCATTTCCACGACCTACTTCCCGATGATGTGGCCCGTGGCGGAGGCGCCGGAACTCACCATCCATGCCGGACCCTCGACGCTGACGCTGCCCATCCGCAAGCCGCAGAAGAACGAGAAGGAAGTCGTGTTCGCCGGACCGCAATCGGCGCCGCCACTCAAGCAGACGACCATCAGCAAGCCATTCCACAAGCGCGAGAAGACGATAGATCCCGCCACGGGCGAGGTGCGGCTGGAGATCATCGACGATTTCGGAACTTCGAAGGTCACGTCGCACGGCCTCGAAATCGGCGGGGTGGGACGCGAATACTACACGATCCTGCCCGACGATCCGCTTTCGGCGAAGATGGAGACGCATTGGACCGAAACCCGGAAGCGCGGACGCTGGTCTGTCCGCACCGAGACCAAGGGGCGGCTCACGGCCAGCAAGACCCATTGGATCATCTGGGGCCAGATCGAGGCCTTTGAAGGCAAGAAGAAGGTTTTCTCGAAGGAGTTCAATGAGGAAATCGAGCGCAAGCTGCAGTAATCCGCTTTGGCAACCGTGCCGTAATCTCCCTGCAGGAGAGACGGTACATGACAGCATTGGCTTTGGGCATGGTGACGAGCGGAAAATCGCCTGATTTCGCCGCCCGCGAACATGCCGCGTTGCTGGCGAAGGTGGCCGCGTCCAAGGACCGGCAGGCTTTTGCAGCGCTGTTCGACCATTTTGCCCCGCGGGTAAAAAGTTTCATGATGCGCAAGGGTGCCTCGGCCGAGCAGGCCGAAGACCTGGTGCAGGAAACCATGATCGCGGTGTGGTCGAAGGCCATGCTGTATGCAGCAGACCGCGGTTCGGTTGCCACCTGGATCTTTACCATCGCCCGCAACCTGCGTATCGACCGGCTTCGCCGCGAGCGCAGCAGCCAGTTCACCGACCTCGACGACTACGACGTCGCCAGCGATGAACCGGGACAGGACGAGGCCTTGCGCCGCGTCCAGGAAGACAGCGCCGTGGCCAAGGCGCTGGCACAGATTCCGCCTGAACAACGCGAGCTTTTGGTGCTCAGCTACGTGGAAGACCTGCCGCAAAGTGAAATCGCGGCGCGGCTCCACATTCCGCTCGGCACCGTGAAGAGCCGCATGCGGCTGGCCTACCGCAGGCTCAAGAAGATACTGGAGACACTGACGTGACCATCACCCATCACCTCGATGATGCGACGCTCATGGGTTATGCGGCGGGAACGCTGGGCGAGGCGCACAGCGTGATCGTGGCCGCCCATGCGGCCATGTGCCCCGAATGCCGGGCCGCCATCCGCGTGGCCGAGAGCCTTGGCGGACTGGCGCTGGAAGACCTCGATGCCAGCGGCGTGAGCGACACCTGCCGCGCCGCCACCCTTGCCAGCCTCGACGGTGTGGTGCGGGCAAGCCGTCCGACGCGCGCCGCGACCGTGGGCGAGGTGCCGGCACCGCTGTGCAATCTCATCAACGGCACGTCGCTGTCCAACCTCAAATGGAAGACCAAGGCGCCGGGCATCGCAAAGTTCGATGTGCCGCTGACGCCCGGTGCACGGACACGGCTGCAACTCCTGCGCATTGCACCGGGGAAGGCGCTGCCTGACCATGGCCATGGCGGCGAAGAACTGACGCTCATCCTCAAGGGCTCCTATTCCGATCACACCGGGCGCTATGGTGTGGGAGATGTGGCGGACCTCGACACGGAGACGGAACACGCCCCCCACGTGGATTCGGATGTGGAATGCATCTGCGTTGTCGCAACGGAAGCGCCGACCCGGTTCAAGTCCTTCTGGGCGCGGCTGGCGCAGCCTTTCGTCGGCATCTGAACCATGTCCCTGCCCTGGCAGGTGGCGTGGATCACGGGAGCATCCTCCGGCATCGGGGCGGAGATGGCCCGGCAACTTGCGGACAGCGGCGTCACCGTGGCCATCACCGCCCGCACACGATCCGCCCTTGATGAGATGTCCAAAGCCCAGCCCAACCTGCGCGCCTATCCCGCCGATGTGACGGATGCGCAGCAACTCAGCGAGGTGCTTGCGCGGATCGAGCAGGAGTTGGGTGCGGTTGATCTTGTCGTCGCAGGTGCCGGCACATACCGGCCGGTCGCACTCGACACCTTCTCTCCCGATCCCTTCCGCAGGATGGTCGATACCAATTACATGGGCGTCATCAATGTGCTTTCCGCGGTGCTGCCCGTTTTCAGGGGGCGGCGCAAAGGCCATGTGGCGTGGATTGCCTCTGTTGCGGGCTATCGGGGGCTTCCGAAGGCGGCGGCCTATGGGCCAACCAAGGCCGCGCTCATCAACCTTGCCGAAAGTCTCAAGCCTGAACTGGAGGCCGACGGCATCACGGTGAGCGTCATCAACCCGGGCTTCGTTCGGACACCCCTCACCGCGCAGAATGATTTCGAGATGCCCTTCCTCATGGAGGCGCCGGAGGCGGCCCGGCGGAGCATCGCCGGCCTCGCCAGCGGGCGCTTTGAGATCGCTTTCCCGGCGCGCTTTGTTGTCATCTTGAAGCTGGCCCGCCTGCTGCCCTATCGCTTGTACTTCGCGCTCATCCGGCGCGCCGTGCTCAAGCGATGACAGGACGTGCCAGAATTCATTGCCCATCTTGCCCTGGCGGCTTCCGCCTTCCTATCGGCCACTTTGCTGCCCGGCACGTCGGAGGCGACGTTTGTAGCGACGGCAGCGGAATGGCCTGACGCCGCCTACTCCCTTTTCGCCGTGGCAGCGCTCGCCAACACGGCGGGTTCCATCGTCAACTGGTGGATCGGCCGCCATGTGGAGCGTTTTTCGGAAGCGCGCTGGTTTCCGGTGTCCAAGGAAAAACTGGCGCGGGCGCAGGAAATCGCGGGCCGCTACGGTGTGTGGACACTGCTGCTCGCCTGGGTCCCGGTGCTGGGCGATCCGCTGACGCTCGCGGCCGGCCTGATGCGCGTGCCGTTCCTTCCCTTTGCGCTGCTGGTGGGAACGGGCAAGGCACTGCGTTACGCGCTATTGCTGTGGGGGCTGCAGGCCCTCACCTGATCAGGCAGGTTTGCGGAGCTTGTAGATGCCGACGTCAATGATGCCTTCCGTGAAGCCCGCCTCGCAGTAGCAGAGATAGAGTTTCCAGAGCTTGCGGAAGCGCTCGTCGAAGCCGAGCGGTTCGATGCGCGGCCAGGCCTCCTCGAAGCGGTCGTGCCACATTTTCAGGGTACGCGCATAGGAGAGGCCAAAGCATTCCATCTTTTCGAAGATCAATCCGGCCTTGCGCGTCTGCTCGCGGATGATCTCCTTGGTCAGCAACATGCCACCGGGGAAGATGTAGCGCTGGATGAAATCGACGCCGTTCTTGTAGGCGTCGAAGTTCTCTTCGGCGATGGTGATGCCCTGGATCGCCGCTGCACCGCCAGGCTTGAGCCGGTCGAAGAGGGTCTTGAAGTAGACGGGCCAGTGGGCTTCTCCCACGGCCTCGATCATCTCCACCGAGGCGATGCCGTCGAAGGTGCCCTTTGTATCGCGGTAGTCCTCGAAGACAAGATCGACCTTCTCATCCAATCCCTCGCGGCGCATGCGTTCGCGGGCAAATTCGAGTTGTTCTTTCGAGAGCGTGATGCCGCGCAGGTGGCCGCCAGCCTTGCCCACCGCTTCGGCGACACCACCCCAGCCGCAGCCGATCTCGAGGATGGATTTGCCCGGTCCTGCTCCGGCGGCTTCCAGGACCTTTTCGATCTTGCGGCGCTGGGCGGCTTCCAGGCTGTTGCCCGTGCCGTCGAACACGGCGGAGGAATAGCTCATCGTGTCGTCCAGCCAGAGCTTGTAGAATTGATTGCCCAGATCGTAGTGGGCGGAAATGTTTTCCTTCGAGCCGTCCTTGGTGTTGTCGCGCAGGCGGTGCCAAATCTTGTCGAAGAGGCTGGCGAAAAAGACACCGGTGGATGCCTTGTCGAGGCCGGAGCGGTTCTGCAGGTAGAAGCGGAAGAATGACGTGGGATCGCGGCTTTCGATATCGCCGGCGAGATAGCGTTCGAAGAAGCCCAACTGGCCGCGCCGGATGGAGGCCCAGATCACCTTGAAGTTGGTGAGATGCAGATCCGCGTCGAGGCCCGAGCCTTTTTCACCGAGCAGCACACTCCGCCCCGACGGCAGCGTGAGTTCCAGTGAGCCCTTGTAGTCCTTGGGCAGCAGCCGACGTGCTGCCGCCAAAATGAGATTGCCGAGAATGCCCTCACTCATGGTTCCCCACCCGCCTCGATGTCCCTTCGTTCACGAAGGCGATTGCAGATTGAGGCCCTTCAGCCAAAGTTTCAAGGCCTCCCAGTGGATGCCGCCGATGACCTTGAGGGACTGGAACGGCAGGCGGGCGAAGATGGCGAGCAGGCCTATGGAGGTGAGGGGGCGGCGCGCTCCCCGGAACCATGCCTTGAGCAGCGGGCCTTCCGCTGTCGTCAAAGACACACCCACCGCTACCGTCTCGCCGGGCGGCGAGGCACGCAACCCGTAGGTGCCTTCCACGCCATTGAAGGGCGAGACGCGGAAGACCTTGTCCACCGTCCCGAAACTCGCCCCTGCATCGCCATCGGGCCCCACCACATAGGTGTGGCGGCCACCGAAGGTATTGTGCACCTCGTAGATCATCAGGCGCACGTTGCTCGCGGCATCGAGCGCATAATAGGTGGTGAGCGGGTTGAAGGCGTAACCCAGGATGCGAGGATAGGCGAGCATGACGATGCGTGACACCTCACCTTCCAGGCCGGCCTTCCTGACCTCGCGCCAGGCATAGTCACGGATGCTCGCCGCGCCGCCCTGATCGCCGTGATCCTTGTCGTGGATGGAAAAGAGATTGAAGCCGTTGTGGGAGAGAAGGAGCGGCGTGCGGCCCGTGGCGAGATCATCGACATCGACGAGCAGGGAGGCGACATCGTAGTGGAGCGCGTGCGGCACCGGGCGCAGGCGGCGGTGCGTGACGGTTCCCACGTAGATGGCCGGGACCACGCTCATTCAGCGGCCTCGCGGAAGGGATAGGGCTGGGACTCTGCTAGTGGCGCCGCATGGATGCGGCCTGACGGTTCGGCCACCGTCCAGGGCCGGGCCACGCCGCCCAGTTGTTCCGCGACGGCGAGGCCCGCCTGCAAGCCGTCCTCATGGAAACCGGAACCAAACCAGGCGCCGCAGAACCAGGTGAGGTTCACGCCCTGCAGTGACCAGAGTTCGCGCTGGGCCGCGAGCGTCTCGACGTTGAACAGCGGATGGCGGTACTGGAATGTGCCATCGATGAGATGCGCCGCCGGGTCCTGCTGCGGATTGAGTGAAACAAAGTGCTGGGTGGAGGTTTCCAGCTTCTGCAAGGCATTCATCCAGTAGGTGACGGCGAGGCGCGAATCCTGACCGCCCTCGTCGCCCCGGTAGTTCCAAGCCGACCAAAGCCGCCGCGTACGCGGCATGAGGGAGGTATCGCGGTGGAGAAGGACGCGGTTGGGTGATGTCTTGAACGGCCGCAGCAGGGCCCGCTCTGCCGGCGAAGGATCAGAGAGCAGGCCCAAGGCCTGATCGGCGTGGGTGGCCAGCACCACGGCATCAAAGGATTCGGTTTCGCCCCCGGCCAGCGTGAGGTGCGCCTCACTGACTCCGCGGCGGAGGGCGGCAACGGGCGAGGAGAGGCGCACGGCAAATCGGCCGTCGGCGACGAGGCGTTTCACATACTGCCGGGAGCCGCCCGTCACGGTGCGCCAGTCTGGCCGCTGGCCGAGGGCAAAGAGCTTGTGGTTGGCAAAGAAGCGGACGAAGGCCCGCAACGGATAGGCCGCCACCTGTTCCGGCGTCGAAGACCAGATCGCCCCGGCCATGGGCAGGATGTGACGGCGCATGAAGGTCTCGCCGTAATTTTCGCGGTGGAGGAATTGGCCGAGCGTCATGGACTCCGGCATTTGGGGGGCGAGGCGCTCGGCCGTGCGGTAGAAACGCACGAGATCGGCAATCATGCGCCAGTGCCGGGGAGAAGCCCATTGCCGCGGCGTGCCCAAAAGCGTTGCGAGGTTCTCGCCGGCGTATTCATAGCGGCCATTCTCGGCGCTGACGGAGAAGCTCATGGCCGTATTGGTCATGGCCACGCCCAGGTGGTCCATGAAGGCGGAGAAATTGGGATAGGTCCAGGTGTTCGAGACGATGAAGCCCGTGTCGATCGCCGTTGTCCCGCCCGCAACGCTCACGTTGACGGTGTTGGTGTGACCTCCCAGGCGGTGGTCGGCCTCGAACAATGTCACATCATGGCGGCGCGACAGAAGCCAGGCCGCCGACAGCCCGGAGATGCCGCTGCCGACGACGGCAATACGAATTTTTTTCACGTGTGTGGGAGCCCTGATGTGCAAACGACTCTTTTACGACGCAAACCGTCAATCCGGATCACAGGCGCCATTTTGCTTCACATCATAGAGAATTGACGGCGGGACAAGGCCATGCAAGGCTTGCATCCAAGTCCGGCAAAAACGGATGGGCCTCGTTTGGAGCCATAAGAAAAATATGTGGGGAGCGTTTCGCGAGACGAGAGCGGCACAGGGTTCGCCAGCTTTCTTGCGCCGTCCACTTCCCCCAGCATCACCCACACCAATAACGGAGTGAAACATGACTGAATTTGAATATAAACTGGAGCTCGCGAAGCGGGCGGTCACGAAGGGAAAGCTCTCCCGCCGTGACTTCACCAAGTTCGCGCTGGCCGGCGGCCTGACGCTGACCTCCGCGAACGCGCTGTTCGTGCGGGCGGCCCGCGCCGAAGCCAAGCCGGGCGGCCACTTCCGCGCCGGCCTCGGCCATGGCGCCACGACCGACACGTTCGATCCGGCGACCTGGGCCCACGGCATGAACTTCGCCTGGGGCAAGGGCCTCACGGGCGCTCCGCTCGTGCGCATCGACCCCAAGGGCAACATTGTTCCCTATCTCGCCGAGAGCATGGAACCGGCCGACGGCGCCAAGAAGTGGGTGTTCAAGCTCCGCAAGGGCGTGGCCTTCCACAACGGCAAGTCGGTGACGGCTGATGACGTCGTGGGCACCGTGAACTACCACATCGGACCCGACTCCAAGTCGCCCGGCAAGGCTTATCTCGCCGGTGTCGCTTCGGTGAAGGCCGACGGCGCTGATACGGTTGTGTTCGAACTGAAGGGCCCGGATGCGGACTTCCCCTACAATTTGTCCAACTACCAGTTCCCGATCCTTGCCATCGTCGACGGCAAGCCGGACCTCTCTGGCAACGGCGCTGGTCCGTTCGTGCTTGATGGCTTCGAGCCGGGCGTGAAGGCGCACTTCAAGCGCAATCCGAACGCCTTCGCTCCGCCGAACTTCGACGAAGTGACGCAGCTTTCGATCGTCGATCCTGCGGCCCGCACCAACGCCTATCTCGCCGGTGAAGTGGACTTCTCCGACAAGGCGGACCTCAAGACCATCGACATGCTGAAGTCGGCGCCTGATACCGAGCTCTACAACGTCTCGGGTTATCAGTACTACAACGCGCCGATGCTGGTGGACCAGGCACCCTTCGACAAGCTCGAAGTCCGCCAGGCCATCAAGTGGGCCATCAACCGCCAGGAACTGGTGGACAAGGTCCTCTTCGGCTACGGCAAGCCCGGCAACGACTCGCCGATCGCTTCGGCCATGAAGTTCGCGACCAACCCGGAACCGGTCTACACCTACGATCCGGACAAGGCGAAGTCGCTGCTCAAGAAGGCCGGCATGGAAAACCTCAAGGTCAGCCTCTCGGCGGCCGATGCGGCCTTCGCCGGTTCCGTGGACTGCGCGCTGCTGATGGCCGAACAGGCCAAGGCCGCCGGCATCGAGATCGACGTGGTCCGCGAGCCGAACGACGGTTACTGGGACAACGTCTGGATCAAGAAGCCCTGGTGTCACTGCTATTGGGGCGGCCGTCCGACGGCTGACGCAATGCTCACGGTTTCGCTTGCCGGCGATGCCGCGTGGAATGACACGCACTGGAAGAACCCGCGCTTCAACGAACTGCTGCCGATGGCCCGTGCGGAAACGGACGATGCCAAGCGCGCCGCCATGTATGCGGAGATGCAGCAGCTCGTCCATGACGACAGCGGCCAGATCGTGATGATGTTCGCCAACTATGTGGGCGCGTTGTCGACGAAGGTTGCCCATGGCGACCTCAACGCCGACAACGATCACGACGGCGGCTACATGTACGACCGTTGGTGGTTCGCATAATCACCACCCAAGGTTAGTCACACCATGCACCCCGCCGGAAACGGCGGGGTGTTTTGTTTTGAGTGTGTCGCAAACGTGAAAGCCCAACCGAAAAACCGCTGGCAATGACGTATCAGTCTGCTAGCATTTTATGGACCGGGACACAGAAGACCGGCCCAAGAAAAGTGGGGAGTGAGCCAATGCATCCGGTTGTCCGAACCGTGCTGCAGCGTCTGGGATTGGGGTTGCTGACATTGCTTGCGGTGTCGGTCATCATTTTTTCGACGCTGGAAATGTTGCCCGGGGGTTTTGCCCAGGCCATCCTTGGCCAGGGCGCGACGCCTGAGGCCGTTGCCAATTTCAATCACTCCCTCGGCCTCGACCGGCCCGCGACCACACGCTACGTGGAATGGGTGACGGGTGCCGTTCGCGGCGATTTCGGCAAGTCATTTGCTGGCGCCGGTGGCTGGCGCTCGGAGAACGTGCGCACCGTGGCGGGCATCATTGGACCGCGCCTGTACAACACCTTCTTCCTTGCCGCCCTCACAGCCATCATTGCAGTTCCACTCGCCCTCGGGCTTGGCCTTCTCACTGCGCTGTACCGAAACACCTGGTTTGACCGGGTGGCAAACGCCGCCACGCTTACCACAATTGCCTCGCCCGAATTCTTCGTCGCCTACATTCTCGTCTTCTTCCTCGCGGTGAAGATGCGCTGGTTCCCGCCGCTCTCCACCATTTCCGCCAACACGCCCTTCGGCGAACACCTGCACAAGGCCATCCTGCCCGCGCTCACCCTGACGCTGGTCATCATCGCGCACATGATGCGCATGACGCGGGCCTCCATCATCTCGCTTCTCGCCAGCCCCTATATTGAAATGGCGCGGCTCAAGGGCCTGTCGCGCTGGCAGGTCATCGTGCGCCATGCGCTTCCCAATGCCTGGGCCCCCATCGCCACGGTCATCGCCTTCAACCTCGCCTATCTCGTCGTCGGCGTCGTGGTGGTCGAAGTGGTGTTCACCTATCCCGGCATCGGCCAGTTGATGGTCGACTCGGTGAGCAGCCGTGACATGCCCGTGGCCCAGGCCTGCGCACTGATCTTCGCCGCGACCTACATCCTGCTCAATCTTCTCGCCGACATCGTCGCCATCGTCACCAACCCTAGGCTGCTGCATCCCAAATGACAACGGAACCCGCCGATATCCGCTCCATCCGCAGCCGCCGCACATTCTTGCAGTCGGCTGTCCGGACCCTCAAATCGGCTCCGCCGAGCGCGCTCTTCGGCATGACCGTGATCCTCGTCTATCTCATCTGCGCGGTCTTCGCGCCGTGGATTGCGCCCTATGGCGAGGCGCAGATCGTCGGCAAGGCCTATGGGCCCGCTTCGGGGCAGAACCTCTTTGGCCTCGACCAGATCGGCCGCGACGTGTTCTCGCGCGTGATCTATGGCGCCCGCAACACAATCGGCATCGCCCTCCTGACCGTGTGCATCTCCTTCAGCATCGGCGGTGTGCTGGGCATCTACGCCGCAGTGACGCGCGGTGTGCTTGACCAGGTCCTGTCGCGCATCGTCGACATTTTCATGTCGATCCCGGTGCTCATCTTCGCCCTCATGCTGCTCGCCATGCGGCCTTTCGATGTCATTGAACAGGTGCCTGGCCTGCAGGGCGTGTTCAGCCAAGGCGTCAAGACGATCCTGAATCTTGTCTTCATCCTCGCCGTGCTCGACTCGACCCGCGTCTTCCGCCTGGCGCGCAACACCGCGCTGTCGGTTGCCGTACAGGACTTCGTTGAAGCGGCACGGCTGCGCGGCGAGGGCCTTGGCTGGGTTGTGCTGCGCGAGATCGTGCCCAACATCCTGCCGCCCCTCATCGCCGAGTTCGGCCTGCGTTTCTCCTTCGTCTTCCTTACCATCGCGGCGCTGTCATTCCTGGGCGTCGGCATCCAGCCGCCCACGGCGGACTGGGGCTCCATGGTGGCGGAGAGCAAGACACTCATCACCTTCGGCCGTCCGCAACCGCTCATCCCTGCCGCAGCCATCGCGCTGCTCACGGTGGCGGTGAACTTCGTGGTGGACTGGTTCCTGCACAAGACTTCGGGGCTGCGCGATGACAAGTGAGACCAAGACAACAGACAAATCCCGCGTCAAGGGTTCGACCCTCGTCGAAATCAAGGGTCTCAAGATCGAGGGCTACTCCGACGACAAGTGGCATCCCATCATCAAGGGCCTCGACCTCACGCTTAAGCGGGGCGAAGTCGTGGGCCTCATCGGAGAGTCTGGGGCCGGCAAGTCCACCCTCGGCCTCGCCGCCATGGGTTACACCAAGCCCGGCTGCAAGATCACGGCAGGCTCCGTGATGTTCGACGGCATCGATCTCGTGCACGCCTCGCAGGACAAGCTCCGCGACCTGTGGGGGTCGCGCATTTCCTACGTGGCGCAGAGTGCATCCGCATCCTTCAACCCGGCCCACAAACTGATGGAGCAGGTGACGGAAAGCGCGCTCAACCATCATGTGATGGAAAGGAACGCGGCCGAAGCCGACGCCAAGGACCTGTTCAAACGGCTGCAGCTTCCCAATCCGGACACGATCGGCGGACGCTATCCGCACCAGGTTTCTGGCGGGCAGCTGCAACGCGCCATGACCGCCATGGCCATGTCCTGCCGTCCCGACCTCATCATCTTCGACGAGCCGACAACGGCGCTTGACGTGACCACGCAGGTGGAAGTTCTCGCGGCCATGCGGCGCATCGTCGAGGAGTTCAACACCGCCGCCATCTACATCACCCACGATCTCGCCGTGGTGGCGCAGATGGCACATCGCATCATGGTGCTGCGCTACGGCAACCTGGTGGAAGAAGCCGAAACCCGCGCCATGCTGAAGGCGCCGACGCAGGACTACACCAAGTCGCTCTGGGCGGTGCGCAAGCTGGAGAAAAAGGAAGAGAAGAGCGACGACATCGCACTGGCCATCAGCAACGTGGATGCCAGCTACTCCGGCGTCATGAAGGTGCTGGACAACGTGACGGTGCGCATTCCCCGCGGCAAGACCGTGGCCGTGGTGGGCGAATCCGGGTCCGGCAAGTCCACGCTGGCGCGCGCCATCACGGGGCTGCTGCCGCCGTCCAAGGGGCGCATTTCCTTCAACGGCAAGGACCTTCCCGCCCGCCTGCAGGACCGCGACCGGGACACGCTGCGCCGCATCCAGATGATCTACCAGTCGGCCGATACGGCGCTCAACCCGCGCCAGACGGTGCGGGACATCATCGGACGGCCGCTCGAATTCTACCTTGGCCTCACGGGTGCTGCAAAGGATCGCCGCATCGTCAAGCTGCTGGAGTCAATCGAGCTGAGCGAAGACTTCATCGACCGCTATCCCGGCGAAATGTCGGGCGGGCAGAAGCAGCGCATCTCCATCGCCCGGGCGCTGGCTGCCGAGCCCGAGATCATCATTTGCGACGAAGTCACCTCTGCACTGGACCAGATCGTACAGGAGGAAATCCTCAAGCTGCTGATGAAGCTGCAGAAGGAAACGAAGGTCACCTACCTGTTCATCACCCACGACATCGCCACGGTGCGCGCCATCTCGGATGAGATCGTGGTCATGTACAAGGGCAAGGTGGTGCAGCAGGGGCTGAAGTCGGAAGTGCTGAACCCGCCCTATCCCGCCTATACGGAACTGCTTCTCTCATCCGTGCCGCAGATGGATCCGGACTGGTTGACGTCCCTGCTCAACAAGCGTGCCGGTGCGGCCGCGCGTTAAGCCCACGGCTTGAGGTTTGCGAGGAATTCATCCGCAGCCACGCTGATGCGTTTCTGCTCAGCGGCGTCGAAGCGGTCATGCCCACGGCAGATGTTGGCCATGCGGGGGTTGCGGCGGAAGCGCTGCTTGTGGCGGGCGATGAAATCCCAATAGAGGAAATTGAACGGGCATGCGTTCTCGCCGGTGCGCTGCTTCACGTCATACCGGCAGGTGGCGCAATAGTCCGACATACGGTTGATGTAGTTGCCAGACGCCGCATGGGGCTTGGAGGCCAGCAGTCCGCCGTCGGCATGGAGCGCCATGCCGATCGTGTTCGGCAACTCCACCCACTCATAGGCATCGGCATAGACGGCGAGATACCATTCGTGCACCTGCACGGGGTCAATGCCAGCCAGCAGCGCAAAATTCCCTGTGACCATGAGGCGCTGGATGTGATGGGCGTAAGCGTTGCCCCGCGTTTCACGCACCACCTGGGCCAGACAGTTCATGTCGGTTTCGCCGGACCAGTAGAGATCCGGAATGGGCCGCGTGGCGCCCAGCGCGTTGCGGTTCACATAATCCGGAGCCGTCATCCAGTAGACGCCGCGCACATATTCGCGCCAGCCGATGATCTGGCGGATGAAGCCTTCCACAGCGGCAAGCGGCGCACGGCCTGCGCGGTATTCGGCTTCGGCGCGGCGGCACACATCCAGAGGATCCAGCAATCCGGCATTGATATAGACCGAGAGGACGGCGTGATTGAGGAAGGGCTCGCCGGCGAGCATCGCGTCCTGGGTTTCGCCAAAACGCGGCAGGGCCTGCGTCAGGAAATGGTCGCGCGCCGTCTCCGCCAGTTCCGCCGTCACGGCAAACCAGAAGGGGTCGATCAAGCCGAAATTGTCGCCCGCCACCGTCATCACCATGCGCATGCAGTCTTGCGTGATGGCGTCCGGTTCAAAGCGTGGCGGCGGAGCAAAGCGCGTGCCGCTTTTCGCAGGCTTGCGGTTTTCCGCATCGAAGTTCCATTGCCCGCCCTCCGGTGCGTCGCCCTCCATCAGCAGGCCCGTCTGCCGGCGCATGTCGCGGTAGAAGTATTCCATGCGCCACTCCCGCCGCCCTTGCGTCCATTGCCGGAAAGAGGCGTGGGAGCAGAGGAAGCGGGTGTCCTCCAGCATCTCCACAGGTGCAAGTTCCTGCTTCAGGCGCCACTCGCCCGGTTCCGTCATCACCACATGCGAGATGCCGTGGCGGGCGCAGGCGCGTGCCACTTCGCCTTTCAGAGTCTGGGTGTTTTCGGGATCGGTGAGTGTCACGTAGTCGACGCGCCACTTCTCTTGCCGCAACCGTTCGGCGAAATGGCGCATGGCGGAGAAGCAGAACACCAGTTTTTTCTTGTGATGGCGCGCATAGGTGGCCTCGGCCATCACCTCCGCCATGAGGATCACGTCGCGCGCCTTGTCGGCGCGGCGCAGGCTTGGCAGTGTCATGCTCAGCTGGTCGCCGAGGATGAGGACGAGTGATTGATCCGATTTCGGCATGATGCGTATACGTATCTGAAGCAAAAGAGGATTTCGTGAGCGCACCTGTCATCATGTGGTTCCGGCAGGACTTGCGGATGTCCGATCATCCCGCCTTGTCCGCTGCGGCGCTCGCGGGAGCGGTAATCCCGCTGTTCATCCTCGATGATGAAACGCCGGGCGACTGGGCCTGGGGCGGTGCCTCGCGCTGGTGGCTGCACCGTTCGCTCGATGCCCTGGGCAAGGATGTGCCGCTGGTGCTGCGGCGGGGACGAAGCGATGTGGTGCTCGCCGAAGTGCTGCGCGACAGCGGTGCTGGGGCTGTCTACTTCACGCGGGATTATGCGCCGTGGGCGGGGGGACTTGAACATCGCGTGAAAACCGTGTGCGAGGCCGCGGGCGCGGATTGTCACCGCTACGGCGGATACCTGCTGCATGAACCGGAGAGCATCCGCACGGGCGCGGGCGAATTCTTCAAGGTCTACACGCCCTTTTCGCGGGCCTGCCAGGCCAAGGGCTCCCCCCGCACCGCAAAGGGCCGTGCGCGCGCCACCTGGGCCGCGCATCGGCTGGAGCGTCCGCCGCTGGCCAGTCTCTCGCTCCTGCCCACGCGGCCCAACTGGGCAAGCGGATTTGAATCGGCCTGGCAACCCGGCGAAGACGGTGCGCGGGCAGCGCTAGGCACTTTTCTCGACGAGGGCCTGAAGGGTTACGCGGAGGGCCGCGACCGCCTGGACCAACAGCATACGTCACGGCTCTCACCCCATCTGCATTGGGGCGAGATTTCGCCCCATCAGGTCTGGCAGGCAACGGAGCAGGCCATGGCAGCCGCAGGCGGCGTGCTCGACCACGACGGCGGCAAGTTTCTCAAGGAAGTGCTGTGGCGGGAATTCGCCTATCATCTGGTGCATCATGTCCCCAGCTTTCCGGAGCAACCGTTCCGGCCGGAGTTCGCGGACTTTCCGTGGCAGGCCAATGCTGCCGCCCTCAGGCGCTGGCAGCGGGGCGAGACAGGCTATCCGGTCGTCGATGCGGGGATGCGCGAGTTGTGGGCGACGGGCGTCATGCACAACAGGGCGCGCATGATCACGGCATCCTTCCTCATCAAGCACCTGCTGCAGCCGTGGCAGGATGGCGAGCGCTGGTTCTGGGATACGCTTGTCGATGCCGACATCGGCAACAATGCGGCGAGCTGGCAATGGGTCGCCGGGTGCGGAGCGGATGCGGCGCCGTACTTCCGCGTCTTCAATCCCTTTCTTCAGGGTGAGAAGTTCGATCCCCACGGCACATACGTGAAGCGCTGGATACCGGAGCTGCACGACGTTCCAGCCGAACTCATCCACAAGCCGTGGGAAATGTCGGCGCCACCCAAGGGTTATCCTCCGCCCATGGTGGACCACGCGCGGGCGCGGGCGCGGGCTCTCGACTCTTTTTCAGCGATCAAGAAGGAAACTGCGGCATGAAACTGGTCGGCATCAGCGGCGCGTTGCGCAAGGCTTCCACCAACACCGGCACATTGCGGGCCCTGCGGGACTTGCTGCCCGCCCATGCCACCATGGAGATCGTGACGCTGCACGGAATTCCCCTCTTCGATGAAGACCTGATTGCCGCGCATGGCAAGCCCGAGATCGTGCTGGCGCTGGCCGAGCGCATCCGTGCCGCCGACGGGTTGATCATTGCCACACCGGAGTATCAATTCTCGGTGCCGGGCGTGCTCAAGAACGCGACGGACTGGCTCTCGACCTGCAACAAGCCGTTCCGCTGGAAGCGGGCCGGCATCGTGGGGTCCAGCGAGGGCGCCATGGCGGGCACGGCGCGGGCGCAATATCACCTGCGGCAGAACCTTCAGGCGCTGGAAGCGATCACCATGCCGCGGCCTGAAGTGCTCATTGTCCACAATGAGGTGAAGTTCGACAAGACGACCGGCGATCTCACCGATGGCGAAACGCGCCAGCGCCTGGCGAAGTGGCTCACGGCCTTCCTGGAATGGGTGGAGAAGAAGCCTTAGGCGCGAGCTGCGGTTCAGCCCTGGCCCGGGTCCTGCAACTGCTTCCAGGTGTTGGGCTGCGAGAGCATCTGCTGGAGATAAGCGAGGTTCGCCTCCACCTCGTCGGGCGGCAGGTCTTCCGAGGCGATCTTGCGGGCTTCGTCGAAGCGGCCCTGCAACCCCACCACCAACGCGAGGTTCTGGCGCACCCGCGGGGCATCGGTGCCCGTGGTATTCATCAGTTCACGGAGCATCTTCTCTGCGTCAGGCAACTGTCCCTGCAGGGCGAATGACATGGCGTAGTTGTTGCGCACGGCAACGGCATCGGGCTTGAGGGCCAGCGCCTGCTTGTACCGGTCGCGCGCCTCGCCGTGGCGCGAGAGCTGGTCATAGGCCGAGCCCAGCGCCGAAAGTGATTGCCAATCCTGCGGGTTGACCGTGACGGCGCGCTCCAAGGTGGTTGCGGCATTGGGGAAGTCGCCCATGGCGAGGAAGGATTTTCCGATCCTGGCCTGCACGTCGCCATTGGCGGCATTCGCGGACGAAACCTTTTGCAGCACCTGGGCTGCATTCTGCTGCTGGCCGAATTTCTGCAGGTTGTCGGCGTAGGCCATGCCGATCGCCGCATTGCCCTGGTCCTTGTTCCAGGCGGCGGCCAGCTGTTCCGTCTTCTTGAAGGAAAGCTTGTCGTCAGGGGCGCTGGTGCTGCCGGTCGTCAGCGGATCCCCGCCTCCGATGCTTGCCTTGTTCTGGCATCCTGCCAGGAGCACGGCCGCCGAGAGCGCGATGGCCACGGCGGCGGAGCGCCGCAGTGAACGCTGGGGCTGCGAAGGCACGGCAGGCAACATGGAAAACTCCCGGACATCTTACTGACGTCCGACCATGGCCCAGCAACGGTCAATAAAGACTTAACCACGTTTTTTAAGGACTTTTCAGGCGGCGAGGCCGGCTGATTGCAGCCCTACGGCTTCCGAAATGTTCATGAGATGATGCTCGCGCAGGCGTCGCGCGAGGCCGTCGAGGATGTCGGCGACGAGGCCAGGCCCGCGATAGACCAGCGCCGAATAGACCTGCAGCAGGCTGGCGCCGGCGACGATTTTCGTCCACGCCGTATCCGCATCCGCAATGCCGCCGACGCCGACCAGCGGCACCCGCCCGCCCGTCATCTGGTGAAAGCGCGCCAACTGCCGGGTCGACAACGCAAACAGCGGCTTGCCCGAGAGCCCGCCCTGTTCGCCCTTGTGCCGCGAAAGCAGCGGCGGGCGCGACAGTGTGGTGTTGGAAATGATCACCGCATCCACTTCGCCCTTCCCGGTGGCGGCGGCGATATCGGACAGTTCCGCTTCCGTCAGATCGGGCGCGATCTTGAGCAGCACCGGCAGGCGGCGCGGCAGCTTCAACCGGGCTTCATTGACGCGGTCCAGCAGGCGCACCAGTTCATCGCGCGATTGCAGGCCGCGCAGTCCCGGCGTGTTGGGCGAGGAAATGTTGACGGTGAGATACGAGGCGCGCGGCCCGAACCAGCGCACGCCCTCCACATAATCCGCCACGCGATCGGCCGAATCCTTGTTGGCCCCGATGTTGACGCCGACGATGCCAGCCAGCCCACGCCGGGCATCCAGCCTGCGGGCGGCGGCGGCGGCACCCTCGTTGTTGAAGCCCATGCGGTTGATCACGGCTTCATCCTCCTTGAGGCGGAAGAGACGTGGGCGGGGATTGCCGTCCTGCGGGCGGGGCGTCACTGTGCCCACTTCGACAAAACCGAAACCCAGCGCCAGCATGGCATCCGGCACCTGGGCATTCTTGTCGAAGCCTGGGGCCAATCCCAGCGGATTGGGGAAGGCAAGCCCGAAGAGCTTCTGCGCCAGGGCGGCATGGCCGCCACCCTGCGCCGACCGCGCCGGCAATGCGGCGAGGGCCTTGATGGTAAGGCCGTGGGCATATTCGGCATCGAGCGCATGCAGCAGCGGGCGCGCCGCGGCAAAGCCGCGCGAGGCAAGACTCATGTGTTCCAATCCTCGGGAAAAACGTGATGGGTACCTGCCCACGGCAGCGGCTTCGCCCACAGTGCAAGCGCGGGATCGAGGGCGGCATGGAGATGGGGAAAGAGTTGCCCGCCGCGCGACGGCTCGTAACGAAGCTGCGGCCCTAGGGCAGCACCGTCAAAGGCCACCAGCAGAAGGCCCTCCTGGCCGTGGAAATGGCGGCGCGCCGTTTCCTCCGCCTGGGCTGCGGTGGAGAAATGGATGTAGCCATCCGCGAGATCGACAGGGGAGCCATCGAAACGGCCTTCCGCCTCGGCGGCGCGCCACAGCGACTCCGGCACGATCTTGTAGATGAGGGGCAGTTCGGCTGTCATGGCGGTCCGGCGGTGGCGATGCGGGCCCTCCCATAGCATTGCCGCACGGCTTGCCAAGCGTCACCTGTTCCTGTATTCTTTTCCTAGATGCGGGATTAATGCGGAATGCGGGAGAGTGCCATGTTCACCCACAAGCAGGTCTGGAATGCCATTGACGTGATTGCCGAGCGCTACGGCTTCTCGGCTTCGGGCCTTGCCAAGAAGGCGGGACTTGATCCCACGTCCTTCAATCCATCCAAGCGCAATGGCCCCGATGGCCGGCCGCGCTGGCCGACGATGGAAAGCATTGCCCGCGTGCTGCAGGCCTCGGGCGCGCCCGTGGAAGAATTCATGGAACTGCTGATGGGCCGCAAGGGTGCGCCCGCCAAGCTGCGCGTGCTGCCGCTCCTCGGCTTTGCCCGGGCCGGCAAGGGCGGCTTCTTCGATGATTCGGGCTTTCCCGCCGGCAATGGCTGGGATGAGGTGGAGGTGCCGGGTGTCACCGACAACGCCGCCTACGCGCTGGAGATCACGGGCGATTCCATGCAGCCTGTTTATCGCGAGGGCGACACCATCATCATTTCGCCCGCCGCCACGGTGCGCAAGGGCGACCGCGTGGTGGTGCGCACCACGGATGGACAGGTGATGGCCAAGATCATGCAGCGGCAAACCGCCAAGAGCATCGAGCTTGCCTCGTTCAATCCTGACCACCCCAACAAGGTGCTCGACATGAAGAGCGTCGACTGGGTGGCCCGCATCATCTGGGCCAGTCAGTAAGGCCCACGTGCTAAAAATATCGCTGGGGGAGATGGTACCGCCACCCCGGCTCGAACGGGGGACCTCTAGATCCACAATCTAGCGCTCTAACCAACTGAGCTATGGCGGCACGGGCGCTTCACTAGCGCAACACTTCTCCGAGTGCAAACCCCTGTGCCGGGAAAATTCCGCCGCGCCGGACCTCCCCCGAAAACCGAAAAGAAAAGGCCCGGACATGCCGGGCCTCGAGGAAGCCGCGCCGGGAGGGAGGCGCCGCGAATTCGTTGGGTCGCCAGACTCAGGCGGCCTTGGGGAAGGGGAAGGCAGCGAAGCTCTTGGTGAAGCCTTCCTGCACGGGAGCAGCGGCTTCGCGAACGAAGGCCGACGTCACGTCGTTCAGTTCCTGGAACTGCTTCATGGCAACTTCCGACTGGGCCTTGAAGAAGTCCTGCTGGAGCGTGAACAGCGCCTCGGGCGACTTGACGGCTGCGGCATCGCGCCAGAAGCCCATCACGGCCTTGGTGTTGGTTTCGAGGAAGGCCATGCCCTTTGAATGGAGGTCGGCAAGGCGGGCCTGGCACTGCTTGGCCGAGGCGGTCAGCGCTTCAGCGCTCTCCTTCGCGGGGCCAGCTTCACCACCAAAGGCTGCCTGGGCGGAATCGATGGAGCCGGTGACGAAATCGGTGGCGAGTTCGACGGGGGATTTGGTCTTGCGGGTCATGACGCGTTCTCCATTCCTGTGTTTCGCCTCCCTCCTACCACCATTTTTTGTGCATTGCAACATAAATGTTGCACCGCACAATCCACAGCTTTCGCACGACAGGGGCCATCAGGGTTAAGGAAGTGTGGACGTGGTCGCTCAAACTTGATTTATTGCAACGACTTGGGGCCGTGTCGGCCCCGCTTGTTCAGGCCCGCCAGACCCCGTGACCACCACCCGCCCCCGAACGCTTGAAGACCTGCGCCAGGACAGCAATCCGGCGTGGCTGTGGGATGCCGCACGCGGGCGGATCGTGTGGGCCAACACGGCGGGCGTCACACTCCTCGGCGGCGACAGCGTGTTCGACCTGGTGGACCGTCCTTTCGACGCTGAAGACCCCGGGGTTTCCGCCGTGCGCGGCCTTTCGGCGTCCCTTGCGCCCGGACAGGTGCGCTCCCTTCGCCTCCCCCTGCCCGGTGCCAGTGCCGGTGAAGACATGGCGGTGTTGTGCAGCCTGCATCTCCTCGCCGATGGCCGTCAGGGCGTTCTGGTGGCCGGTGAACCGCCACCCAGGGCCCTTTCTCCCATCGGCAGTGATATGGCGGGTACGGCGCTGCTTCATCTGCCCGTCGCGGTTCTGATCTGCGACACGGCCGGCCACATCCTTCACGGCAACGCTGCCGCGCGCGACCTGATCGACCTCACCACCGCCCGCAGCCTTGCTGATCTGGTTGCCGTTGAGGGCAAGGCCGAGGCTCTTGTCACAGCGCTGCACCGCAGCGGCATGACGAGCGCCGTCGTCCCCCTTACCTGCCGCCTGGGACAGCGCGACGTGCGCCTCACCCTGTCGCGCCTGCCCGCAGCCGAGCAATCCCTCATCTCTGTCGTCATGGAAGACGTGACGGACCGCCGCGCCCTGGAGCGCAGCCTTTCCGCACCAGCCAGCGCGCCGGTGGCGGCTCCTCCGCAGGATGCTTTCGCCATGCTGGCGAAATCCATGCAGGACACGATCGAGGCACAATCGCGCCGCCCGTCGAAGCCTGCCCTGACACCTGCTCCGCAGCCACCGGCGAAGGCGGACGTACAGCCCAACGCGAAGCCGTCGCGAACCGCCGAACCTGTGCACCTCCGCGCCAAGTCTCCTGACGTGCCCGCCGACAAGGCCCAGGGCTCCGAGGTTTCCAGAATGCCGTTCGTGCCGGAACCCGTGCGGCACTCCTTCGAGCGGACGGGCGAAGCCATTCTGATCGGCCGGGGCGAGACGCCTCTCTTTGCCACCCGCAAGGCGGCAGAATTGCTGGGCTATGATTCTCCCGATCGTCTGCTGGGCGATGCGGGACTGTGGCAGCAGATCCGCGCCGATGCGCAAGCGCAGCGCCCGACCAGCCTGCCGACGTCCACGGGGGAGGCCCTCGATCTCGCGGTGACAAGCCGCTGCGTGCCCTGGGTCAGCGGCCCCGCGCAGGAGTTTGTTCTCCGCCGCGCCCCTGCCCTTGCAAAGGGTGAAACCGCCATCGCGACATCCGTTGTGGCCGCACCTGTGCCCGAACCCGTGCCGCCACCACCACCGCCTGCTTCCGTCATCGCTGCCGACAGCAAGCCTGTTGCCATCGCGGCCGAGGCCAGTGCGGCTGCCGCCCCCGCCCCGCCGCCCGCTTCCGGCCAGGTGATGGCGACAAATGAACTGAAGGCCATGCTCGATGTGGCTTCCGACGGCATCATCGCACTGGACAGCGAGGGCTGCATCCTGAGCTTCAGTGCCGGGGCCGAGGCCATCTTCGGCATGCCGCAGTCCGAGGTGCAGGGCCGGCCCTTCGCCGACCTTCTCAGCCCGGATGGCCGCAAGGCGTGGCGTGATTACCTCGCGGCACTTGCCGGACCGGGCCTTGCCAGCGTCTTCAACGACGGCCGCGAATTTTCCGCGATCGTGAAGCAGGGCGGCACCGTTCCGCTGTTCGTGACGCTGGGCAAGCTGCAATCTCCCCATTCACAGGCGAGCTTCTGCGCGGTGGTGCGCGACATCACGCAGTGGAAGCGCACCGAACAGGAATTGCGCGAGGCCCGTGACATGGCCGAGCAGGCGAACCGGCAGAAATCGGAATTCCTCGCCGGCATCAGCCACGAAATCCGCACGCCGCTCAACGCCATCCTCGGGTTCTCGGACGTGATGCGCACCGAGCGCTTCGGTGAACTCCGTAACGAGAAATACCGCGCCTATGCCAACGACATCCACGCCAGCGGTTCACATCTGCTGGCGCTGGTGAATGACCTTCTGGATTTGTCCAAGGTGGAGGCGGGCAAGCTCGAACTGGATTTTACCGCCGTCAACGTGGCCGATGCCGTCGACCACACGCTGCGCCTCCTCAATGAAGAAGCGGCGCGCGCAAATGTCGTTGTGCGAAAGTCGTTGGCGCCGGGCCTGCCCCGCGTCGTCGCCGATCTGAGGGCGCTGCGGCAGGTGCTGCTCAACCTGCTCTCCAATGCCATCAAGTATACCAATGCAGGCGGACAGGTGATCGTGTCGGCGCAGATGGACGAGACGGGCGAAGTGGTGCTGCGCGTCAAGGACAGCGGCATCGGCATGACGGCAACGCAGTTGCAGGAAGCCTTGCGGCCCTACATCCGCGTGGATGCCGCGGGCCGCGAACGCCAGGGCACGGGACTTGGCTTGCCGTTGAGCAAGGCGCTGGCCGAAGCGAACCGCGCCCAGTTCAGCATCGCGAGCGAACCGGGCCAGGGTACGCTGGCGGAGGTGCGCTTCCCGGCCACCCGCGTCCTGGCGGAATAGCAAAGGCCCATGGCCGTTCGTGCAACGGAAGGTCCGGCCGGTCAGCGCCGGGTGACGTCGCCCTTGCGCATGGCGGCTGTTCTCCTGTCGCTACCCCTGTTCCTGCCGCTGGTGGCCATTCTCTTCCTCGCCCTCACCGCCGACAGCAATGCCTGGCCCGATCTCCTCGGCAGCGTGCTGCCGGGCATGGTCCAGCAGACGGTGCTGCTGGCCGCCGGCGTGACACTTGTAACGCTTGTCACAGGCACCGTGATGGCGTGGCTGGTGACCTTCTACAATTTTCCGGGCCGCAACCTGATGAAGTGGTCCGCGATCCTGCCGCTCGCGGTGCCCGGCTACATCACGGCCTTTGCCTACGTGGACTACTTCTCTTTCGCCGGCCCTTTCCAGACTGCGGTGCGCCGGATGATGGGTTGGCAATCGCCAGCGGAAAGCTGGATTCCCGAAATCCGTTCGTTGGGCGGCGCCATTTTCGTCATCGCCTTTTCGCTTTACCCTTACGTCTACATGTCGGCACGGGCGGCGTTCCTCAAGCAACCCATGTCGCAGCTTGACGTGGCGCGCACGCTGGGCCGTTCACCGTGGCGCGCCTTCCTGCAGATCACCCTGCCTCAGGCGCGGCCTGCCCTTGCCGTTGGCGCTTCGCTTGTCATCATGGAAGTGATGAACGACATCGGTGCTGTGCAGTTCTTCGGCATCAACACGCTGACCTATGGCATCTATTCGACCTGGCTGGGACAGGGAAACCTGGGGGCGGCGGCGCAACTGGCCTTTGTGCTGCTGCTCGCCGTCGCGGGGCTGATCGGCTTTGAACACCTGATGCGGCAGCGGGATACGCTGTCGCGTGGTGCGCGGGCGCATTCTCCCATTCAGCGGATACGGCTGCGCGGCACGGGCGCGGCACTGGCTTTCGCCGCGCTGTTCGTTCCCATTCTCCTCGGATTCGGCATTCCCGTGTGGCTGCTGCTTCACTACGGCTGGCGGCGCTTTGCCGACCTGCCATCGTCTGCGTTCTTTTCGGCCATGGGCAACTCGCTGCTGCTTGCAGCGCTGGCCTGCGCCGGGACGGTGCTGCTCGCCCTTCTCTTCGGCCACGCGACACGCAACCACGAGAACCCCTGGCTCAGCCGCCTCACGCGCTTTGCCAGCTTCGGCTATGCGCTGCCCGGAACCGTGCTGGCCATCGGCATTCTCATTCCCTTCGCCTTCCTCGACACGCAAATCAACGCGGTGGCGAAGGCGCTGTTCGGAACCATGCCGGGGCTCATCCTCTCGGGCAGCCTGGTCGCCCTGGTCTTTGCCTATGTGACGCGCTTCCTCGTCATTGCCACCGGCACCGTCGATGCCGGCTTCCTCAAAATCTCGCCACATCTCGACCAGGTGGCGCGGACGCTTGGACGGAAGCCTTTCGCGGTGTTTCACGAAATCCACCTGCCGCTGCTGCGCCCATCGCTCGTCACAGCGACGCTGCTCGTCTTCGTGGATGCGTTGAAGGAGCTTCCCGCCACGCTGCTGTTGCGGCCCTTCGACTTCGACACGCTGGCCACCTTCGTGTTCACCAGCGCGTCCCTGGGGCAACTGGAAGAAGCGGCGCTTCCCGCCTTGTCGATTGCCTGCGCGGGATTGATCCCCGTGTTCATCCTGTCACGCAACCTGCGAGACCCGGCGCAGGGCTAGGCCGACAGGTCCGGCAGATTGGCGTAGAGATCGAGCGCTTCCGGATTGGCGAGTGCTTCCTTGTTTTTCACGGCACGGCCATGCACCACTTCGCGCACGGCAAGTTCGGTGATCTTGCCAGACTTGGTGCGTGGAATATCAGCGACCGCGATGATCTTCGCGGGCACATGGCGGGGCGATGCACCGTCGCGGATCGCCTTCTTCATGCGCGCCACCAGATCGTCGGTGAGTGCAACACCGGGCTTGAGGCGCGTGAACAGGATCACGCGCACGTCACCCTGCCACTCCTGACCGATAGCGAGCGCTTCCAGCACATCGGGAATGCGCTCGACCTGGGCGTAAATCTCCGCCGTGCCGATCCGCACGCCGCCGGGATTGAGCGTGGCGTCGGAGCGGCCGTGGATGATCATGCCGCCGTGCGGCGTGATTTCGGCAAAGTCGCCGTGGCACCACAGGCCTTCGAAGCGGTCGAAATAGGCGGCGTGGAATTTCTCGCCGGTGGGGTCATTCCAGAACATGACCGGCATCGAGGGAAAGGGTTGCGTGCAGACGAGTTCGCCCTTTTCGCCAAGCACGGGGCGGCCCGCGTCGTCGAACACATCCGCCGCCACGCCCAGCATCGGCCCCTGGATTTCGCCCGCGTAGACAGGTTCATCAGGATTGCCCCCCACGAAGCAGCCGCAGATGTCGGTGCCGCCTGAAATGGAAGCCAGTTGCACATCGGCCTTCACACCATCATAGATGAATGCGAAGCCTTCTTCCGAAAGCGGCGAGCCCGTCGACATGACGCTCCGCAACGTCCGGAGCTTCAGGTGATCCTTGGGCCGGAAGCCCGACTTGCGTAGGCTGTCGATATATTTGGCCGACGTGCCGAAGTGGGTCATGCCCTCTTCCTCGGCATAATCCCAGAGCACGCGCTCGGCAGGATGGAAGGGTGAGCCATCGAAAAGCAGCAGGGTGGCGCCCGCGGCAAGGCCGCTCACCAGCCAGTTCCACATCATCCAGCCGCAGGTGGAGAAATAGAAGACGCGGTCGCCGGGCTTCACGTCGGTGTTGAGGACATGCTCCACCAGATGCTTGAGGAGAATGCCGCCATGGCCGTGCACGATGCATTTGGGCACGCCGGTCGTGCCTGACGAATAGAGAATGTAGAGGGGATGGTCGAAAGGCAATTGCGCGAAGGTGACGGGTTTCGGCGCGATGCCGCGGGTGAGGCTCGCGAGCGCAATGCCGCCGGGAATGGCCGCTGCGACGGCGTCCGCCGTGCCGGCATAGTCGAAGACGATGACCTTGCTGAGCGAGGCAATCCGGCGGGCGACCGATGTGATCTTGTCCGCCATGGAGAACATCTTGCCACCATAGAAATAGCCATCGCAACAGAGCAGCACCTTGGGTTCGATCTGGCCGAAGCGGTCGAGGATGCCGCGTTCGCCGAAATCCGGCGAGCAGGAAGACCAGATGGCACCGAGCGAGGCACACGCGAGCAGGCCCACCACGGCGGCGGGATGGTTGGGAACGACGGCGCAGACGCGGTCGCCCTTTTCGACGCCCAGCCGCTGCAGGGCCTGCTGCAGCTGCGAGACCTGCTCATTGAGGCCGCGCCAGCTCACGACGCTCCGTGCGCCTGTCTCCGCGCGGAAGATCAGGGCGGGTTCATCGCCGGTGCGGCGCAGAATGTTTTCCGCATAGTTGAGACGCGCCTCCGGAAAGAACCCCGCGTGGGGCATGCGGCCGGGATGGGCGATCACGATGTCACCCTTGGCACTCGCCTTCACCTTGCAGAAATCCCAGACTGCATCCCAGAAGGCGGGTGCCTGCTGCAGCGACCAGGCCTGCACAGCGCGAAACCCTTCAAGCGCCACGCCGTGACGGCCGCGGACGAAGGCCTCGAAATCGCGCAGGTTTGCGGTGGCGCGGCGGGCGGAGGTGGGCGTCCAGAGCGGCTCATTGGTCATGGTGGTTCTTCGGTCCTGTGAGGGCTTGCTCATATCGCCTGCCTTGAAACAGCCGCAAGGGGTGCGGCATAAGAGGGTGATGCGGCGTTCCCTCCGTTCCATTCTCCTGGCCGTCCCTGCGGCGCTGCTCGTCGTTGCGGGCGGCACGGCGATCCTGCTGCCGCAGCTTGCCGCGTCGCGCCTGGCGGCGCGGGCCGAGGCCAGGCAGGGACTCACGATGACCGTGGACGGACACGCGGGCCTTTCCTTTTCCGACGGACTGGCCGTCACTCTCGACAACGTCACATTCATGCGGGGCAGCAAGCAGGGCGTGCCCACCCTTACCGTCGGCCGCATCATCGTGCCATCGCCCCTGGCGCAGCTGGGCGGTCAAGGTCTGCGGCGCATCCGTCTGATCGACCCCGTCTTCACCTTCACGGCATCCGACACCAAAAATCTCGCCGAGAGCGATACCGCGTCCGCGACGGCGAAGGAGACGGTGAAGCCCCTCAACGTCAGCATCGAAAACGGCGCGGTGAAGGCAGCCGATCCACAGCATAACCTGGCGCTTGCCATCACCGACATCTCGGGCGAGATCACGCAGGTGGAGTCTGGCGCGCTCGAAGCCGGCCTGCGCGGTTTGTTCAATGGCGTGGCAACCGAGCTTGCCCTGTCCGTCGATGATGTGCGCCGCCTCGAACAGCGCGGTTCACCTTCCGATGTGACGCTCACCAGCAAGGCCGGACAGGTCGTCATGTCGGGGCGCCTGCGCTTTACCGGGGCCCTGCAATTCGATGGCAGCGTTTCGGCGGAGGCGCAGGACACACAATCATTCCTGTCGTGGATGGGCGTGGCGCTCTCCGGCTTTGCCGATGGCGTGCCGCTGGCGCTGGATGCGGGCCTTTCGATCGCACAATCACAGGCGCGCTTCAGCAACCTCGCCTTCTCGCTGGGCGGCATGCAGGCCAAGGGCAGCGTGGCCTTGCAGGCCGCAGCCCCGCGGCCCGCCTTCAAGGCCGATCTCGCCTTCAACACCGTGAACCTCAACATCTATTCCGCCCATGGTCCCGCAGGAGACGCGCCGCCGCCTGACCTGACGCAGGAGTGGCGCGAAGCATCGCTGCCGTTCAACGATCTCAAGGCGGCTGATGCGGAAATCGCCATCACCACCGACGAGATGACGGCGGGCGCGGTGAAGACCGGGCCCACGGCATTGCGTGCCACGCTCACCGATGGAGCGCTTGTGGCCCACGCAGAGACACAGGCTCTGTTCGGCGGCAAGGGTGTGCTGGACCTGAACCTGCGCCATGGCGACGGCACACAGATGAAACTCGGCCTCGATGTCACCGGGGCCACGGCCAAGGATTTTCTCGGCAAGGCTTTCGGCGTCACGTTCCTCTCCGGCCCTGTTGACGTGAAGGGCGACCTCAGCGCTTCGGGCTCCAGTCCGGCACAGCTTGTGTCGACGCTGGCCGGGACGGCCCGCGTTGCATTGCGCGACGGCGAGGTGGACGGCATCGATCTTGCCAAGCTCGCAGGTTTTGTCAGCACCGAAGACATCCAGGGCTGGGGCCTGTCGCAAGGCTCGGCCACGGCGGTCAGTTCGGCCTCCGCCACGGCCACGTTCAGTGATGGCATTGCCACGTTGTCCGAGGCGCGCCTCACGGCGGCGGGGCTTTCTGCAAAGATCGACGGAAACGTCGATCTCCTGCGCCGGGCCGTCAATCTTGTGGTGACGCCGGAAAAGGGCGTGCCCCTTCCTGTGGCGGCGAAGATCAAGGGGCCTTGGGAAAATCCCAAGCTCTCGGCGAAGCTCGACGTCGATGGCGCATTGCGTGGCAGCGACGGACTTGACGATGTCGTCGATGGAGTTGCCAAGGATGCCGCGAAATCGGCTAAGAAGGCGCTGAAGAAACTTCTGGGCGACTGACGCTGATGATCCGGGTGCAGGAACAGGCTTTCGATGCGGGCCGGGAGCTGATGGCTTTCAAGGCCGGCAAAACGCATGTGGGGGGCACAGCCCTGTTCGTGGGCTCCGTGCGCGAAATGAACGAGGGCGCTGCCGTTTCCGCCATGACGCTCGAACATTATCCGGGCATGACAGAAAAGGCACTGGCGGCCATTGAGGCCGAGGCACGCGGGCGCTGGCCGCTGGACGATGTGCTCATCATCCACCGCTTTGGCCGCATGCTGCCGGGCGACGACATTGTTCTCGTGTTGTGCAGTTCATCCCACCGGGAAGCTGCATTCGAGGCCTGCCAATTCCTGATGGACTGGCTGAAGACCAGAGCCCCCTTCTGGAAACTTGAAGAGGGTGGGGGCGCGCCGCGCTGGGTGGATGCGCGCGAGAGCGATGATTGGGCGGCGTCTCGCTGGAGCAAGACGTGAGGGCAGGCGCGCTGGCCGCCCAGTGGGCCACGGTTCTTGTCCTGCTCGCGCTCTTCGCCGCCATTGCCTATTGGCGGCCGCAATGGGTTTCGGGCGAGGTGAGTTCACGGCCCACGCAAGATCGTCCGGCAGGTGGGCGCTATCACGCCATTGATGGCGACAGCTTCACGCTCGGCGACAGGGAAATCCGCCTGCACGGAATCGATGCGCCGGAATACCGCCAGACCTGCCGCGCCGGAGGCGGGAAGATGGTGAACTGCGGAAAACTGGCGCGCGATGAACTCTCCCGTCTCGTCGGCAGCGGCACGGTGACATGCCGTGTGATCGAGCGCGACCGCTATGGGCGGCAGGTCTCGGACTGCATGGCGGGCGAGACCAACATCAACCGCGAGATGGTACGGAACGGGTGGGCCGTGGCTTACCGCCGGCACCTCGATGGCCTGGATCTCATTCGCTATGCCAAGGATGAGCAGGACGCGCATGCGGCCCGGCGGGGAATCTGGCAGTGGGTCTTCGAAACGCCCGAGACCTACCGCACGCACAACCGCGCCTTCCAGGGCGGGCTCGGTGGCACGTTCAAGGACGATTGAGCGTCAGACCTTCACAAGTCCCGCGCCATCATTGTCGAAGCAGAGGTCCAGCACGCGCTGCAAGCCCGCGGCGTGACGGAAATCCGGTTCGAGATTCTTGCCTGCGGCAATGGCGTTGATGAAGCGGCGGTAGTTGGTCTCGACCGGTTCCGCCTTGATCGCCCGCCAGGCCATGGTGTTCACGTCCTCGCCCGTGCAGGCGCGAAGTTCGGTCCAGCCTTCGAAGTGCTTCACTTCAACCGCGCCCTTGTCGCCATGGATGCGCAGGTGAAGCTCGTTGTCATGGCCTGTCATGAAGCGCGAAGCCTGGATGATGCCAAGCGCGCCATTGGCAAACTCGACCGTCATCACGGCGGAGTCGTTGGCATCAAGGGGATATTCGCCGATCTTGTCACCGTCCGCCTTGTGGAAGGTCTTGAGGCGGGGCTGCACGGCCACCAGTTCGGATGAGCAGCCGAAGCTGGCGAAGTCGAGAATGTGAATGCCCACGTCGCCAAGTACGCCCTTGGAGCCGTGCTTCTGCGAGAGGCGCCACAGCCACATGGGCAGAGTCTTCCAGTCGCCCCAGTGATTGCCCACCAGCCACGACTGGCGGTAACTCGCCTCCACATGGCGGATGCGGCCCAGCGTTCCCTCCGTCACCAGCCTGCGGGCGACGTGGAGTGCAGCGACGTTGCGGTAAGTGAGGTTCACCATGTTGATGACGCCCGCCTTCTCCGCCGCACGTGCCATCTCATCGGCAAGAGCGAAGTTTTCGGCGAGCGGCTTTTCGCACAGCACATGCTTGCCGGCCTTGAGCAGCTTCATCGTGGTTGGGTGATGGATGGCATCCGGCGTCACGTTGGTGGCGGCATCGAAGCCGCCCCAGGCAATCGCCGCATCCAGGTCTTCGAAGCTCTTCGCCATGCCGTAGGCCTTGGCAAATTCGGCGGCGCGGCCCGGAACGACATCGCAGGCGCCGACGAGCTCCACACGCGGGTCCAGCGCGAAGGCGGTGGCATGGGCCTTCGCCATGCCTCCGGTGCCGAGGACAAGAAGTCGGATGGGCTTGGTCATGGACGTGAACTTTCTCAAATTTCACTCACTCCATCGGCGGGCATGGCCCGAAGATGGAGACTGGTTGGCCGGATCACGCCCGGCCAGGGAGGATGTTGTGTTTATCTGTAACCTTCTTCGCCATCCTCGTGCAGGCGGGGGCCCTTCACTTCGAGAGGGTATGGCGCCTTGTCGTGGGGCACGTTGGGAGCGGCGTGGATGCCGGTCCACGGCTTCGAAGGATTATAGGCCCAGCGCGTGGCGTTCTTGATGACGCGCAGCACATCGGGATTATGATAGGTCGGATAGGCTTCGTGGCCGGGGCGGAAATAGAAGATGTTGCCGGCGCCACGGCGATAGGTCACGCCGGAGCGGAATACTTCGCCGCCTTCGAAATGCGAGATCATCACGGTTTCCAGCGGCTCCGGAATGGAGAAGGGCTCGCCGTACATCTCCTCATGCTCGATGCGGATGCATTCCGGCAGGCCTGCCGCGATGGGATGGTTCGGGTTGACGATCCAGACGATTTCCTTTTCGCCCGCCTCGCGCCATTTCAGCGAACAGGGCGTGCCCATGAGACGCTTGAAGATCTTCGCGTAGTGCCCCGAGTGCAGGACAATGAGGCCCATGCCCTCGAACACACGCTTCGCCACGCGCTCGACGATCTCGTCCTTCACGTCGCCGTGGGCGGCATGTCCCCACCAGATCAGGACATCCGTGGCGGCGAGGCGCTTCTCGGAGAGGCCGTGTTCTTCATCGTCATCGAGCAGCGCGTGATCGACAACGAAATCCTTGTCACCCGCGAAGGCCTTCTTCAGAGCGCCATGCATGCCTTCCGGATACAGCGAGGCCACGAGCTTGTTCTTCTTCTCGTGACGGTGTTCATGCCAGATCAGTGTGCGAATGGTCATTTGTCTTCAATTCTCTTTCCGTTGTCATCAAAGCGGTGAACCTGGCCATTCATGGCCGTGAGGTGCACCTTGTCGCCCGTCTTTACTGCGGTGCGGCCGTTTTCGCGGGCGGTTATAAGGCCGTGCTCGGTGGCGACATAGACAAAACTGTCGCTGCCCAGCACCTCGGTATATTCAACGACACCCGCCATGCTGCCTGCCGAAGCCCTGGTCGAAATATCAACATGCTCCGGGCGCACGCCCAGCGTCGTGCACTTGGCCTTGGCGGCGGGAGCGCCCGTGATCAGATTCATCTTGGGCGAGCCGATGAAGCCCGCAACAAAGGTATTGCCCGGCCTTTCGTAGAGTTCCATGGGCGTACCCACCTGCTCCACGCGCCCTGCCTGCAGCACCACGATGCGGTCGGCCAATGTCATCGCCTCCACCTGGTCGTGGGTCACGTAGATCATGGTGGTGGAGGGCATGCCGCGTTTCAATTTTGCAATCTCCATGCGGGTCGCAACGCGCAAGGCCGCGTCGAGGTTGGAGAGCGGCTCGTCGAAGAGGAACACCTTGGCGCCCCGCACGATGGCGCGGCCGATGGCGACGCGCTGGCGCTGCCCGCCGGAGAGCGCCTTGGGCAGGCGCGTGAGATAGGGCGTGAGTTGCAGCATGTCCGCCACCTTGCCCACCCGCGTCTTGATTTCATCGCGCGCCACGCCCTGGTTTTCCAGGGCGAAGGAGATGTTCTCGTAAACGCTCATGTGCGGATAGAGCGCGTAGGATTGGAACACCATGGCGATGCCGCGTTTCGATGGCGGCACCTCGTTCACGACGGCATGGTCGATTTCGAGGGTTCCCGATGAAATGGATTCGAGTCCGCAGATCGAGCGCAGCAACGTGGATTTGCCACAGCCCGAGGGGCCGACGAAGACGATGAACTCGCCCGAGTTGATGGCAAGGTTCACATCCTTGAGGATATGCACGTCGCCGTATGACTTGTTGAGGTTCGTGAGCTTGATGTCGGCCATGTCAGCCTCCCTTCACAGAGCCGGCCAACAGGCCGCGGACGAAGTAGCGTTGCAGCGAGAAGAACACGAGCAGCGGCACGATGATGGTGATGAAGGCCGAGGCCGTGAGGATTTCCCAGTTGCCGCCGCGTGAACCCAGCAGCGAATTCAGCTGGTAGGTCAGCACCGTCTTGTCAGGCTCGGTGCCGAGGAAGACGATGGCCACCAGCAGGTCGTTCCATACCCAGAGGAACTGGAAAATGGCGAAGGATGCGAGCGCCGGGAACGACAGGGGCAGGATGATGCGGCGGAAAATCTTGAAGTCGTTGGCGCCATCCACCTGCGCGGATTCGATCAGGTCGCGCGGCAGGCCGGCGATATAGCTGCGCAGGAGATAAATGGCGAAGGGAAGGCCGAAGCCCGTGTGGGCGAGCCAGATGCCAAGGTAGGTCTTCGAGAGAAATCCGGACGCATTGTAGAGCTTGAGCAGCGGGATGAGCGACATCTGCAGCGGCACCACGAGCAGACCCACCACGACGGAGATCATGAATCCCCGCCCCGGGATCTTCATCCACGCCAGGGCATAGGCGGCGAAGGCGGCGATGAGGATGGGGATGATGGTTGCGGGAATCGTGACTGTGAGGGAATTGACGAAGGAGCGCCCGATGCCCTGCGAGAAGAGCACGTTTGAATAGTTCTCCGTGGTAAAGCGCGGCGGCACGGAGGTCATGTAGAAGACCCGCTGTCCCCGGCCGTCCTCGATCTTCACCGGCGATGCGTAAGTGTAGGCGCCATCGCTGTTGACGGTGAGCGTGCGGCCATCGTCGTAGGCGGCGGTCGTGCCTGCGGCGAATTCATCGGGTCTGGCGACCTTCGTTCCGAAGGCGGTGACGGTGCCGCTTCCCGTTTCGCTGCCGTCGAACAGGTTGCCGGTGATGACGAACTTGCTGTCCTGTTCCACCTGGGCCGCGGCATCCTTGGTGCGGGTCTGGGCGGAGCGCACGGTGGTGGTGAGTGCCGTCCACCAGCCTGATGTGGCGATCAGGTTCTTGTCACGCAGTGACGAGACCAGAAGGCCCGCTGTCGGAAACGTCCACAGGGCGACGATGACCAGCACTGCGAAATGCAGCGCGAAGCGGGAGGGTTCAAGGCGCATGCGTTGCAGCATCTCAGTGTCCTCCCTTCTGCTCGGCGTTGGCCTGACGGATGTTCCAGATCATGATGGGCAGGACCGCGACCATGATGATGATGGCGATGGCGGCACCCCGGCCGAAATCGCCACCGCCGCGGAACATCCAGTCGAACATGAGGTTGGCCAGCACCTGCGTGTTCCACTGGCCATTGGTCATGGTGAGCACGATGTCGAAGACCTTGAGCACCAGCACGGTGATCGTCGTCCACACCACGATGATCGTCGGCATGATCTGCGGCACCATGATCCGCCAGAAAATCTTGAAAGGTCCGGCACCATCGATCAGCGCGGCTTCGAGGGTATCCTCGGGCACACCGCGCAGCGCTGCCCCCAGGATCACCGTGGCAAAGCCTGTCTGGATCCAGATGAGGATCACCATGAGGAAGAAGTTGTTCCAGAATGGCATGGAGATCCACACCTGTGGCGCTCCGCCAAACCAGGCGACAATGGCGTTGAGAATGCCAATCTGCTCCTGGCCTTCGCCGCGGTAGTCATAGACGAACTTCCAGATCACCGAGGCACCGACAAAGGAGATCGCCATGGGAAGGAATATAAAGCTCTTGGCGACGGGTCCCCAGAGGATGCGGTCGGTGAGCACCGCGATGACGAGGCCCAAGAAGGTGCAGGCGGCGGGTACCACCAGAAGCCAGAGGAAGTTGTTGAAGATCGAGGTGCGGAAGCCCGTGTCGTTCATGGCCCAGCGGTAATTGTCCAGCCCTACGAAACCATCGCCTGCCTTGTCGTGGAAGGAGAGCCAGAGCGTCTGGAAAACCGGATAGATGAGATAGACCGTAAGCAGCAGCAGCGCCGGCAGGAGAAAGAGCCAGGGGCGGATGGTGGACTGGAGCTTGAGGTTGCGGATGGAGCGGTCGTCGTTGGCGGCCTTCACCGGCAGCAGCGCATCCAGTGCTGCGTTCGATCCCCAGAAATAGGCGAGACAGCCGCCGACACCGATCAGCACGGTTGCGAGGGCATAGATCAATTGGGCGATCATGGGTCACACTCCAGCCAGCACGAGAGGGGTGGCGTTGCGGGTCAGTTCACGCAAGACGGCAGAGCAGATAGAGGGGAAACGGCCAGCTGTAAAAGCCAGCCGCTTCCGTCCGGACTTCCGGGAGGAAATCGGAAGCCTTATTTTTGTATATGGACCGCCAGCAACCCCCGGATCACTGGCGGCCCCGGTTGGGACTACTTGATTTCGTCCCAGGCCTTCTGGATGGCGGCACCTGTGTCGGCGGCGGACTTGCCGCCGACGAAATCCACCATGCCTGTCCAGAAGGCGCCGGCGCCGATCTTGCCGGGCATCAGGTCTGAACCGTCGAAGCGGAAGGTGGTGGCGGAGGAAAGGATTTCGCCCTGCTTCTTCGCCGCGTCGTTGATGTAGGCGTCCTGGTTCACGGTCTTGAGCGGCGTCAGGAAGCCGCCGTCCTTCATGAACACCTCATGGGAGAGCGGCATCTTCAGGAACTCGATGAAGGCCCGGGCAGCCTTCGAGTCCTTGGTGATGGCAGCGAGCGTGCCCGCGCCCAGCACCGGCTTGCCGAGTTCAGGCTTGGCGGCATACGGCGGGAAGTAGAAGAAGTCCGCGTCCTCGCCCACCTTCGTTCCTTCCGGGAAGAAGGAGGGAATGAACGAAGCCTGGCGGTGCATGTAGCACTTGGGAGGCGAGGAGAAGAGGCCCTTGGGGCTGTCGCGGAAATCCGTCGAGGCCACGCCTGCCGCACCACCATCAACCAGCGCGTCATTCTTGGCGAATGAGCCGAAGGCCTCAATGGCGCCCACGACTTCCGGCGAATCGAACTTCAGTTCGTTGGTTACCCACTTGTCGTAATTCTCGGGCGGCTGGGTGCGCAGCATCAGGTCTTCCACCCAATCGGTGGCGGGCCAGCCCGTTGCACCGCCGGAACCCAGACCGATGCACCAGGGCTTTCCGCCGTCCTTGACGATCTGGTCCTGCAGGGCGACCAGCTCTTCCATGGTCTGCGGAATCTTGTAGCCCGCATCCTTGAAGTTCTCCGGCGAATACCAGACGAGGGACTTCAGGTCGGCCTTGTAGGGGAAGGCATAGAAATTCGAGGCGCCGTCCTTGCCCTTGTAGCTGCCCAGCGCCACCCACGAGGCACCTGCGCCGTAGTTGTCGGTGATGAACTTGGCATCGTCACCGGTGAGCGGCACCAGGTGGCCCTTGGCCGCGAGGTCAGCAAGCAGGCCGGGCTGCGGCAGGATGAGGATGTTGGCGGGGGAGCCTGCCTCGGTATCGATCACCGCCTGCTGCTCATAGTTTTCGGACGAGGAGTATTTGACTTCGGCACCGGTGGCCTGGCGGAAATATTCCAGCACGACCTGGATGTGGGCTTCGTCATCGCCGCGCCAGGGTCCGAAAATGGTGAGCGTCTCGCCCTTGAGGTCCATCTTCTTCAGGGCATCGAAGTTGTCCCAGTGGAACGGGCCTTCGCCGGGCTTGTACTTCAGGTCGGCGGAAAGAGCGGGGGTGAGGGTTGCCATGGCAAGCAGGGCAGCCGAGACGGCCAGACGCAGTTTCATCAGATTTCCTCCCTTTGATGAGCAATGCGAGCGTACTCCGCGCGCCAGGGACGGGCAATTTCCAAAGCGCTTTGGATAAATCATGGCTAGACTTGCATTGTGGCGGAGTCAACTGGAATTCTCAAAATAAGGATATGCAGCACAGGTTAAGTGTGCAGCGCAACATGGGTTAGCAGTCGCAAAAGATCATGTGTCGCCGGCAATTCAACTGTTCTATTGAAAGCGCTTTGGGAATGTGTGAGTGTCCACGCCCGATGAATCTCCGCACCCTTTCAAACCTGCTGCAGCTGTCACAGACCACGGTGAGTCGTGCGCTCAATGGCTTTCCCGAGGTTTCGGAAGAAACGCGGGCGCGGGTGCGGGCTGCCGCAGAGATGCATGGCTACCGTCCCTCCGCTGCGGCGCGGCGATTGGCGACGGGGCAGTCCGGTACGCTGGGGCTTGTGTTTCCGCGCGAGCGCAACATGCTTGCCGATCTCATCTTCACGGAGTTCCTGGGCTCCTGCGTCGAGCAGGCTTCCGACCTCGGCTATGACGTGACACTGGCCATGGCGCGGGGAGCACAGACGGAAGAGGCGGTGTACCGCCGCGCCGTGCGCTCGGCCCGTGTCGACGGCATGATCCTGTCGAGTCCGCTGCTCTCCGATCCACGCATCGAATTGCTGCGCTCGCTGGAGATGCCCTTTATCCTGCATGGGCGCACACGCGTGGAGGTGCCGCATGCCTCGCTCGACATCGACAACCGTGGCGCCTTCCTGCAGGCAACGCGCCTGCTGTGCGATCTCGGCCATCGCAACATCGCGCTCATCAATGGCGATCCCGCCTTCAATTATGCCGCCGACCGCGAGAGTGGTTTTCGCGAGGCACTGACCGGCAACGGTCTCGTGCCGCAGTATGCACTCATCACGGGCGCGATGATGACAGAGCGCCATGGCGAAGACGAAGCGGCCCGCATGCTGGCGCTTCCCGCAAGCGCACGGCCAAGCGCCTTCCTGTGCTCTTCCATTGCCCAGGCGCTGGGCGTGAGCCGTGTGCTGGCACGGGCCGGACTGCGCACAGGCAAGGACGTGTCACTCATCGCCCATGATGACCGCGTGGCGGATTTCCGCGCCGAAACCTTCGAGATACCGCTGACGACGACGCAATCGTCGATCGGTGCGGCGGGCAAGCGCGTGGTGGAACTGTTGATCCACATGCTGCGCCATCCGGCCGAGCCCCTGCCCCATGAGGTGTGGCCCGTCGATCTCGTGGTGCGCGCCTCGACAGGGCCGGCACCCGGGGTATAACGGCGGGATGATCCAGGATTTCGACGATGCCTATACCAATGGGGCCTACATTCCCGGCGGAGCTGACTGGCCCGCGCGCTGGACGGCCTCTGCCGAGCGCTTCCGTGAGCACCTGCCTTCGCGCTGCACCGCCGAATACGGCATCCCCTATGGCAGCGGTGAGCGCAACCGCTACGACCTCTACCTGCCGGAGGGCGGGCCCAAGGGACTGGCGGTCTTCATCCACGGTGGATACTGGATGAAGTTCCAGCGCAGCGACTGGTCGCATCTGGCGCAAGGGGCGCTGGGGCGCGGCTGGGCCGTGGCCATGCCGGGCTACACGCTGGCGCCCGAAAATTCGGTCAGCGGCATGACATCGGAAATCGCCCGCGCCATCACGGCGGTGGCGGCGCGGATCGACGGACCCATCCGCATCGCCGGGCATTCCGCCGGCGGGCATCTCGCCACGCGCATGATCTGCGAACCGCCACAGGTGCCGGAAGAGGTGGTCACGCGGGTGGAGCAGGTCATCTCGATCAGCGGCCTGCACGACCTTCGCCCGCTGATGCGGACCGCCATGAACGGAACGCTGAAGCTCACCGAACTGGAGGCGCGCAACGAAAGTCCCGCGCTACGGCGGCCGCGGCCGGGCTCACGCGTCATGTGCTGGGTGGGTGCGGCGGAACGGCCGGAATTCATCCGGCAGAACGATCTTCTCGCCAACATCTGGCATGGGCTTGGCATCGACATTGCGGCCCATCACGAAGCGGGCCGCCACCATTTCGATGTGATCGAGGATCTCACCGATCCGGCAAGCGCGCTCGCCCGGCTTTTCGCACCCTGATCTCAGAACAGGTCTGACATCACCGAGGCGCGGTTGAGGCCGATGTCCTTGAGCATGCGGTCATCGAGCTTGAGAAGGGCCCGGCGCGCCGCGCGGCGCACGGCCATTTCACGCAGGCCCGTGGCCACGCGCACGATGAAGGCGCGGTTCTGGCGGGCGGTGATGTCGTTGATCTGAAGCGTTGTCATTTGGTCCATCCATTGATCAGAATTGAATGGACGCGCTCCTAAAGCCCCGGCCCTGAGCCGCACCTGAAGCTGCTGTTCATCTCGGGTTCATGCGGGAGGAAAAAAGGGCTGGTGCTGCCAGAGAGGATCGAACTCCATCCGCATCCTATAAATTTCAATTTTTTCATATGCGAACAAGACGGTTGTACATTGGCTGGGAAAAGTGTTACTGAATTGCGGATTGAGAGTGGCCATCTTCAGTGGCCCCCCCCCCCCCCCCGCCCCCCCCCCCCCCCCCCCCCCCCCCCGCCCCCCCCCCGCCCCCCCCCGCCCGCCCGCCCCGCGCCCCGGCCCCCCCCCCGCCCCGCCCCGCCGGCCCGGCGCCCCCCCCCCCCCCCCCCCCCCCCCCCCGCCCCCCCCCGCCCCCCCCTCCCGGGCCCGCCCCCCCGGCCCCCGCCGCCCGGCCCCGCCCGCGCCCCGCCCCGGCCCCCGCGCCCCCGGCCCGCGCCCCCGCCGGCCCCCCGCCCGCCCCCCCGCCCCCCCCGCGCCCCCTCCCGGCCCCGCCCCGGCCTGCCCCCCCCCCGCCCCGCCCCCCCCCCCCCCCCCCCCCCCCCCCCCCCCCCCCCCCCCCCCCCCCCCCCCCCCCCCCCCCCCCCCCCCCCCCGCCCCGCCCCCCCCCCCCCCCCCCCCCCCCCCCCCCCCTCCCCCCCCCCCTCCCGGCCCCCCGCCCCCCGCCCCCCCCCCCCCCCCCCCCCGGCCCCCCCCCCCCCCCCCCCCCCCCCGCCCCCCCCCCCCCCCCCCCCCCCCCGCGCCTCCCCCCCGCCCCCCCCCCCCCGGCCCGCGTCTGTCTCTTCGGCTGAGGTGTAATGGCCCCGCACCCCCCGCCCGCGCCCCCGGGGCCCGCCCCCCCCCGCCCCCCGCCCCCCCGGCTTGGCGGGGGCCCCCCCCCCCCCCCCGAACAACTCCCACCCCTCACCACCCCGAAGGCCAGGCCATGCTATCCAATCCAGTCTGAGGTTTGCGAGGCCCATATCCAACTGACACAAAAATTACGTCACGTTCATCACCTTGCACTGTTTCAAGGTTCTTTACGAAAAGTGGTTCGTGCACAGAGTCCGTTACAAACTTTTCCAGTTTCGAATTCTGTCGCCGTTCGTTTTCCAGAAGGTCTTCGATTAGGGTTTTCTGAGCCATAGAGAACGTCACGACCCCTAGACTTCTCGAGGGAAATCTTTGGGCGTGATCCACAATAGCTTTCACCACCTCCCGAGCTTCAATCTCATTCCTGCGTGTGCCTCCACGATCGTAGGAACCGGAAACTCTGCGCGCAACAAACCCATCACGACCGCGGACATAGTTCGGAGAGGGAGGAAGAAAGAGATTATTCTCATAGAACTCTTGGTTCGAAACAACGATCAGAGAAGGATGACGAGAGCGGTAGTGCCACCGGAGCATGCGCGATGGAAGGCCTCTCGCCTCACACAAGGTTAGAATGCTCTCCATTTCAATGGCACTCGGCAGAACAGCAGCAGCGCTGTCCTCTTCGTCTTCGTCAATTTCTTCGTCGTTCATCATTCGATCGAAGAAACTCGTTGGGGGAAGCTGCTTTTTGTCGCCAACAACTGCTAACTGCCTGCAGCGCGCGATTGCTCCCAGCGCATCTTCGGGCTTGATCTGGCTGGCTTCATCCATCACCAGGAGGTCAAATGTTACCGATCCGGGCGGCAGGAACTGAGCCACTGAAAGGGGGCTCATAAGCATAACGGGCTTAATCTGCTGTAGAACACTACCCGCCCGCGCCATGAGCTTCCGGACGGGCATAAGACCACGTTGTCTTCCAATTTCTCCCCTTATGATGCCCATCTGTCCCATTGAACCCCGCGGCATCTCTTGCCCGTGTTTAAACAATATCTGTTTCGTGGCTAGTGAGAGCCGCTTGATATCTAGCTGTCGAAATTCCTCCACGAGTTTCGTTCTTTGTTGCCCTTCCAGCTCCGCCAGCCCCGGCCTAGTCTTTATAGCTCTGTTCCAGATGCCCTCGTATCTCAAGAAGCAGACGACATCACGCATCTGAGTCGGTAGAATCCGGCCAGACTCCACCTCCTCCAAGAGCCGCCCCGCGCCACAGTTCTCCATTGTTGCCAAAGCGCGACTTAGCTTGCACCAACCAACATATTTTTCGGTTGAGTTAGCAAGAGTTCTGAACTTCACCCCCAACTCATCTAGCGGGATCGACTGCACTTCCGCGCTGGACTGGCTGGGCCACGTCAATTGAATTTCACTAACGACATTTGTCGACAGAGTGAGCAGCTCTTCTCGCTCCTTCTCATAGATATCAAGAGAGCTCGTCACCGTTCGCACCGAACCTTGAAATCCGAATACGGCCGATGCCATTGCAGGTGGCAGTTTTTCCACAGTCGCAAGCCAGTCGAAGATCTCCATTACCGTCGACTTGTTAAGTCGTGCTTCCTGCCACGCAGTCCCCAGATGTTCTTGCAGTAGTGTCCCGGCGCTGCGAGCAAGCGGTTCCTTTTCTATTGCAGCAACCAGACAATCGAGTCGCTTCACCATTTCCAAAGGCTGTTCCGGAACAGGATTAGACGAGACCCGCCTGTATTCCTCGAGGGCACGCTTATACGAAGGCGACAATCGCCCAAGCATAGATCGGGATTTTTCTGCGATTAGATCGCGCAATGGGCGCGGTTCGATGTTGTAAACACTGTCGTTGAACCAAGCTGACACGCGACGAACTTCAACATCGAAGTCCTCAACCACATCAAAGCAATCCAATAACTTTTGACGACTTCCCCCCTGTCTCAAAGATCTCGGCAATTGGGCATCTGGCCAAGGACGCTTCTGTAATGCTGAGAGCACTTGAACAACTACGGCTGCGGACAAGAAAGTGTGTGGACCGGTTAGCGACAGCTCGCTGTAGAGTTTTTGAGTCTCTCGAGAAAATTCGATCAAGCGCTCTGCTAGTGCAGATAGCTTCGCTTGCCAGCGTTGAAGTTCCGACGGCTGAATGAGAACGTTCCCAATGCCACGCCACGGATGCTCCCTAGCCAATCCTTCACTAGCGACCGATTCAATATAATCAGAACAGGAATCTAGAATCTTGCGAAATTCGTCATTTGACCAAATCGCGGCCTTTTCTATCTCAAAATGAGGTGGCTTCACGCCTTGGGACGACAAGTAGACTTGCATTCCTAGCGCTTCGAAAGGTGTTGTTCCAGTGTCGTCGAAGACTGTGTTTAATAGATTGCTTTGCGTGTTGAGGGTATCACGTATAACCTGCAAGCGTTGCGGTAGCTCTCCCTCAGTTTGTTGAGGCAATGGCGTTGCCAGAGTCCTTCCTAACTCCTCAACTACGGCTTTCTTATTGGCGTTTCGGCTGTGTAGCTCCAGGCAGACTGGGGACAGGCCTACCTTTCGAAGGCGATCATGCACGACTTTGAGAGCCGCAATTTTCTCAGAGACAAATAAGACCTTCTTACCATCCATCACGGCTGCTGCGACCACATTTGCAATAGTCTGGGATTTCCCTGTTCCGGGCGGTCCTTGGACAACGAGGTCTCTGCCTCGTCTTATTGCCTCGACAACAAGTGCCTGGGAGCTGTCAGCGTCAACAACGTGGAAGGTATCTGCGGCTGGGATTATTTGGTCTACGCTTGCACCTTCGGGAAATAACCTTTCTTCCTCCGGAAAGCCATCATTCAGAAGTCCGCGGATAAGCGGATGTTTCGCAAGTTCATCGCCTTTCCATACATCTGGATCAAGATCATGAAACATAGCGATCTTGGTGAAGGAGAAGAAGCCCAGCGCAATTTGGTTTGGCCTAATGGTCCATCTTTCCTGGCTACGAATAGTATCTCCAACGGATTGAAAATATGCACTCGGCAGCCAGTTTTCATCTTCGGGAAGAGGAGGCAGACTTATGCCGAGATCTTGTTTCAGCCTTTCCTCCAAACCGATGTTGTGGGACAAATCCTGTTCCCTCAGCTGCAGCTTGTATGCAGATCTAACGTTGTCACGAACGAGTTCCACTGGAAGCAAGACAAGCGGAGCGTGACGAGGTTCCTGCGACTTTGGATCTTCAAACCACTGCAAGAAACCTAAGGCCAAGAACAGAATTTCTATGCCTTGCTCTTGCTCAACAGTCCTTGCGTCACGATAAAGTCCCGTTAGCCTCTTTTGCAATCCTTCGGGCGTCAGCTTGGTTTGGAGCTTCGTGTCGGTATAGCGACTTTCGTCAACGTCTTCCGACAATATGTCGGGCAAAAGCAAAATGTCAGAGTCTTCAGTTGCTGCTGAACTTGCCCTTCCAGGATCGAAAGACATCTTCCGCCCTTCTGAATACAGAATGCGAAAAACTTCATCGGAGAGTTCATCAAAAATCTCGATGGACTTTGCCTTCGAGCTTCCAATCGGAAAATTGACGAGCCGGTTCCTGTTGCCGGTGTCAATCAGCGCCCGCCTGTTTTGAAGTAGATGCCTGCGGATGATTGATGTATCGGTTGGGATGGTGTCGCGATCTGACATATCTGTGATAAAGCCGAATGTCCCCGCCCCCTGTATTCTATGTAGCTCAGATTCTTACGACTGAGATTACCTACGTCAACAATCTCGTCCCGAGTGCTACTGTTTGACTACAGCGCTGGCGTTCCTGCCGCTCGTATTTCCTTAAGTCTAACTCAGTTGCCTCTGCCGCGCTCAGCCATCCAGAACCACCAGCCGTTTTTTAGCAATTACAAGAAGTAGGCTGGTGCTGCCAGAGAGGATCGAACTCTCGACCTCTCCCTTACCAAGGGAGTGCTCTACCACTGAGCTACGGCAGCATTGAAACGCCAGGGCGAAGCGCCGGAGCGGCTACGCGGGGCGCTCATGCCACAGCCTTTCCGCAAGTGCAACCCGCCCGTTGACAGACCTCCCCCACCGGGCACAATGGACCCATGAAACGGCCCGAAACTCCCAAGGCGACACAGAAGGCGGCCCGCACGGGCCGGCTGGCCAAGGCGCTCAAGGCCAATATCAAGCGGCGCAAGACGGCCGCCGACGGCGCCAAGAGGGGGCAGAGCGATGACGGACAAGCATGAAAAGACCGGGACGGCGGGCGGCGAGGGCTTCAATCTCGCCAGCATCCTGTGCAACGGCCTGGCCCTTCTCTTCGTTGCCGCTGCCGTGGCCGTGGTGTTGTACCAGGCCTACGGCTTCGTGACCGGTCAGGGCTGGACGTGGCTCAGCGTCGTTGATGCGATGGACTGGCTCGGCTTGCCGCGTCCCATGCCGACCGAGGTGAACGCCGTCAGCTTCGTCACAACGATCCTCACCTCCCTGCCGCTGCCGCTGGTGCTGCTGGTGATCGGCTGGCTGTGGAGCAAGCTCGCGGATCTTTTCGAATCCATGAGCTGAACGCTGCCGGGGCCCAAGCCCCTCAGGTGAAGGACACGGCCGTGGTATTGGCGCCGCAAAGCAGCACCGCCACCCGCTCATCCTTCGCCGGCCTGTAGGCACCGCAGAGCAGCGCCGCCAGCGCCGTGGCACCACCCGGTTCGGCCACCACGCGGAGCACATTCCAGAGCGACTGCTGCGCCGCGCTGATGGCGGCATCGGGCACGAGGATGGCGCTGTGGATATAGCGCTGGGCCAGCGGGAACATGAGTGACCCCACCTTGCGGGGGGCGAGCGAATCAGCGGCCACGCCGCTGCCCGGAGCCTCCACCGGATGCCCCGCCCGCAAGGCATCATGCAGGGTGGGGGCAAGTTCCGGCTCCACCGAGACGATGCGGACGCGGTCCTCGACCCAGGCGGCGATGCCGCCGATCAGTCCGCCGCCGCCGGTCGCCACCAGCAGTGTATCGATGTCCGGGGCCTGCTCCTCCAGTTCGAGGGCGACGCTGCCTTGCCCCAGCAGCGTTTCCCGCTGTTCGAAGGCATGCACCTTGAGGGCGCCGGAGATGGCGGCATGGGCCTCGCAGCCGGCCAGTGCCTCGTCGTAGCGGTCGCCGCCCACCACAAGCTCGGCCCCATAACTCCGGATCAGCGCCTGCTTGGCGGGCGATGAAATGGCGGGCACGAAGATGCGGGCGGCATGGCCCAGGCGTTGCGCGGCATAGGCCACGGCTGCGCCATGGTTGCCGCCGGAAGCCGCCGTCACGCCCGCGCCCGGCACGTCGCGGAGCGTCAGGTTGGCGAAGGCCCCGCGGCCCTTGAACGAGCCCGTGTGCTGGAGAAACTCCAGCTTGAACGTGAGGGGTGGCAGGTCGAGGCCGAAGTCCTCCGCCGCCACCCGGACCACGGGCGTACGGCGGATGTGCGGGGCAAAGCGGGGGTATGCGGCAGCGATGGCCGCACGGTCGATCACGGGTGTATCGGACATGCCGGAAGGTTAGGGGGCATCGCCACGGCCGCGCAAGGATGGCAATGTCCCCATTGTCATGCCCTCCCGGACCTCACGCAGGGCTGCCATTCATTTCGCACCTGCAACATATCGGTTGCCCCAAAGCCGCCATGTATGCTTGTAACGAGCACAATCGGGACGCTTCGGCCCTTGTCACGTGGGGCCACTTCAGGGAATAGCCATCACATGGATCGCATCCGTATCCGCGGCGGGAACAAGCTCAACGGCACCATCGACATCTCGGGGGCGAAGAACGCTGCGCTGCCGCTGATGATCATTCCGCTACTCACGCCCGAAACGGTGACGCTGCACAACGTGCCGCGCCTTGCCGACGTGCTGCGCCTGCAGAAGATCCTCAACAACCACGGCGTCGACATCATGACGGCGGGCAAGCGCGCCGGCCAGTCCGGCCTTGCGGGCGAGACGCTGAAGATTTCCGCGAAGTCGATCGTCGATACCACCGCGCCCTATGAACTCGTGTCCAAGATGCGCGCCTCCTTCTGGGTGCTGGGACCGCTGATTGCCCGCTGCGGCGAAGCCAAGGTGTCGCTGCCCGGCGGCTGCGCCATCGGCACGCGGCCCGTCGACATGCATCTGCAGGCGATGGAGAAGCTCGGCGCTGTCTGCGACATCGAGAACGGCTACGTGCTGGCCAAGGCCAAGAACGGCCTCAAGGGCGGTCACATCTCGTTTGCCAAGGTCTCGGTCGGCGCAACGCATGCAGCGCTGATGGCGGCCGTTCTGGCGCAGGGCGACACCATCATCGAGAATGCCGCGACGGAACCCGAAATCGGCGACGTGGCGGAATGCCTCGTCAAGATGGGCGCAAAGATCGAAGGCATCCACACACGCACGCTGAAGATCACCGGCGTCACCTCGCTGCACGGAGCCGAACATACGGTGATCTCGGACCGGATCGAGGCGGGCACCTATGCCATGGCGGCGGGCATGACCGGCGGCGACGTGACGCTCCGCGGTGCGCGCGCCGACACGCTCGAGACCGTGCTCCTCACCATGCAGCGCGCCGGCATCAGCGTGGAGACGACCAACGAGGGCCTGCGCGTCCGCCGCAATGGTTCGGGCATCCTGCCTGTTGACGTGACGACCGATCCCTACCCCGGTTTCCCCACCGACCTGCAGGCGCAATTCATGGGCCTGATGACCAAAGCGCACGGTACATCGCATATCCGCGAGACGATCTTCGAGAACCGCTTCATGCATGTGCAGGAACTGGCGCGGCTTGGCGCCGACATTCACCTGCATGGCGACATGGCGGAGGTGCGCGGCGTCAAGAAACTGACCGGCGCCGACGTCATGGCAACCGACCTGCGCGCGTCTGCAACGCTGGTGATCGCAGGGCTCGCAGCCGAAGGCGAGACCATGCTGCACCGGGTCTATCATCTCGACCGCGGCTTCGAATCGCTGGAGGAAAAGCTCCAGGCCTGCGGCGCTGACGTCACCCGCATTTCAGGATAATCCCTTGCTGCATCTCACGGCCTTCGATGCGGAAGATCTCGGCGTCATCTCTGCGCAGATGCAGGATGCCGTGATCCGCTTTGCCGACGTGAGCTACCTGAAGCGGCAGCGGCGCTTTGCATTTGTGGCCAACCGCTTTGCCTGGGACATGCTGCCGGACCGGCAGCGTCACCGCACCGGCGTCTCGATCAACGATGTGACGCGCGTGCAACGCCAGGGTCCGCAAGGACTGGGCGATCTCACGGTCTTGTCGCTGCTCGCCCTCTCCTTCACACCAGCCCGTGGCGAAGACAATCCAGGTGGAACGATCACCATGACCTTCTCGGGCGGTCACGTGATCGCGCTTGAGGTTGCCTGCATCGACGTGAGTCTGGATGATCTCGGCCCGGCGTGGTCTACGGAGAAGACGCCGGAGCACGGGGCATGAGCCCGCGCCCTGCGAACCGCCTTTCCGCAATCGAGGTTGATGAATCGATCGGGCGTGGCCCCTCGCCGGAAGCCGAGCACGAACGCAACACCGCCATCTACGACCTCATCGAGGACAACCGCTTTCAGCTGAGCAACGGCATGGCGGGGCCCTATCATCTGGTGCTGTCCACCCATGAGGGGCGGCTTGTGGTCGACGTGCGCGACGAAGCGCAGCGGCCGCTGATGGCCTTCGGTCTTTCACTCACGCCGTTCCGGCGCATCGTCAAGGACTACTTCCAGATCTGCGACAGCTACTATGAAGCGATCAAGCTCGGCACACCGGCGCAGATCGAGACCGTCGATATGGCGCGCCGCGGCCTGCACAACGAGGGCAGCGAAATCCTGATGGAGCGCCTCAAGGGCAAGGTCGAGACCGACATGGATACGGCGCGGCGGCTTTTCACCCTGATCTGCGCGCTGGTGTGGCGGGGATGAGCATGGAGAAGAAGATGCCGTCGGCCGTGCTGTTCATCTGCACGCACAACGCCATCCGTTCGCCCATGGCGGCGGCCCTCATGCATGCCGCGTTTGGCCACAAGATCTATGTGGCATCAGCCGGCATTCATGCCGGCGATCCCGATCCCTTCGTGGGGCTGATCATGGACGAGGTGGGGCTGGACCTGACGCGCCACCGGCCGCATTCGGTGGATGACCTCGCCGACTCGGCCTTCGATCTCGCCATCACGCTGTCGCCGGAGGCGGACGCCTATGCGCGGGACATGGCCAAGACCATGGCGATCGACGTGGAATACTGGCCGACGCCCGATCCCTCGCACGTGCATGGCTCGCGCGAGCAGATCCTTGAATCCTACCGCGAGGTGCGGCGCGGGCTGGAGCGGCGGCTGAAGGGCAGGTTCGGTTAGGACTTCGCGGGAACGACGGACGCCTGCGGACCGTCCGGATTGAACGGGCTGCGGTTCTGGCCGGGGCGCGGAACACGGGGCTTCGGCTTCGGCATGGGCAGGAGGCCCTCGCGCTGCATCTTCTTCCGTTGGGCCTTGCGGGCACGGCGGATGGCCTCGGCCTTCTCGCGCACACGCTTTTCCGACGGCTTCTCGAAGGCCTCGCCCTGCTTCAACTGGCGGAACAGGCCTTCACGCTGCATCTTCTTCTTCAACACGCGCAACGCCTGTTCGACATTGTTGTCGCGGACAATGATCTTCATTCAGATCTCCTTTCGAGACAAAAAACAAAAGCCGCGTCCTCTCGCAGACGCGGCTTCCTTCCCTGGAACCAGACTTTACATTCCCCTTGCCGCCAGTACATCCGTGGCTGGCATGAGGCGCTGGATCAGGATGATTACTTGATGGCCTTGAGCTGGTCGGCCGAAGACTTGCCCGAGCGGCGGTCGGCGACGACTTCGAACGAGACCTTCTGGCCTTCGTTCAGGCCGTTCATGCCAGCGCGCTCAACGGCGGAGATGTGGACGAACACGTCCGGGCCGCCGGTTTCCGGCTGAATAAATCCAAAGCCCTTCTGGGAGTTGAACCACTTGACTGTGCCTGTCGGCATATTTGCATTCCTTCTAGTAGCTTGTGTCACGCCCGGACTGCGGAATTGCTGTCACGGGCGACAGCCTATCGATGTTTTGGAAAGAGGTGGCTTGGAACACTTGCAGTTTAGAAGTGCGGAGCCGAGCCTAATCGGCCGTACGTCGACGTCGGCAATATGTACCGGCTGCGACAAAATTTCAAGCCCTCATTTGCAAGGGCATTATTTCACCAATTCCCCGCGCAGGGCCTTACCGATCAGGGCCCGGGTGTTGGCGATGCCGTAAAGCGCCACGAAGGAGCCGAACCGGGGTCCGCGCTCCTCGCCCAGCAGTACCTGGTAGAGCATGTTGAACCAGGTCTGGGCCACGCCCACCGAGCCATCCTTCTGGGTCGTGGTGTAGGGCGGGCGGCGGCCCACGTCGTAGACGACCTTCTGGATGTCTTCCGGCAGCGTGCCCTCGGGCAGCAGGCCCAGTCCCGCCGACAGGTCGGCCAGCGCCTTCGCCTCGGTTTCATCCGGCAGCTTGTACTGCTTGGCTGGCTTCACGAAATCCTGGAAGTAGCGGATGGCAAAGCCCACCAGCTTGTCCAGCCGCGGGTTGGTCTGCGGGGAAAGCTCCGGCATGTAGCGCTTGATGAAAGCCCACATCACGTCCTTGTCTTCCGTGTTGGCCACGGTTGCCAGGTTGAGCAGCAAGGCAAATGTGACGTTGCCGGGTTCCGGTGCCGGCGGTTTGCCGCTGTGGATGTGCCACACCGGATTCATCAGCTTGTCCTTGGCATCCGCCTGCTTGGGGTAGGCGGCGAGGAACTGGGCGTATTCATCCACGGCGCGCGGGATCACGTCGAAGTAGAGCTTCTTCGCCTCGCGCGGCTTGTTGTACATGTAGAGCGCCAGCGACTCCGTGTCGGCATAGGTCAGCCACTCGTCGATGGTGAGACCGTTCCCCTTCGACTTGGAAATCTTCTGGCCGCCGTCATCAAGGAAAAGCTCGTAGACGTAATGCTCCGGCGCCTTGCCGCCGAGGATCTCGCAGATCCGGTCGTAGATCGGCGCGTTGGTCTGATGGTCCTTGCCGAACATTTCGAAATCGACGTCCAGTGCCGCCCAGCGCATGCCGAAGTCCGGCTTCCACTGCAGCTTGGTGCGGCCACCACGCACATCAACCGTCACGTCCGTGCCGTCCTCGTCGGCGAAGGTGATGGTGCCCTGCTTCGGGTTCACGGCTTTCAGCGGCACATAGAGAACGCGGCCCGAAGTGGGCGAGATCGGCAGGAAGGGCGAATAGGTGGCCTGGCGCTCCTCGCCCAGCGTGGGCAGCATCACCGCCATGATGTCGTCGTACTTCTCGAGGGCGCGGATCAGCACCTCGTCGAAGCGTCCGGTCTTGTAATATTCCGTGGCGCTGGCGAATTCGTAGTCGAAGCCGAAGGTATCAAGGAAGCGGCGGAGCATGGCGTTGTTGTGATGGCCGAAGCTCTCGTAGTTGCCGCCAAAGGGATTCGGCACAACGGTGAGCGGGCGCTGCAGGTGCGGCTCGAGGAAGCTCTTGTCCGGCACGTTGTCCGGAATCTTGCGCATGCCATCCATGTCATCGGAGAAGCAGAGAAGGCGCGTCGGCAGGTCGCTCATCAGTTCGAAGGCGCGGCGCACCATGGTGGTGCGCGCCACCTCGCCGAAGGTGCCGATGTGCGGCAGGCCCGAGGGGCCATAGCCGGTCTCGAACAGCACGTTCTTCTTGCCGGATTTCTCCACCCGCTTCAGAATCTTGCGGGCTTCCTCGAAGGGCCAGGCCTTGCTCTCAAGGGCGGCAGCACGAAGGGCGGGAGAAACGGGCATGAAGCGGGCTTTCGAATTGGGGGACGCCGTTCTTTACGGACGCACCTCCCGCCCGTCAATCATGCGATGCCCGCCACGTTCTTCTTCAGGAAAGCCACGGTGCGCGACCAGGCGAGGTCAGCGGCATCCTTGTTGTAGCGCGTTGCATTGGTGTCGTTGTTGAAGGCGTGGTTGGCGCCTTCGTACACGTAGAGTTCGTAGCTCTTGCCGTTGGCCTTCAGTGCCGCCTCGTAAACCGCGATGCCGGCGTTGATGCGTTCGTCGAGGCCGCCATAATGCAGGAGCAAGGGTGCGGTGATCTTCGGCACCGCATCGGCGGGAGGCTGCTGGCCGTAGTAGGCAACGCCTGCCGCCAGCGTGGGGTCTGCCACCGCCAGCGCATTCACCATGCCGCCGCCCCAGCAGAAGCCCACGGCCCCCGCCTTGCCATTGGTTGCGGGATGGGCGGCAATGGCCTTCAGCGCAGTCTGGGCATAGGCGACCACGTCTGCGGGCGGCAGCGTGCCGATCATCTCGCGGGCCTTGTCTTCATCGGCAGGTGTGCCACCCCGTGGCGCCAGGAAATCAGCGCCAAAGGCCACGAAGCCTTCCAGGGCGAGGCGGCGGGTCACGTCCTTGATGTGCGGATTGAGACCGCGGTTCTCATGGATCACCAGTACGCCCGGCAACTTGCCTGTGGCATCCTTGGGAATGGCGAGCAGGCCCTTGATGCCTGGTGCAATCTCGCCCTCGCTGAGCGCCAGGCGCGGATCATCCTCAGCCACCATCGCGGCCTCGGCATAATTGTTTTCGAGCAGGGGCAGCAGCGCCGTCGCCGCGGCAGTCGATCCTGCGGCCAGCGCCAGACGGTCGAGAAAATCCCGGCGCGAGAGGCCGCCGTGCGTATAACGGTCAAAAAGATTGATGATCTTCTGGTCCATGATCATATCCTCGCAGTTCATCGGGTGCCGGGGCATTTCACTCTATGGCTGAATCAGGCAAATGGGTGGCCATGGCACATGACAATTCCGTCATCATTCCGGCGATGACCGCTTCCGGCTTCGGTGCCGTGAGCGCGGGGCGGAACCTCGCGCCGGCGGAGGCATTGCGGGCCTTGGCGGGCACTCCGCATCTCGTCTGCCATGCCGGTTTCCTGATCGAGCGATTGGGCCATGCGGCATCTGCATCGCGGAGCGACGTGCGCGCCGCGCTGGAACAGAAACACTTCGATGTGGCGGAACTCTTCGCCTTCGTCTGCCCCGCGCAACAGGCGGTGCCTACGCCGCGCGGTCTGGCGCGTGCCCTCGCGCTCACCGCCCCAACCGATGCAGACGCCCTGCCGCTGGTGCGCGACACTTTGCTCACGCGGCTCTCCGATCCGCGCTATCCGCTGGTCAGGGAAACGGCGGAAACCGCAACCTTCCTCGCACGGGCGAACTGGCCGTGGTCGCGCGCCGTCATGTCGGCGCTGCTGGCGGCCAATCCACGGCTTGATGTGGGCACCTTTGCCACCGGCCTCAATGTGTGGGACCGGGTGGACGAATGGGAGGAAGACGGTCCCCGTCCACCCGGGCGTCAGGACGAAGTCCAGCCGGAAGAAGCAGGCCTTGTGCTCCGCGAGGCACTGGGTCCGGATGCCGAACGGCGTGAACAGCAGAGGGCCTATGCGGAAGTTGCCCTTCACGCCTTTGCGCCGCGGCAGTCTCCCGCCTTCAACAACATTCTCGTTGCCGAGGCGGGCACGGGGCTGGGCAAGACGCTGGGCTATCTCGCACCCGCCTGGGCGTGGTCACGCAAGAACGCGGCGGCGACGTGGATTTCCACCTACACCAAGAACCTGCAACGGCAGCTTGACCAGGAAACGGCGCGCCTCCTCCCCGATCCGCAGGAGCGGCGGGAACGCATCGTCATCCGCAAGGGCCGCGAGAATTATCTCTGCCTTCTCAACATGCAGGAATCCTTCGGCCGCCTGCAGGCGGGCGGAACGCGGGGAGCACTGCTGGCGGCGCTCATCGCCCGGTGGGCGCGGCATTCGCGCGACGGCGACCTGATCGGCGGTGATTTCCCGTCGTGGATCCTGTCGCTGTTCCCTGAGAGCAACCTCGATGGCGAGACACGCCATCCCTCGCCACAGGGTCTTGGCCTCACCGACCGGCGCGGCGAATGCATCTACGTCGCCTGCCCGCACTACAAGCGCTGCTTCATCGAGAAGAACCTGCGGGCCGCGCGCAAGGCCTCGCTGGTGATCGCCAACCACGCACTGGTGCTGCACGCCGCTGCCGTGGACCATGCACTGGGCCAGGCCGCCACCAGCGAGGAAGAGACAACACCAGGCGGATTGAAACGCATCGTCTTCGATGAAGGACATCACCTGTTCGATGCCGCTGATTCCGCTTTCTCGGCGCATCTCACGGCGATGGAGACGGCGGAGTTGCGGCGCTGGTTGCGCGGGCCCGAAAACGACCGCCGCCGGGGACGCGGGCTTGCCGAGCGCGTGGGCGACCTGGTGTCGGGCGAAGACGGCGGCGAGGCCATTCTCGACGAGGTTCTGCGGGCCGCGCATGCGCTGCCGTCGTCCGGCTTCATGCGGCGCATTCAGGATGGCCGGGGCGATGGGCCTGCGGAGAAATTCTTTGCCCTGCTGCGCCAGCAGGTGCTGGCCCGCGACGGCACGGAGACGGGGCATACGCTGGAGGCCGATTGCCTGCCGCTGATCGACGGCCTTGCGGAAGCGACGGGCGAACTTGCGGCCGCACTCATCGATCTCAAGCGCCCCATGGAGCGGTTGGCGAAATTGCTCGCCTCCAAGCTTGATGACGAGGCCGCCGAACTCAACTCCGCCGAACGGGGTCGCATCGAGGCCTTGTCGCGGTCACTGCGGCGGCGGGGTGAACTCATGGTGGGGGGATGGATCACCATGCTGCACCGCCTCATCGGCGAGAAGTCCGTCAACATGATCGAGTGGTTCGACGTGGAACAGGCAGGGAGCCGCGAGATGGACGTGGGCTTCCATTCGCACTGGATCGACCCCACGGAACCGCTGGCGCTGGCGGTGTTGCGTCCAGCCGATGGCATCATCGTCACATCAGCAACGCTGAAAGACCGCCCGCCGGACCTGCCTGATGACTGGCAGAATGCCGAGATGCGCACCGGCGCCGTGCATCTTCCCTATCCCGTGCGGCGCGAAAGTTTCATCTCGCCCTTCGATTACCCGAACATGGCGCGGCTCATCGTCGTCAACGATGTGAACCGCGAGAACATGGACCAGATCGCCGCAGCCTACCGCGAGCTTTTCCTTGCCACGCACGGCGGCGCGCTCGGCCTCTTCACGGCGATCTCGCGGTTGCGCGCAGTGCACCGGCGGATCATGCGGCCGTTGGCAGAAAAGGGCCTGCCGCTCTATGCGCAGCATGTGGATCCGATGGATACGGGCACGCTCGTAGACCTGTTCCGGGCCGAGCGCGATGCCTGCCTGCTGGGGACGGACGCCGTGCGGGACGGTGTGGACGTGCCGGGCGATTCGCTCCGTCTCATCGTCATGGACCGCGTGCCGTGGCCCACGCCCACCATTCTTGAGCGCGCCCGCAAGGAGGCCTTCGGGTCGCCAGGTTACACCGACATGGTGGTGCGCTTGCGCCTGCGGCAGGCCTTCGGGCGGCTCATCCGCTCGGCGAAGGACCGGGGCTGCTTCGTGATGCTCGATGCCCGCATGGCCTCGCGCTTTGCCACCGCCTTCCCGCCCGGCGTAGCCATCGAGCGCATGGGACTTGTTGACGCCATTGAAGCGGCGAAGTCTTTCTGTAAAACCGCGCCCAGGTGAATCAGGAGTTTCCATGTCAGGTACCATTTCCACGGAACAGGCCCTCATCTACGTGATGGTGATGATGTCGGGCGTCGAGGGTGCGATCAAGCCGGAGGAACTGGCGGAAATCGAGCTGCTGGTGCGCACATTGCCCGTCTTCAAGGGCTTCGACCGCTCACGCCTCGCCAACGTGGCGCAGGAGTGCGGGGACATGCTGCAGGTGAAGGACGGCATGCAGACCGTGATCGCGCTGGTCAGGGAGCAGTTGCCGGTGCGCCTGCGCGAAACGGCCTATGCGCTGGCTGTGGAAGTGGCGGCGGTCGATCTCGCCGTGGGCAAGGAAGAGCTGCGCTTCCTCTCCATTCTCCGCGACGGCCTGAACATGGACAAGCTCACGACGGCGGCGCTGGAACGTTCGGCGATTGCGCGGTTCCAGTCGCTCTAGCCAAACACTTTCTTCTCGATCGCGCCCAGCCGTCCGGAGAAGGTGATGCCACGGGCGATGAAGAAGATGTTGAGTGCGGCCCAGAGGCCATGGTTGCCCCAGGCCGGTTCCAGCACCCACCATGCTGCCAGATAGACCGCCAGCGAGACGACCATCATGTTGCGCATGTCGCGGGTGGCCATGGCGCCGGTGAAGATGCCATCCAGCTGGAAGCAGGCGGTGCCGAGCACCGTCGCCATCGCCGCCCAGAGGAAATAGTGCGAAGCTGATTCACGGACGGCGGGATCGACGGTCATCAGCGCGGACAACTGGTTGCCGAAGACGAGGATCACCGCGGCGCAGGCCAAACCCAGCACGCCGGCCCACAGGGTCGTCAGCCCCACGGCGCGGCGGAAGCGCTCCCGCACCTTCGCGCCAATCGACTGTCCCACCAGGGCCTCGGCGGCATAGGCGAAGCCATCGATCATGTAGGCTGACACTTCGAAGAGATTGAGAACAACGGCGTTGGTGGCGACGATCAGATCGCCCTGCCGGGCGCCCCGTGCCACGAACCATCCGAAGGCGAAGACGAGGCAGACCGTGCGAATCATGATGTCGCTGTTGGCGCTGACCAGCTTGAGGAATTGCTCGCGCTGCAAGATGACCGGCCAGTCCGGGCGGAGCCTGAGCATCGCAAGCCGGCGTGCGGCCAATGCGAGGCCAAGCGCCATCGCGGCATATTCGGCGCTGACGACGGCGAGGCCTACGCCCGCAGTGGCATAGCCCGCTTCCAGCACGAGGACGGCACTCAGCGCCATGTTGGTGACATTGAGGAAGAGCTGCACCACGAAGGCCGTGCTGGCGCGGCCATGGCCGATGAACCAGCCCATGATGGCAAAGTTGGTCAGGGCCGCAGGTGCCGCCCAGATGCGATAACTGAAATAGGTCTGCGCTTCCGCCATGACCTTTTCGCTGCCGCCGACCAGCCCCACGGCGAGTGGCCCGAGCCACGGCCCCGCGGCAACGAGACAGAGGCCGATGCCCCCTGCGAGGATCAGGCTGCGGAACAGGAGCGTCACCAGGGCGGGATGGTCGCCTGCCCCGGTGGCCTGGGCCGAAAGGCCGCCCGTGGAGAGCCGCAGGAAGCCGAAGCCCCAGAAGAGGAAGGCGAAGATCAGCGCCCCCACGGCAACCCCACCGATGTAGTGCGGGCCAGGCAGGCGGCCCATGACGGCCGTATTGACCACGCCGATCAGCGGTTCCGACATGTTGGAGAGCACGATCGGAATGGCGATACGGAGAACCGATCGGTGGGTGATGGGGAGACCTGGAGCAAGTGCCATGATGGTGCCGGGTTGCGTGAGACGGGCGGCTCCGTCAAGCTCCGGACTGTTATGCCTGCATTGCATCACAAGATCGCCGACTGGTTCCATTCGCGGGGGTGGACGCCCCGCCCGCACCAATTGGCCATGTTGCAGCAAGGCCTCGCCGGGCATTCGGCGCTGCTCATATCTCCGACAGGCGGCGGCAAGACGCTGGCCGGTTTCCTGTCCACGCTGCATGAACTCGCCGAACCGCACAGCCACGAGGGCATCCACACGCTCTACATCTCGCCGCTCAAGGCGCTGGCGGTTGATATTGCCCGGAACCTGGAGGCGCCGGTGCGGGAGATGGACCTCCCCATCACCATCGAGACGCGGACAGGCGATACGCCGCAATCGCGCCGCGCCCGCATCCGGACGCATCCGCCCGACATCCTGATCACCACGCCGGAGCAACTGTCCTTGCTGGTGGCCGACCCGGCGGCGGCGCATCTCCTGCGCGATCTTCGTAGCGTCATCATCGACGAGCTTCATGCCGTGGTCACGTCGAAGCGGGGCGTGCTTCTCTCGCTCGCCCTCACGCGCGTGCGCGCCCATGCGCCAGCGACGCGCTTCTTCGGCCTCTCCGCCACCGTCGCAGACCCCGATGCGGTGCGGGCCTGGCTTGCACCTGCGGGCACGCCGCCCGTGGCGCTGGTGACGGGGGCGGCGGGAGCCGCGCCTGATCTCCACATCCTGGAATCAGAGGAGCGGGTGCCGTGGTCCGGGCATTCCTCGCGCTATGCGGTGCCGGACATCTACGCCGCCATCAAGCGCCACGGCATGAGCCTCATCTTCGTCAACACGCGCTCGCAGGCCGAGTTGCTGTTCAGGGAACTGTGGGACGTGAACGAGGACACGCTGCCCATCGCCCTCCACCACGGGTCGCTCGATGTGGCGCAGCGGCGGAAGGTGGAAGCGGCCATGGCGGCGAACAGCCTCAAGGCCGTGGTCGCCACCTCCACCCTTGATCTTGGCATCGACTGGGGTGACGTGGACCTTGTGATCCAGGTGGGCGCGCCCAAGGGGTCGAGCCGCCTGCTGCAAAGGATCGGCCGCGCCAATCACCGGCTGGATGATCCGAGCAAGGCGCTGCTGGTGCCGTCCAACCGCTTCGAGGTGCTGGAATGCGAAGCGGCCGTGGAAGCGGTGGCCGACAATGCGCAGGACACCGAATACCCCATGGTGATGAAGCTCGACGTGTTGGCCCAACACATGTTGGGGCGCGCGGTGGCAGGGCCCTTCGCCAGCGATGACCTGTTCCGCGAGGTCACATCGGCCTTCACCTTCCGCAACCTGGCGCGAGAGCTGTTCGACCAGACGCTCGATTACGTGGCGACCGGCGGCTACGCGCTGAAGTCCTACGAGCGGTATGCCAAGCTCCGTCAGCAACCCGACGGTTTGTGGCGGCTGTCGCATCCGCGGCTGGGCCAGCAGTACCGTCTCAACATCGGCACCATTGTCGAAGACGAGATGATCAAGGTGCGCATCGCCCGAATCCGCACCGTGCTCGGCAAGCGGGTGGCGACAGGCGGATTTGTGCTCGGTGAACTGGAAGAGTCATTCATCGCGCAACTGGCCTATGGCGACACGTATCTGTTTGCGGGCCAGGTGCTGCGCCACGAGGGGCTGGATGAATACGGCGCGCTGGCGACGCGCGCGCCCGGCCGCGACCCACGCATTCCCTCCTATATGGGCGGCAAGTTTCCCCTGTCCACCTATCTGGCGCAGCGGGTGCGCCGGATCCTCGCTGATCCTTCGCGCTGGGGGCACCTTCCGCCGCAGGTGCGCGATTGGCTGTCGACGCAGCGCTGGGCCAGCGTCCTGCCCGACGAAAACCAGATGCTGGTGGAGACATTCCCGCGCGCCGACAAGTTCTACATGGTCTGCTACCCTTTCGAGGGTCGGCTGGCGCAACAGACACTGGGCATGCTTCTCACCCGGCGCCTGGAGCGCCTGGGGGCGCGGCCACTCGGCTTCACTGCGTCCGAGTATGCGCTGGTCGTGTGGGGACTGCGCGACATGGGCGCGATGATCGCCGAGGACCGCCTGTCACTGGCGCGGCTCTTCGACGAGGACATGCTGGGCGACGACCTTGAGGCGTGGCTCGCCGAGTCCAACCTGATGAAGCGGACCTTCCGCAATGTCGCCATCATCGCAGGGCTGATAGAGCGGCGCATTCCCGGCAAGGAGAAGACCACGCGTCAAGTGACGGTCAACACCGACCTCATCTACGATGCGCTGCGCTCGCACCAGCCGGACCATGTGCTGTTGCGTGCGGCCTGGGATGACGCCGCGGAGGGATTGATCGACGTGCACCGGCTTGGCGGATTGTTGAAGCGCATCAAGAACCAGATCCTGCACCGCGACCTGGAGCGGGTGTCGCCACTTGCCGTTCCGGTGCTGCTTGAGATCGGGCGCGAATCGATTCAAGGCAGTGGCGATGATGCCCTTCTCGCCGAAGCCGCCGAGCAACTCATGGATGAGGCCGTCCGGCTTGTCTAAGGTCCATGACATCTCGCTTGCCGGGTTGAGCTTCCGGCCGGACCTCTCGGGGGCACTGTTTGCGCCCGCGTTCGGTGCGCTGCTGGTCGCTGACCTGCATCTGGAACAGGGCGCGGCCCTGGCGCGGCGCGGCATCAGCGTGCCGCCCTATGATACGAGCCTGACGCTCTCCGCACTGGAGGCGGTGATTGCCGATACGGGGGCCAAGACACTTTATCTGCTCGGCGACAGTTTTCACGACGCCAAAGGCCATGCGCTGCTGGGCGATGAGGCTTCGGCACGGCTGACCGCGCTGACGCTCCGGATCGAGACGGTGTGGATCAGCGGCAATCATGATCCGGGGCCGAAGACGGGGTTGGGGGGGCGGCATGCGGACAGCGTGCAACTGGGGCCGGTCACCTTGCGGCACGCCCCCTCGGGCAAGCTCGCCACACCGGAAATCGCCGGCCACCTGCACCCGGGTGCGGGTGTGGTTCAGCGCGGCCACATGGTGCGGGGCAAATGTTTCGTGGCGGATACGCGCCGCATCATCCTCCCGGCCTTCGGGGCCTATACGGGGGGCCTCAGCGTCCGCACCGCTGCATTCGATGGCCTTCTGGAAACGGAGCGGGCCAGCGTGTTCCTGCTGGCCCGGCAAAAGATGTACCGTTTTCCGTACCTGCGCGTGAGCTAGCCGCCCACGCTCATCTGCACGTTCCAATCCGGATTGTTGATGGCGATCACGTTGGCTCCATCGGGGGCCTTCTCGGGCGACCAGGCGGCGAGGCGCGTCTTGGCACCAAGGAGTTCGCTGGGCGACATGGCCTTGGCGAGCGTTGCGGCGCGCTTCTTGGCGTCGTCGTCCTTCTGCTGGGCCGCAACGGAATACCAGAACCAGGCATCCGCCGGATTGACTTCGGTTCCGAGGCCGCGTTCCAGCAGGACCGCGAGGTTGAACTGGCTGTCCTTGAGGCCGTGGGCGGCACCGAGCGAGAACCACTTGTAGGCGCGCTTGTAGTCGGGCGAGGCCAACTCGCTGCCGGAGGCGAGCACCGCGGCGTTGTGCATGGACTTGACGTTGCCGAGGCTGGCAGCGCGTTCATACCAGCCGAGTGCCGCCTTCAGGTCCTTGGCGACGCCGCGGCCACGCTCATACATGGTGGCAAGCCGGTATTGCGCCGGGGCAGAACCTTGGGCAGCGGCCTTGCCATACCAGAAGGCGGCCTTCTCGAAGTTCTGTTCCACCTTCTCGCCGTTGAGGTAGCGGGTGGCGATCACGAACTGCGCCGTGGCATCCCCCAGGGCCGCCGCTTCGCGGAGCGCCATGGAACCCACTTCCGAGGGCGGCAGGTTTTCGGGTGCTGCCGTATCACCGGCGACGAGGGCAGCGATCGGCTTGCTGCCCAGCGTCGAGGGCAATGAACCTGTCAGGATGGGATCGCTGTCGCCTGATTCCAGTGCGCCGCTTTCGAGCGGTGCAGGTGCGGGCACGGCAGCCGGGGCAGCGGGTGCTGCGCCATTGTCCGACGGCACGGGCGAAACGGCGTTGGGCGTTGTGGTCTGGCCCTGTTCGATCGACTGTTCCACGGCAGTGGGTGTCACCGGCGCCTTCACCTTGTGACCACGGCCCACCATGTTGAAGGTGAAGGCGGACACGGCGGCGAGCAGCACAAGACCCATGAGCAGGAGCTTGCGGCGCTTGTTCTCGGTGTTGCTGTTGGCAGGCTTGAAGCCGGGCGGCGGCTTGATCTCGCCCGTCAGTCCGACTGGACCTTGCGCCTGTGCTGCGGCCTGGGCCTTCTGCTTCGACTTGAAGATCGACAGCTTGAGCAGCCTCTTGGAGCTTTCTTCGCTCATCTTGGCCGCACCCGGCGCAATACCGCTCAGCAGCGACTTCTGCTGGGAGGCGGCCTGGGCGGCACGGCGGGCTGCGGCAATGAAATCGTCGCCGCTGGCAAAGGCTGCGGGATCGACGGCAGCGCCCATCGGAGCAAAGGGATTGGCCGCAGGTTGCGGCGGGGCTTCAAATGGATTGAGGCTGGGCGCTGCGGCAAACCCTTCCGGTGCAGCCTGGATTTCCGCCATGGGCTGCACGTCGTCGATCGCAGCCTGATGGGCGAAAGGATTGTTCTCCGGATCGGGAGGCAGCGGCGGGAAGGCTTCCATGGCCTCTACCGGCTGATCCTGAGTGGCTGCGGCAGCAGGTGCTGCAGCGGCGGCAACGCGCTGGCCGATCGCCGCCGTTTCCAGCTCCGCGAGTTTGGTGACAATCTGCTCCAGCGTATCGTGGACGGCTTCCAGCGTTTCCTGGTTGCGCTGGTCGGCGGTTTCGGCGGCGGTGCGAACGGCGGTGAGGCCGCTTTCCAGCGCCTGGATTTCAGGCGAACCGGCAAGCGACACCTGCTGGGGCCCGGCGGCCATGATCTGCTGCGCCACGCGGTTGGCGGCACCCTCGGCCACCTCTTCCGTCCACTTGCGCTGCTGCTCCATCGTATCGAAGAGCTGATTCACGGCGCGCTCGATCGTCTCGAGCGACGAGAGCTGCTGTTCCGTGCGGCTCAGGCGTTCGGAGACTTCGGCAATGCGTTCCTCGATCTCGGCGGCGTGCGACGAGCCGCGACCCGCCATCGCTTCGCTGAACTTGTAATCCAGTTCGGCGATGCGGTTTTCCAGTTCGGCGAACTGCGGCATGGCGCGTGTCGCTGCCTGCGTCTGTTCGAGGCGCTGGGTGATGTCGAGGATGCGGCGATCCATGTCGGCGAGCGGCCGCATGTCGGGTCCCTGCGCCACGCGGGTGGAGAGCTGCTCCACGGCGGCGCGCAGTTCCAGGACGTCGGGGCCTGCACCCGCTGCATGAACCTGCGTTTCGTCGATGCGGCGGTTGAGGCGTTCGATCTCGCCGCGCAGACGCTGGATTTCAGCGGGGCCTGCAGAGGCGCTGGAGAGCGACGACTGGGCTTCCTTCAGGAGGCCGAGGATGCGGCTTTCGATGGCGCGCAATTCGTGCTGGCTCGCCTGCACCGCCTGTGTCTGGGCCTTGTTGGCAAGGGTCTCGGAATTCTCGCGCACCTGGTCGATGCGCTTGGCGAGATCAGTGATTTCACGGCGCAGGAGATCCGACAGCGTCTGGTTCTGCGGAGACGTTTCGGTGCGCTCCACGCGCTTGGCGAGATCGGCAAGGCGCGATTCCAGCGCCGAGAAGGCCGGTGCCTGGCGGACGATCTGGTCATTGTCGGAGCTCTGCGCCTTGCTGTTGAGCGAGGAGAGGCGGTCCTGCAGCGACTTGAAGGTTTCCTTGTTGCGCTTCTCGCTCGTCTCCATGTGCTCGACGATGCTGCGCACCGCCTTTTCCAGCGCCTGGAAGCCCTGAGAATCCTCGACGCGCGAGGCTTGCGGGCGGGGCGTGCTGGTGAGCTGGCGGCTGAGGCCGGCGATGCGCTCGTTGAGGCCGGTGATTGCCTCAACGGTCTGGCGTTCGTTGTTCTCGACGCGGCTCAGCACGCGCTGCATCGCCTCTGCGTCCTGGCGGTCTTCGGCGGCATGGATGCCGATCCGCGAGGCGGTGGCCGATTCGCCAATGGACAGGCGGGCGAGTTTCTCCGCGATGTCTTCGAGGCGACTGGCGGCACGCTCAATGGCTGGCATGCCGGCAGCCGGTGCACGGGTCCTCGCCCGCGCTGCAACTGGCGGCGGCGGCGCTTCGGCCGGGCCATCGGCCTGATCCATGATGGTGCTGTTCAGCCATTCGCCCAGGGTCATTCCCGACCGGCGGGCGGCAAGCTTCGCAGCTTCGCGCACATCCGGCTCGATACCCTTCACACTCCACGGCAATCCTGGCTTCATCGCCACTCACTCCAACGGCTGCAACGCGGTGCAAAGAATCAGTCCGACCGGACAGCAGCCCCAATAATCCCGGAGCCGAAAGTTAACTTTCTTGGTAAATATTACGTTAAGCGTTTGATCTTTTATGCGGATTGGGCGACGAGAGCCCCATTCCACGAGGGAAAAATTCATGTCACTGGCCTATGTCACGTCGCCTCTCGACCGGGCGCATCTCCTCCGTCTGAAGCCCGAGGAGCTGCTTCGCCTGCGCCAGCGGCGTGATTGCCGGGTGTTGCGGGTGCGCGGCGACCTTGTGGAAACGCAGGGCGCGGGCGAGGCCAGCACGCCCCTTCACCATGCGGGTCCCACCGACGATGGCGAGATCTTCCTCGGGCTCGATGACGGGGGCATTCCATGGTTTGTGGCGCCCGCACCGGAGACGGCTGCCCTGACGCCCCTGCGGGCGCTGATGCTGTCGGGGGCCACCGATGCGGCGGAGTTGTCGATCCTCGCCCAGGCGCGGAGCGTGCTGCACTGGCATGAGCGCCACGGATTCTGCGCCAATTGCGGTGTGAAGACCGAGATGAAGGACGCCGGATACCGCCGCCATTGCCCGGCCTGCGCCGCAGACCACTTCCCGCGCACGGACCCCGTCGTCATCATGGCGGTGACGGATGGCGACAAGGTGCTGCTGGGGCGGCAGTCGTCGTGGGCAGCGGGCATGTTTTCAGCACTGGCGGGATTCGTGGAACCGGGCGAGACCATCGAACAGGCGGCGCGGCGCGAGGTGTTCGAGGAAGCCGGCATCCGCGTGGGCGAAATCACCTATGTGGCCAGCCAGCCCTGGCCTTTCCCCTCGTCGCTGATGATCGGGTTGATCGGCCGGGCGGAGACGCGCGACATCACCATCGACACGAGTGAAATCGAGGATGTGCGCTGGTTTTCGCGGCAGGACGTGCTGCAGATGCTGGACCGCAGTCACGCCGGGGGACTTCACGCCTCGCACCCCTATGCCATCGCGCACCTGCTGTTGAAGACAACAGTCGCCTGAGTCAGGCCGACTGTTCCGCCAGTTTCTTCGCGATTTCGGCGCGGTAGGGACTTGCGGGATAGACGCCGAGAATCCGCATGTAGGAGGAGAAGAATGCCAGTTCCTCCATGGCAAGGCGGACGTTGCGGTCCTGCGGGTGGCCTTCCACTTCGGCATAGAACTGGGTCGCGGCGAAGCGCCCTTCGAGCTGATAGGACTCCAGCTTCGTCATGTTGACGCCGTTGGTGGCGAATCCGCCCATGGCCTTGTAGAGGGCAGCGGGAACGTTCCGTACACGGAAGACAAAGCTGGTCATCACCATGCCTGAACCCGGTTCGGCGTCGGCACGCTGGGGCGCGAGGATCACGAAGCGCGTGGTGTTGTGGGCCTCGTCCTCGATGTCGGAGCGCAATACGTCGAGGCCGTAGATGTCGCCCGCGAGGCGCGTCGCAATGGCCGCCCTGGTCTTGTCCTTGATCTCCGAGAGTTCGCGCGCGGCACCTGCCGTATCGACCGCCACCACGGCTTGCAGGCCCATCTCGCGGATCACCTTGCGGCACTGGCCCAGCGCATGGACATGGCTGTGCACGGTCTTGAGGCTCGCCGCATCCGTTCCCTTCACCACCAGCAACTGGTGATGCACGGGCAGAAAATGTTCGCCGACAATCGCCAGCGAGGATTGCGGCAGCAGGTGATGAATGTCGGCGACACGGCCCGCCACCGAATTGTCGGTGGGGATCATGGCGCAGGCGGCAGTGCCGTCTTCCACAGCCTGGAAGGCATCCTCGAAGGTGCGGCAGGGCAGCGGCTCAAGGGTGGGGCAGGCCTCCGCGCAGGCGATGTGCGAGTTGGCGCCGGGCTCTCCCTGGTAAGCGATCTTTCCGGTCATTTCTTCTCCTTGAGGACGAGGCGTGCGGCATCGAGGTCGGCGGGCGAATCGACGCCCAGCGGCACCGTGTCGACGCGGACGACCGCGATCTTCATGCCGTTGTCGAGGGCGCGCATCTGTTCCAGCGAACGCTCCTTTTCGCGGGGCGATTGCGGCAGGGTGACGAAGGTTTCGAGTGCCGCGCGCCGGTAGGCGTAGATGCCGATGTGATGCCAGAAGGGCGGCGTGTGCGAGGGCGAGACGGCGCGGACGAAATCGCGGGCAAAAGCCACCTCGCGGTCGGGGCCCAGTGGCGCGATCGCCTTCACGATGTTGGGATTGGCGACGTCGGCGTCATCTGTGATGAGCGAAGCCACCGTCGAAATGTCCACGCTCTCGTTGGTGAGGCCTGCGAGACAGCGCTGGACCGACAACGGATCGATGGTCGGAAGGTCGCCTTGCAGATTGACGACATGGGTGTAGCGCCCCTGCGGATCGCGAAGTGCGAGGGCCGCCGCCACGCGGTCGGAGCCGGACGGCAGGTTCGCTTCCGTCGTGATGGCATCGCCGCCTGCAGCACGCACGGCTTCGGCGATGGGAAGGTCTCCGGCGGCAACAAGCACGTGACCGATCTTGGCTTCCATGGCCCGGCGCCAGACATGGACGATCATGGGTTCGCCCCAGATATCGGCGAGCGGCTTGCCCGGCAGGCGCCGCGCTGACAGCCGCGCCGGGATTACTACAATGGTATTCTGCTGTTCAATCATGAGGTTACGTCAAGGCGCGGCAAAATGAGGCGAGTTGACTTATAGATATTGCGGCGGCAGGGGCAAAGCATTAGTTAGTCGCGGCTGAACCAAGTGGGACCTCTGAATCGCATGAACAGCTGGACATTCAACAAGATCGCAGGCGCAGTCCTCGGCACGGCGCTGCTCGTTTTTGGCCTGAAGGGTGTGACGGGTCTCGTCTATCACCCACTCGCCGCAAGCACTGAAAACCCGGGCTACAAGATCGAAGTCGCTGAGTCGGCTCCGGCCGGCGGTGAAGCGGCTCCCGCAGCCGAAGTGAAATCCATCGGCACGCTGCTGGCCGCTGCCGACGCCACCAAGGGCGCTGCCGAAGCCAAGGCCTGCGCGGCCTGCCATGATCTCAGCAAGGGCGGACCCAACAAGACCGGCCCCAACCTGTGGGACGTGGTGGAGCGCCCGATCGGCAAGCACGAGGGCTACACCTACACGGCCGGTTTTGCCGAGAAGGGCAGCGAAAACTGGACCTACGAGCATCTCAACACCTTCCTCACCAATCCCAAGGGTTTCATCCCCGGCACCAAGATGGCCTTCGGCGGCCTCAAGAACGACGCCAAGCGCGCCAACCTGATCGCCTATCTGGCGACCCTGTCGGATGCCCCGAAGCCGTTCCCGGCTCCTTGAGAAAGCCAGAATCCACTTCCTTCAATGACACCGGCAGGGCGCTCCTGCCGGTGTTTTCTTTTGGGGCAGATGCCGCGTAAAACAGGAACCGAATCAATGAGGCGAGGACGGTCCGGCATGATGCTGACGCGCAGGGTGATGTTGCAGCTTTCGGCAGCGGCTCCCTTTGCCTCCCTTTCCGGCCTTTCCGCGCAGGCGGACGAGCGCGCCTTCCGCCACGGCACGACGCTGTTCGAGAGCCTCAAGTATCCGCCCGATTTCGCCCGCTTCGCCTATGTGAATGCGGAGGCACCGAAAGGCGGCAAGGTGCGGCTTGCGGCGCTTGGCTCGTTCGACAGCATCAACCCCTTCACCATCAAGGGCGATGCCGCCAATCCCGGCGTCAACGAAACGCTGATGAAGCCGTCGCTGGATGAACCGTCCAGCGAATACGGCCTGCTGGCCGAGAGCGTCTGGTTTCCGGATGACTATTCCATGGTCGTCTACAAGCTCCGTACCACGGCGCGCTTCCATGACGGCGAGCAGGTAAAGCCCGAGGACGTGATCTTCTCCTTCGAGTCGCTCAAGAAGAACCAGACGCAGTCTGCCGCCTATTACAAGGACATCGTGAAGGCCGAGAAGACCGGAGACGGCGAAGTCACGTTCACCTTTTCCATGAAGGGCAACCGCGAGCTGCCGCATATCACCGGTCAGATCGTCGTTTTTCCGAAGCACTGGTGGACGGGCAATGACGCCAGCGGCAAGCCGCGCGATGTGGCCAGCAACACGCTCGAACCCATCCTCGGTTCCGGCCCCTATGCCGTCTCCACCGTGCGCCCCGGCCTCTCCCTCACGGTGAAACGCGTGGCGGATTACTGGGGCAAGGACCTGCCGGTGAACGTGGGGCAGAACAATTTCGATGAGATCGAAACGCAGTTCTACCAGGACCGCAACATCCTGCTGGAGGCCTTCAAGGGCAACCAGTTCGACATCCAGTTCGAGTCGTCCTCGAAGCAGTGGGCCACGGGTTATGATTTTCCCGCCGCACGCGACGGCCGCGTCTTGCGCGAGGAGATGCCGCGCCTTGGCGTGTCCGGCATGCAGAGCTGGGCGGTGAACACGCGGCGGCCACTGTTTGCCGACGTGCGCGTGCGCAAGGCGCTCGACCTCGCCTTTGATTTCGAATGGTCGAATACCAATCTCTTCTACGGGCTCTATACGCGCAGCCGCAGCTACTTCAACAATTCCGAACTGGAAGCAAAGGGCTTGCCTTCGGCTGAGGAACTGGTGCTGCTGGAGCCCTTGCGCGCGCAAGTGCCGCCCGAGGTTTTCACCACCGAATACGCGAGCCCGACGAACAGCACGCCGCAAGAACGGCGCAAGAACCTGCGCGCGGCGCAGGCCCTGCTGGCCGAGGCGGGATGGGCACCTGTGCAGCAGGGCGGCAGGCAGGTGTTGAAGAACGCCAAGGGCGAACGCTTCAGCTTCACCATCCTGCTGGACAGCGAGGCCTTCCAGCGCGTGGCGCTGCCTTTTGCAGAACAACTGGCGCTTCTCGGCATCGAGGCCAAGGTGCAATTGGCCGATGCGGCGCAGTACGAGCGGAGCGAAGGCGATTTCAACTTCGACATGATCGTGGGCTCCTGGGGACAATCGCTTTCGCCCGGCAATGAGCAGCGCGAATTCTTCGGTTCCGAATTTGCCGACAAGAAGGAAAGCCGCAACCTCGTCGGCATCAAGAACCCGGCTGTTGATGTGCTGGTGGACAGGATTATTGCCGCGCCCGATCGCGCCAGTCTCATCACGGCCTGCAAGGCACTGGACCGTGTGCTGATGGCGAACCACTATGTGATCCCCATGTGGTACAAGGCGGCGGACTGGATTGCCTACTGGAAGCGCGTGAAGCATCCCGGGACGATGCCAGGCTATTCGCCCGGCTACCCCACGATCTGGTGGTTTGATGCGGAGGCGGACGCGGCCTTGAAGAAGTCATGACACGCTGATGGGATCCTATATCCTTAAACGCCTGTTGCTGATGATCCCGACGCTGGTGGGGGTGATGCTGCTCACTTTCGTGGTGGTGCAGTTCGTGCCCGGCGGCCCCATCGAGCAGATCATCTCGCAACTCGACAATGGCGGTGACGCCAATTCCCGAATCAATGGCGGCGGCTCGGAGGTGCAGGGCGAGGACGCAGGCGGAGGTGGCGGATCGAAGTACCGGGGCGCCCAGGGGCTGGACCCGGAATTCATCAAGCAGCTGGAAGTGCAATTCGGCTTCGACAAGCCGGCGCCCGAGCGCTTCCTCAAGATGCTGAAGGATTATTTCACCTTCAATTTCGGCAAGAGCTATTTCACCGACAAGACGGTGATCTCGCTGATCAAGGAGAAGATGCCTGTTTCGATCTCGCTCGGCCTGTGGCTGACGCTGATCACCTATCTCGTCTCCATTCCGCTCGGCATCAAGAAGGCGGTGCGGGACGGTTCGACCTTCGACATCTGGACGTCTGCCGTGATCATTGTGGGCTATGCCATCCCGAGCTTCATCTTCGCCATCATCCTGATCGTGCTCTTCGCCGGTGGAAGCTATTGGGACCTGTTTCCCCTGCGCGGCCTCACCTCGGACAATTTCGAGCAGCTCTCATGGTGGGGCAAGCTCAAGGATTATGCCTGGCATCTGGTGCTGCCGCTCACGGCGCTGGGCATCAGCGGCTTTGCTACCATGACCTTGCTGACGAAGAATTCCTTCCTCGACGAAATCAGGAAGCAATACGTGGTGACCGCCCGCGCCAAGGGACTGAACGAGCGGCAGGTGCTGTACGGCCATGTATTTCGCAATGCCATGCTGCTGGTGATCTCGGGTTTCCCAGGCGCGTTCCTTGCTGCCTTCTTCTCAGGCTCGCTGCTCATCGAATTCGTCTTCTCGCTGGATGGTCTCGGCTATCTCACCTGGAAATCGGCGGTGAATCGCGACTATCCCGTGGTCTTCGCCAACCTCTACATCTTCACGCTGCTGGGGCTCGTGGTGGCGCTGATCAGCGACCTGACCTACACGTGGATCGATCCACGCATTGATTTCGAATCGCGGGATACCTGATGGCCCTCCTCTCGCTTTCGCGGTTGAACCAGAGGCGCTGGGAGCTGTTCCGGCGCAACAAGCGCGGCTTCTGGTCCTTCGTGATCTTCAGCATCCTCTTCGTGCTCTCCGTCTTTGCGCCGCTCATTGCCAATGACCGGCCCATCATCGCGTCCTACAAGGGCGAACTGCTGTTTCCGCTGTTGGTGGACTACCCGGAGAGCAAGTTCGGCGGCTTCCTCGCCGTCACGGATTTCCGCGACCCCGTCAACGCCGATGAGATCACTGCCAACGGCTGGATGGTCTGGCCCCTGATCCATTATTCCTATGGCACGGTGAACCGCGAATTGCCCGCTCCCGCCCCTTCCCGACCCGCCTTCGTGATGCATGAAGACTTCGCCTGCGCGAAATACCCATTGGCCGCGAAGGACCCGCAATGCAGCTTCGGCAACCTCAACTGGCTCGGCACAGATGACCAGGGCCGCGATGTGCTGGCGCGGCTCATCTATGGCTTCCGCATCTCGGTGGCCTTTGGCCTGATCCTCACGCTGGTGTCGTCCGTGATCGGCGTCACGGCGGGGGCGGTGCAGGGTTATTTCGGGGGATGGACCGACCTGATCTTCCAGCGCTTCATCGACATTTGGTCGTCGATGCCGACACTCTACCTGCTCATCATCCTTGCCGCCTTCGTGACGCCAAGTTTCTGGCTGCTGCTGTTCATCCTGGCCCTGTTCTCGTGGACGGGGCTTGTGGGCGTCGTGCGCGCCGAATTCCTCCGTGCGCGGAATTTCGAATATGTGCGGGCGGCGCGGGCCCTGGGCCTTTCCGACCTGCAGATCATGGTTCGGCACCTCCTGCCCAATGCGCTGGTCTCCACCGTCACCTTCATGCCGTTCATCCTTTCCGGTTCGGTGACGACGCTTACAGCTCTTGATCTCCTCGGCTTCGGCTTGCCGCCGGGGTCTGCCTCACTGGGCGAGATGGTGCAGCAGGGCAAGAACAACCTGTTCGCGCCGTGGCTGGGATTCACCGCCTTCTTCGTCACGTCCATCCTGCTCACGCTCCTCGTGTTCGTGGGCGAGGCGGTGCGTGATGCGCTCGATCCGCGAAAGACCTTCGCATGAGCGAGCCGCTGTTGCAGGTGAAGGACCTCTCCGTCGCGTTCCATCAGGGCGGCGTGACAACGCTTGCCGTCGACCATGCGTCCTTCGCGCTGGAGAAGGGCAAGACGCTGGCGCTGGTGGGCGAGTCGGGCTCCGGCAAATCTGTCAGCGCGCTCTCGATCCTCAAGCTGCTGGCCTATCCCGCCGCGTCGCATCCCTCAGGTGAGGTGTGGTTCAAGGGTCAGAACCTTCTGGACAAGGATGATTCAGACCTGCGCAAGGTGCGCGGCAACGACATCACCATGATCTTCCAGGAGCCGATGACGTCGCTCAACCCGCTGCATACGGTGGAGCAGCAGGTGGGGGAAATCCTTGACCTGCACCAAGGGCTGAGCAAGGACGCGGCCCGGCAGCGGACCATCGAACTCCTCGGCAAGGTCGGCATCCGTGACCCTGAAACACGGCTCGGCGACTATCCGCACCAGTTGTCCGGCGGGCAACGCCAGCGCGTGATGATTGCCATGGCGCTCGCCAACAATCCGGAACTGCTGATCGCCGACGAGCCGACGACGGCGCTCGATGTCACCGTGCAGGCGCAGATCCTGAAGCTGCTGAAAGACCTTCAGGCGGAATTCGGCATGGCGCTTCTGCTCATCACCCACGACCTCGGCATCGTGCGCCACATGGCGGACACTGTCTGCGTGATGCAGAAGGGCAAGGTGGTCGAACAGGGTCCAGCCAAGGCGCTCTTCGCAGCGCCGCAGCATGCCTACACGAAGATGTTGCTCTCGGCGGAACCCAAAGGCTCGGCGCCAGCGGCGAAGGCCGATGCCGAGATCATCGCGGAAGCGCATCACCTCAAGGTCTGGTTTCCCATCAAGCGCGGCTTCCTGCGCCGCACGGTGGGGCATATCAAGGCGGTGGATGGGCTTGATGTGCAGGTGAAGGCCGGGCAGACGCTGGCGATTGTCGGCGAGAGCGGATCGGGCAAGACCACGCTCGGCCTCGCCATGCTGCGGCTCATTTCCTCACAAGGGCAGATCACCTTTCGCGGACGGCGGATCGACGGGCTGAACAGCCGCGAGATGCGGCCACTGCGCAAGGACATGCAGGTGGTGTTCCAGGATCCGTTTGGGTCGCTGAGCCCGCGCATGTCCATCGTGCAGATCGTGGAAGAAGGATTGCGCATCCAGGACCCGTCGCTGGGTGTGGAGGAACGGCGCGCCCGCGTGGCGCAATCGCTGGCCGAAGTGGGACTCGACCCAGCTGCCATGGACCGCTACCCGCACGAGTTTTCAGGTGGCCAGCGGCAACGCATCGCCATTGCACGCGCCCTCGCGCTTGATCCACGCTTCATCATGCTGGACGAGCCCACCTCGGCGCTCGACATGTCGGTGCAGGCGCAGGTGGTCGATCTCCTGCGTGCGTTGCAGGAGAAGCATGGCCTCGGTTATCTCTTCATCAGTCACGACCTGAAGGTGGTGCGGGCGCTGGCGAACGAGGTGATCGTATTACGCAACGGCACCGTGGTGGAACGTGGACCGGCGCGGGAGATTTTCGGGAATCCGCAGGACCCCTATACCAAGGCCCTGCTGGCTGCGGCCCTCAACCTCAAGGCCAGCGAAGGAGCGGTGAAACAATGAGCACGTTTCTGTTCGTGACACCCACCTGGGACGCCCAGTTGTGGGCTGCCGAGATGCGCAAGGCGGCGCCGGGCATGGAGGTGCGGGTGTGGCCCGAGATGGGCGATGTGGCCACGGTGGATTATGTGGCGGCATGGCTGCCGCCACCGGATGTGGTGCGCTCCCTCTCGCGCCTCAAGGTGATCTTCTCGCTGGGTGCGGGTGTCGATGCCATCCTCAAGGACCCGACGCTGCCAGATGGCGTGCCCATCGTGCGCGTCAATGATCCTGACCTCACCATGCGCATGTCGGAGTACGTGGTGCTGCATGTGTTGCTGCATCACCGGCAGCAGCGCCGCCTCGACGAGAACCAGCGTAACAAGATCTGGGACGGCTTTCCCACGCATGCGGCAAATGCACTGCGCGTGGGCGTCATGGGATTGGGCGTGTTGGGGCAGGACGCGGCGCGCAAGCTCGCCATGCTCGGCTTCAAGGTGGCGGGATGGAGCCGTTCACCGAAGTTGATCGATGGCGTGCAATGCTTCTCCGGCGCGGGCGGACTGGACACCTTCCTGGCGCGCACCGACGTGCTGGTCTCGCTGTTGCCCGCCACGCCGGAGACGGACGGCATCCTCAACCGCGCGCTCATCCGCAAGCTCGCCCGCAGCGGTCCGTTCGGTGCACCTGTGCTCATCAACGCCGGCCGCGGGCGGCAGCAGGTGGAAGAGGATATTCTCGCCGCACTGGAGGCGGGCGAACTTCATGGCGCCACGCTGGATGTCTTCCGCACCGAACCCTTGCCGCCAGACAGCCCGTTCTGGTCGCATCCGCGCGTCACGCTCACACCGCACATCGCGGCGGATTCCGATCCGCAGGTGATCTGTGAATATGTCGCGCGGCAGATTGCGGCGTACGAGGCGGGTGGCAAGCTCAGCAATCTTGTTGACCGGGCGCGGGGTTACTGAAGCCGCTTCACGCTGGTGACGGGCTGGCCCTCGGCGTCGCTGCGGGCAATGGCATCTGCCAACGGCTCGCAGACCACCATCATCTCGAAGCCATTTGCATGGAGCAGCATATCTGCGTCCGCCATGATGCCGACGTGGCCTTTCCAGAACACGAGATCACCGCGGCGGAGTTTCTCGGTCTTGGCCAGCGCCGTTCCGAGTGACTCTTCCTGCATGTCGCTGTCGCGAGGGCAGTCCCGTCCCGTGGCATGCAAGGCGAGTTGCACGAGGCCGGAGCAATCCAGTCCATGCACCGTCTTGCCGCCCCAGTAGTAAGGCGTGAAAAGGAAACGTTCAGCGGTGCTAACGAAATCGCCACTGCCGGAATCCGCCGGGCGGAGATGCTTCGCAAAGACGAAGCCCGCGCCTGAATCAGCGTATTGGCCGTCTCCGCCGGCCACGGAGAGGCGCGACAGCATGGGGAGCGTGGTGGCTGGCTGCGTCTTCAGGTCCGCCTTGGGATAGAGAAGTGTCGAGGGGACACTCACCTCATGGCTTGGGGTTGCGGCGCGCGGAACAAGGCGCTTCGTTTCGACGTGGCCCACATAGCCGTCGCGGTCGAGCTTCACCCACGACCAGCCGTCCTTCTCATCGAACACTTTCAGGGTTTCGCCGGGCAGGGCCTCGGTCAATTGCATGGAGGCGGGATCGGGCATGCGGCGCACGGAGGCAATCTGCATCGCCACCTGGGCAGGACGGCCCTCCACGAAGCGTCCGGCATCGATTCGTCCCCGTAACGCTGCGTCGGCGAGGTCGGGGCGATGGAGGTGGAGGCGCTTGTCGAGGTTGGTCATCACAGGGTTTCCGAAGTTTGGCCGATGAGGTCGCCGAGGCGTTCGAGGTAAAGCACGCCCTTCACGGTGCGTTGCACCAGCACGTTGCGCTTGTCCTTCTCGTCGCGGCGGCGGCTGACGAGACCGAGCTTGCCCATGCTGTCGAGGGCGCGTGTGATCACAGGTTTTGTGACGCGGAGCTTGGAAGCAAGTCCGCGCACCGTGTGCGGCGGGGCCTCCAGATAAACGGTCAGCAGCACGCTCATCTGGCGCACAGACAGGTCAGGCGCATCATCATGGACAAGGGAAAGATGGACATCGTGCCAGAGCTTCATGCACTGGGCGGGTGAGAGTCTGTGGGGCATGAGCGGCGGCCCGTTTGTTTCGGCCCCGTATCATTCGCTAAAACCGCGGGCGCTGCAAGTCACTTTCCGTAACGCTCACGCAGCAGCGCAAACATGGCCCGCATGGCCTGTGCCTCGCCGCCCCTGGGCCGTCCCGGCTTTGCCGTGGGCGTCCAGGCGAAGATGTCGAAATGCACGTAGGCCTTGGCGTGTTCCACGAAGCGGCGGAGGAACAGCGCCGCGGTGATCGACCCGGCAAAGCCGCCGGCGCCTGCGTTGTTCATGTCGGCGACCGGCGTCTCGATCATGCTGGCATAGGGCTGCCACAAGGGCAGCCGCCACAAGGGATCGTTGACGGTGAAGGCAAGGCGGCTCACGTCGGCGGCAAGCTGTTCGTCGTCTGTGTAGAACGGCGGCAGATCGGGTCCGGTGGCAACGCGGGCGGCACCCGTCAACGTCGCCATGTCGAGCAGCAAGTCTGGTTTTTCCTCATCCGCCAGCGCCAGGGCATCGGCGAGGATGAGTCGGCCCTCGGCATCGGTGTTGCCGATCTCGACGGTCAGGCCCTTGCGTGACTTGAAGATGTCGCCGGGGCGGAAGGCGTCACCGGCAATGGCATTTTCAACTGCAGGAACAAGCACCCGCAGCCTGACCTTCACCTTCGCTTCCATGATGAGCCGGGCGAGCCCCAGCACGTTTGCAGCGCCGCCCATGTCCTTCTTCATCAGCAGCATGGATGCCGATGGTTTGATATCGAGTCCACCCGTATCGAAGACGACACCCTTGCCGACCAGTGTCACCTTCGGGTGCTTTGCCTGCCCCCATGTGATGTCGATGAGGCGGGGCTTGCGCGGCGAAGCAACACCGACGGCATGAATGAGGGGGAAGCCTTTTGCCAATGCCGCTCCCGAGGTAACGCTGATCCTGGCGCTGTGCGCCTTCGCCAGCGCGCGAGCATCACGCTCCAGTTCGTCGGGACCATAGAGGTTCGCCGGTGTGTTGACCTGATCGCGCACCGAAAAGATGGCGTTGGCGATCATTACGGCCTCTGCTGCTGCTTCTTTGGAGGGCATGCAGAGGGTGACGCCTTTGATCCGTGTCGTGCGGTAGGGATCGTATTTGTACAGTTCGCCGCACCAGCCCAGGGCCACGGAGACCGTGCACTGGCTCTTCTCGGCAAAGGCATAGATGCCTTCCGGCAGGCGCGTGGCGATGGCGCCCAGCGCGAAGGGATCGTCCCGCTCGGCCGGCGCGCCCACGTAGACGCTGGCCAATTCCCCCGCCTTGCCAGGTACGGCCAGCACGGCCAGAGGTGCCGCCTCGAAGCCGTGCGTGCCGGCCCAGGCCTTGTCCTGTGCGGAGAGCGACTGGTGGAGCTTTGGCCAATCCGCCTTGCTCACCACATAAATCGGGACAGCAGCCGCGCGGCCCGGTGGCAAGATGATCTTGCGTGCGTCAATCATGGTCAGTCCTGGATCTTGAGAGTTACCAAATGGGGGCGGGGAGATAGCGCGCGAAGATGCTCGCCGTCGTTCCGTTTTCCTCCAGCGTGTCGAGCGCCTCGTCGAGGCGGTCGCGCACTGCGGCCTTGTCCTGGCGGACAACGTAGACGAGGGGGCGCGAGAAGGTTTCGGAATCGATGACGGCGCCGCCCAGCCCGGCGCAGCATTTGCGCGCGCCATCGCTGTTCATCCAGAAGGACATGCGCAGGCTGTCGCCGAAGGCCACGTCCAGCGCGCCGGTGCGCAAGGCCTCGTACATGACCGCTTCGCTGTCTTCCGGAACAAGCTGCGACTTGTCGTAGTAGGTCTTGAGGAACGCCTCATGGGCCGTGCCCTTGACGACGCCGATGCGCCGCCCCGCAAGTGCGCGCGGATCAGCGGCCAGCACCTGCGTGCCCCGGCGGATCATGAAGCGGCCCATGGCACGGAAATAGGGACGGGTGAGTGCCGTGTTCGACATGAGATCGCCGTTCAGGCGAAGTCCCGTGACGATGACGTCGCCGTCGCCCTTCTGCAGGGCGGGCAGGAGACCGGTGAAGGGCGTCGCCATCACGTCGCAGGTCAGGCCCGCCTCAGTGCAGGCGGCGCGTACAAGATCAACGGAGATACCCGCGAGCGTGCCGTCCTCCAGCGTGAAGCTCCACGGGGCAAAATCCGGTTCCGCCAGCAGGCGGACGGTGGGCAGCGGCAGTTTCTGCGGATGGGGTGCGTCGGCATCAATGGCACGGAAGCGCGGGATCGGCACCTGGGCTACCGCCGGTGGCTCCCCGGCCGGCTGGGATTGGTCCTGGGCGACGGCAGGCTCTGCAGCTTGAATCAGCGTCAGCACCAGAATCGCAACCATAAGGCGTGCGGCGCACCAAGGACCTATTGACCTTTGCTTGTATTTCATCTTGTCTTGCGCATCAGGGTTGAGACCTGGCCGCAAAAATGTGTGTGACGTGGCGTGCAGGTGTGTGTGCGGGGGCATCAGTGGGGTTTGATCGCGCAAGTTCAGGCGCATGGCGGGGGGCGGGTCTCGAGTCAGGGGCGGAAGCGGGACAGTGGGCCGGAAGGCGCAGTCTAGACGATGGTCCGCCCGATGTCTTGCCGCTTTTTCCGGACCATCTGCTGCCCGGCATGATGGCGCGCCTCACGCCTGAGGACCGCAATCTCGCCCTGCGGCACCAACTTGTTCCAGCCGCCGTTCTTCCAGGGTTGACTGTTTATGCCGCGGCGTCCGAAGCGGCCCGGCGCAGGGGCGAGGCCATGGGCCTTCGCATCGTGGCGCGCCTCAACCCCGCAGCCTACCGCAAAGCCGTACGCTTCGTGCTGGGGCCCGCGCTGCTGCGGCAAAGCGTGATGTCGCTCGCCGTGCAACAGCCGGACCTCTCGGCGCGCCGGAGGTTCACGCTTGAACAGGCGATTGTCATCACCCTCCTCGGCATGGCCGTGGTGGCCGTGGGGCTGCTGACGGACTGGGGATACGTGGGCCTGATGTTCAGCGCGTTCGCTGGCCTGTTCTTTGCCATGACGGTTGCCATCCGCGTGTTCGTGCTGCTGCCCGGTCCGCCGGTGGCGGCAGCACGGATCAGCCCTCTGCCCGCCGGCGACCTTCCCACTTATACCGTCCTCGTGCCGCTTTTCCGCGAGACGGAAGTGCTGGGCCAACTGGTGACCGCGCTCAAGGCGCTGAGTTATCCGGTAGGCAAACTCGACATCAAGCTCATCCTGGAGGAGGAAGACACGCTGATGGTGCGGGCCGTGACGGCGCTGGGGCTGCCGGACCATTTCGACATCATCGTCGTGCCCGCGGGCAAGCCGCAGACGAAGCCCCGGGCCCTCAACTACGCGCTGAACTTCGCCCGTGGCGAACTCCTGACCATCTACGACAGCGAGGACATCCCCGAACCCAACCAGTTGCGGCAGGCGGCGGCAATCTTTGCGTCACGGGGCGATGGCCTTGCCTGCCTGCAGGCCGTGCTCACCTACTACAACCCCAATGAAAACTGGCTGACCCGGCAATTTACCGCGGAGTACGCGGCTCTCTTCAACGTCATCCTGCCGGCACTCGCGTCTGCCGGCCTGCCGCTGCCGCTGGGCGGCACGTCCAACCATTTCCGCACCGCAGCCCTTGTTGCCGTCGGTGCCTGGGATCCCTTCAATGTCACCGAAGATGCCGATCTCGGCTACCGTTTCGCCCGCATGGGCTTCGAGACGGACGCCTTTTCCAGCAAGACCTACGAAGAGGCCAACACGCATCTGTGGAACTGGATGAAGCAGCGGCGGCGCTGGCTGAAGGGCTTCCTCCACACCTGGCTGGTGCTGATGCGCCATCCCGCACAGCTTCTGGCCGATGTGGGCGTCACGCGCTTCTGGGTGATCCAGTGCATGTCGTTCGGCGTGTTCGCGGCAGCCCTGCTGCACCCCTTCCTGCTGGTGCATGCCCTCTGGTTCTTCCTGTCTGGGCAGTTCCAGCATCAATTATCGATGCCGTTGCACGGCGGACTGATCGGCCTCAATGGCGCGATCCTGATCCTCGGCTATGCGGCGGCGATTGCCTGCGCCCGGCAGGGATTGCGGCGGCTGGGCCATGTCCGCTGGACGGCGACGCTGGCCACCATGCCCTTCTACTGGATGCTGATGACGCCTGCGGCGTGGATGGCCCTGTGGGATTTCGCCGTGCGGCCACACCACTGGCACAAGACACGGCACGGGCTTTCAGCCTTCCTCCGCCCCGCCGCGCCGAATGCCCGGCGGGCAAAAGACAACGCCGCTACTCGAGCTTCATCACCATGATGATCGACGGTCCGAGAATGACCACGAAGATCACCGGCAGGAAGAACAGGATCATCGGAACCGTCAGCTTCGGCGGCAGGGCGGCGGCCTTCTTTTCGGCTTCGGCCATGCGGGAGTCGCGGTTTTCCTGGGCGAGCACGCGGAGCGCCGTGCCGAGTGGCGTACCGTAGCGTTCTGACTGGATGAGCGATGTCACCACGGCTCTCACTGTTTCAAGGCCGGTGCGGCGGCCGAGGTTGTCAAGCGCCTTGCGGCGGTCCTGCAGGTAGGACAGTTCGGCAACAGTGAGCGAGAGTTCTTCGGCCAGCGGAACCGACTGGCTGCCGATTTCCTTGGCGACGCGCACCAGCGAGGGTTCGAGCGCCATGCCCGATTCCACGCAGATGAGCAGGAGGTCGAGGGCGTCGGACCAGGCCTTCTTGATCGAGGACTGGCGGCGCTGGATGAGGTTCTTGAGGCCGACGCCCGGAATGTAGAAGCCGACGACGAGGGCGATGATGGCGGCCGCCACGCGCATGTTCGGCGACACCTTGTCGGCGAAGATGGTGGAAGCATAGACAAAGGTGATGATGGCGACAACGATCGGGATGATCACGCGCAAGGCGAGGAAGGTGACAAGATGCTTTTCCGCGCGGAAGCCGGCCTGGCGGAGCATGTCGCGGCTGGCTTCACCTTCCAGAACCTGCTTCAGGTTCAGCGCTTCCACCAGCTGCTGGTAGATGCCGCCCTTCGGCTTTTCACGCAGGCGCGCTTCGCTGCCGGCAAGCGATGCCTTGAGCTGCTGGCGCAGGCGGTCGCGTTCTTCGGTCACGCCCTTGATGCGGCTCTGCAGCTTGTCGCCTTCGAGATAGGGCGCTGCGATGGTGATCACCGTGCCGAACGCCGCCAGCGCAACGAGCACCGTGATCAGCGTTTCGATTTGAAGGAGCGAGGTGATCAGTTCCATGTTCTTGTTCTTCTTCGCGTGTCCGGTATCAGTCTAGATTTCGAAGTTGATCATCTTGCGCATGACAAGAACGCCCATCATCATCCAGGTGCCGCTGCCGACCAGCAGCATGTTGCCGGTCGATGTATCGAACATCGGATTGAGATAGGTCGGGTTCAGCACGGTGAGGCCGCCCATGATGACGAATGGCAGGGCGCCGATGATGGCGGCGGACGACTTCGCTTCCTGCGAAACGGCGCGCACCTTGTTCTTCATCTTCTTGCGGTCGCGCAGCACGCGCGAGAGGTTGCCAAGCGCTTCCGAAAGGTTGCCGCCCGTCTTCGACTGGATGGTCATGACGATGGCGAGGAAGTTCACCTCCGCCAGCGGCATGCGCTCAACCATGCGCTCGATGCCCTGGTCGATGGAGATGCCGACGCGCTGGCCTTCCACGACTTCCATGAATTCGGGGCCCACGGGCGGGCCGGATTCGGAGGCGATGATCTTCATGGCTTCCGAGACGGGAAGGCCGGCCTTCAGGCCGCGCACCATCACGTCAATGGCATCGGCAAAGTCGTTGAGGAACACGTTCTGGCGGCGCTTGCGCAGATAGCCGAGGAACCAGCGCGGGAAACCGAGGAAGCCAACGAAGGCAGCACCGGCGCCGGCATAGATGGGAGCGCCGAGGATGGTGGGCACGAGGAAGAAGGCAACGCCTGTGACCAGCGACATGATCCAGAACACGCGCGTCGTGATGTCGAGGCCCGATTGCTGGATCAGCGTCGACAGCGACACCCGCTTCTTGACCTTGACGCGGTCCTCGTTCTGCTTGTTCAGGGATTCCTGGATCTGGCGGCGGCGTGAATCCTTGTTGTCTTCCTGGAAGCGCTGACGGAAGGAGGATTTCGTATCCTTCTTGCCGGTCGCGATGGCGTCCACGCGGCGCGATGCGTTATTCGCCGAAATCATCGGGAAGACGATGGCAATCAGCAGTCCACCCACCGCCACGGCGACGGTGAAGAGGAAGGCCAGATCTGTAATTTCCATGCCGAACATTGCGTTCAAGCCCTTTTGTTAGGCGCTGCCGGTCTCGCGTGCCTCGGCGCGTTCCAGCGCTTCGGCGAGACGGCGTTCTTCATTGTAATAGCGGGCGCGATCCCAGAAGTGGGGACGTGCGATGCCCGTGGAGCGGTGACGGCCGATGATCTTGCCGTTGGCATCCTCACCGACGATCTCGTAGACGAAGAGGTCCTGGGTGATGATGACATCGCCTTCCATGCCGACTACTTCAGTGACATGGGTGATCTTGCGCGAGCCGTCGCGCAGGCGCGAAGCCTGGACGATCACGTCGATCGAGCCGCAGATCATTTCCTTGATGGTCTTGGACGGCAGGGCGAAGCCGCCCATGGTGATCATGGATTCGAGTCGCGAGATGGCTTCGCGCGGGCTGTTGGCGTGGAGCGTGCCCATGGAACCGTCGTGACCGGTGTTCATCGCCTGCAGGAGGTCGAAGGCTTCCGGTCCGCGGACTTCGCCGACGATGATGCGTTCGGGACGCATACGCAGGCAGTTCTTGACGAGGTCGCGCATGGTGATGGCGCCTTCGCCTTCGAGGTTCGGCGGGCGCGTTTCGAGACGCACCGTATGGGGCTGCTGCAGCTGGAGTTCGGCTGCGTCCTCGCAGGTGATGATGCGCTCGTCGTGGTCGATGTAACCGGTGAGACAGTTGAGCAGCGTCGTCTTGCCCGAGCCCGTACCACCGGAGATCAGCACGTTGCAACGCACGCGACCGACGATTTCGAGAATGGTGCCGCCTTCCGGCGTGATCGACTTGAAGCGCACGAGGTCGGGCAGCTTCAGGCGGTCCTTCTTGAACTTACGAATGGTGAGGGCGCAGCCGTCGATGGCCAGCGGCGGGGCGATGACGTTGACGCGCGAGCCGTCGGGAAGACGGGCGTCGCAGATCGGCGAGGCTTCGTCAACGCGGCGGCCGACCTGGCTGACGATGCGCTGGCAGATGTTGAGGAGCTGGGCGTTGTCGCGGAAGCGCACGCCGGTCTTCTGCATCTTGCCGTCGACTTCGATGAACACCGTTGAGGCGCCATTCACCATGATGTCGGCGATGTCGTCGCGGGCGAGCAGCGGTTCGAGCGGGCCGTAGCCGAGAACGTCGTTGCAGATGTCCTCGAGCAGTTCTTCCTGCTCGGCAATCGACATCACCACATCCTTGAGGGCGATGATCTCGTTGACGATGTCGCGGATTTCGTCGCGCGCGGCGTCGCGGTCGAGCTGGGCGAGCTGCGTCAGGTCGATGGCGTCGATGAGCGCGTTGAAGATCGTGCTCTTGATGTCGTAGTAATTTTCCGAGCGCTTGCTGTGATCGGGGTTGCCCGGCTCGCGTGCCGGCGGGGTCACCGCGGGCGGCGATGCCGTGCGCGCCGAGGCGCTGTTGGCGCCGAAGCCCATGGGCGCCTGCACCTTCACGTCGGGCACGAAGTTTGCCTGCGCCGCGGCCGGCGCTGCACCCGGAGCGGCACCCGGCGGCGGCGGAAGTGCCGCGCCCTGGGGAATGGAATTTTCGGGTCTCTTGCCAAACATGCGTCAGGTCCTCTGCAGCTTACTTCTTCTTGAAGAGGGGCAGCTTGGAGAACAGGCTGCCGGACTTCTTCACGTCGGAGGAGGCTTTCTGGTTTCCGGCGAGGTTGCGGGCGAATTCACCCAGCACTTCCGCCGCTTTCGACTTGGGTGCGACTTCGAAGACCATCTGCCCATTGCCCTGGGCCATGCCGAAGGTCTGCGGGTCGTGGGGAATGACGGCGGTCGGAGTGATGCCCACGGCCTTGGCGAAATCATTCACCGGAATCTCGGGGCGCTTGGGCACGCCCACCTGGTTGAGAATGAGGCGCGGCGGCTTGTCGTTGGGGCGCGAGGCCTTGAGCATGTCCACCAGGTTCTTGGTGTTGCGCAAGGACGGCAGTTCGGGCGTCGCCGTGATGATAATCTCATCGGAGTTGAGCAGCGTGTACTTGATCCACGGAGCCCACATGTTGGGCACGTCGACGATGACGATGGGCGCCGAGAAGCGCACCACGTTGAGGATGGTTTCGACGGCATGGGCTTCGATCGAGATGTCGCGGTCGATGCTGCTCGGGCCATTGAGGAGGCTGAGCTTGCTGCCGAGCTTGGTCATCAGGCGGTCAATGAGGGTCGAGTCGACGCGGTCCGGCGCGCCCAGCGCATCCATGATTCCGCCCGAGCCGTCCTGGTTGAAGTTCAACGCGGCGGTGCCGAAGGCAAGGTCGAGGTCAGTGATGATCGTATCGATGCTCTGGCGCTGGGAGATGGCCCAGCCGACATTGTGGGCGATGGTGGAGGAACCCACGCCGCCCTTGGCGCCGACAAAAGACACGATGCGGCCCAGCGGAGCCGCCTTCGGATCGTTGAAGAGGCCGGCCACGGTCTCGATGAAGCTGAATGAGGTGATGGGCGCCACCACATATTCGCTGATGCCGGCCTTCACCAGTTCGCGGTAGAGGATGACGTCGTTGACATGGCCGATCACAACGACCTTCGTCGTTGCCTGGCACACTTCGGCGAGACGGCTGAGTTCGGCCATCACCTGATCGCGGTTGCCGTGGGTTTCGACCACCAGCACATGGGGCGTCGGCTGGGTCTGGTAGACCTGCACGGCAGCCGCAATGCCGCCCAGCTGAATGGTCACATGGGCCCGCGCCATGCGGCGGTCACCGCTGGCGACCTGGATGGCCTGCCCCGTCTCCTGCGTTTCACAGAAGATGTGAATGTCGACGCGCGGGACAAGGGCCACAAGCTCCTCGTGGGAGCCGGCCATCTGGGGAGAAATCTGCGTTGCGGTGTTCATGGTGTTGCCTTGAATTTGCGCCGTTGTCAGGACTTGGCCGAATGCATGATCAGAAACCGAAGATCGAGGCGAGCGGCGAGGTGGAAGAGCCGTTGCTGATCTTCTTGATGGCGTTGGTGCCGCTGGCGGCCTGGCCCGGTGTCACCGCCTGCGGTGCCACGGCATCCTCCGGGTTGGACAGCATGGCGGCAATGTTGGACTGCACAGCGCAGCCGTGGTTCGGCATGTCGATGTTCTGGCTGGACTGGGTCGAATCCATGCTCCAGTCGCCACACGGCTTGGTGTGGGCGAAGGACTTCACATAGGCGAGGCGGACCGGCGCGGAGGATGGTGCCGGATAGGTTCCCATCCGGATCATGCTGCGGGGCACACCCTGGCGGATCATCAGGCCAGCGATCTCTTCGGCAACGTTGGCCGAGGCACCACCGCCCGCGGGGCGCTTGATGCTGACCGGCGTCAGGCTGCCACCCATGGACTGGCGGGCGAAACGGGCCACCGCGTTCACCTGCGAAGGCTGCAGGCTGCCGTGGGCGGACGACACCTCCATGGTGATCGGCCCCCTGGCGTATTCGATGGGGAAGCGTTCCTCGGGGCTCAGCGGCACATAGGCATCGTCGAGCGCCAGCTCATCGTGGGCGCAGCCGCCCAGTCCGAGGCTTGCGACAACGAAGAAGAAGGAGAGGGATTTCCGAGACAAGACTGACATACGCATTTTCCTAAACCTTTCCCGGCTCACTCGACGATGAAGCCAACGTTGCCGTGATATGTGCCGTCGGGCGCTTTTCCGCCGCCGCCGTAGACCTTGTTGAGGCGGCCCAGGAGGATGGTCTGGCGGTCGGTGGGCGTGTTGTAGCCCTCGTCCGGCGTGGTGAGCTGCTTCTCGCCCGTGGGACGCACCAGATAGGGCGTCACGAGGACAACCAGTTCCGTTTCATTTGCTTCGAAGTCACGGCTGCGGAACAGGGCGCCCAGAACCGGAAGGTTCTTGAGGCCGGGCGTGCCCTTGACCGTCTGGCTGGTCTTGTTCCGGATCAGGCCCGCAATCATCATGGACCCGCCGCTCGGCATTTCGAGGACTGTTTCGGCCGTGCGCTTGTTCAGCGTCGGGATGGCGGCATCGGTGACGGAGGGAGCGAACTCGCTCACTTCCGTCTTGATCTTGAGGTTGATGCGGCCCTGGTCAAGCACCGTCGGGGTGAAGTTGAGGCTCACACCATATTCCTTGTACTCGTACTTGAGGCACTCCAGCGTGGCGCGCACCAGATCGACGCAGTAGGGGAATTCGCCGCCGGCCAGGAACTTGGCATCGGCACCGGTGATGGCGGTGAGGTTCGGTTCCGCGAGAGTGCGCAGCAGGCCATCGGATTCCATGGCACGGACGGCGCTGTCAAAGGTGCCATTGCTGCCGCTGTAGGCGGCCGCGTAGCCGCCAGCCGGACTCAGCAACTGGTTGGCGAAAGGGTTCATGTTTGAGAGGTTGAAGGCAAAGTTTCCGGCCTTGATGAGGGCCTGGAAATCAACGCCGAGCTGCTTCAGCACGTCACGGCGGATTTCAACGACCTTCACCTTCAGCATGACCTGGTCTTCACCCGCCACCTTGATGGTGTTGATGAGCGAAGAACCACTCTGGAAGAAGGAGGACGACTGCACGAACTGCGTGGCGAGATCGACGGCTGTCTTGGCTTCGAGCTGGCTCTGCGCCATGCCGCCGAGGACGACGTTGTTGTTCACGGTATCAACGGTGATCCGCGTGCCGGGCAGCGAGCGCTGCAGGAGCTTGCGGATGGCGATCGGGTCGAGCGCCACCTCAAGGTCAAGATTGAGGATCTGCTGGCCGTTGGCGTCAAAGAAGAAGACGTTGGTCTGGCCGGGCTTGCGGGCAAACAGATAGGCGGTGTTCTTGGAGCGGACCACCGCGTCGACGATCTCGGGATTGCCGACGATCACGTCGCGGGCATCACCCGGCAGCTTTACCACGACCGACTTGTTGAGGCCGATGCGCACGAAGCGGCCATCGTTCTCGGCTGCCGAGATGTCGAGGTCCGTGGCTTGCGCCCTGGGCGCGGTGAGCGCCTGGAACGAGAAGGCAAGCGTTGCCGCCGTCACCAGGCCCGCCAGCAGGAACCCTGCCTTGGCCACCGGACGCGCGAGATACGAGTTGTTGAAGTTCATGAACATGACGCGTGTGCCTCAGCGATTGGTGGCGTAGGTTTCGATGCCTGCGCGAATGAAGAGCGTGTCGGTCGTCTTGGTGGCGCCGTTGCTGCGATACTTCTCGGCAAGGATCGGGCCTTCCTCAAGTGACTTCGCATCGTTTTCGGCGATGGAGCGGAGCGCCAGCGAAAGCTCGCCTTCCGATTCCACCTTGGCGAGGATTTCAGCCTGTTCAGGGCGGAGCTCGACGGTGGCGGTTTCCACTTCCTTCATGGAAACCTCGTCGCCCTCCTGGACCTTCTTGAACACCTGATCCATGGCCAGGATACGGACGTTGGAGATCACCGTTTCGCTCTTCACGAGCTGGCCGGCGCCTGGAATTTTCTTCGTCAGGATCACATCCACCCGGTCATTGGGGAGGATGAAGCCGCCGGCGGTGGAGCGCACCGAGACCGCCACCGAGATGGCGCGCATGCCTTTGGGCAGGATGGCGCTGATGAAACCGCCATCGCCAGGCTTCACGACCTTCTTGTCGTTGATGACTTCGCCTTCGAACATCGGCACATAGGCGCGCGCCTCGGCGTATTTCTCTTCGGCGTCCGGCATTTCCTCCTTGGTGATCATGGGCTCGAGGACGTTCTCCTTCGGCCACGAGCGCCAGATGACACTGCCCGGAGCGAGCTTTTCACCCGTCTGGATATCGCGTGCGGCGACGAGGACGTCTTCCGTCTCGACCTTGGTGATGATCTTGGTTTCCGGCGGCGGCGCCTTCTTGCCAATCACACCCTTGGCCAGCATGGCGGCCACGACAGCAGCGCCAATCGAACCAGCCAACACCATAACGCGCATCTTACTCATCTGCAGATCCTCACGGGTTGCACCGCTTCAAATCGCGGGGCCACACACACTCTCGGGTTCCATCTTTCGGACGGAATGGCAAAATATTGGTTAATGTTATCCATGTTTGCGGAAATCCGGATCACGCGGCCCCTGTCATCCACCAGCTCTGCGGGAAAGCGACGATGGCGCCGATGGCGAATGCAAAGCCGTAGGGAAGTTTCGGGCGAATCTTCCGGGCCACCCGGACAAGGCGCGTATTTTCGCCCGGCCCATGGATTTCAAAGACGGTCATGATGAGCGACCACACCGCCACCGCGATGGCGAGGCCGCCCCCGGCCAGCACCGTGGCGACAAGGAAGGGCATGGTTTGCGCCGTGCCGAACCAGAGTCCGGCGGCCGCCATGAGCTTGGCATCACCGCCGCCGAAGAGGCCGAAGGAGAAGAGCGCGAAGCCCGCGACAAAAAGGATGAGGCCGGCGGCGAGATGCCAGCCGAATTCCACCAGCGGCATGCCGGTGAGCCAGGCCATGGGAAAGAAGAGCACGGCAGTCAGCAGCGTCAGCCAGTTCGGGATGCGGAACGACATCAGGTCGCTGATCGCGGCGACAATCATGAGGATGGGCAGGAGTGCAATGGAAAGAATGTGAATCATGGAACCCGTCCGTTGTGCGGGCGACGGCGCGCCGCGCAGTGAATGAGGCATCCTTCTCACGAGAGCTGTAAAGGCGCGGTTAACCCTTCCGCCGAAGACATGGAAAACCATGGGCGGCAACGCCTGTTTACCGTGGCGGTCCGCTCATCGTGCGTCTCCTGACCCAAAGTGACGCCGCGGTAACCGAAGATTCACCATTGCCGTGCAAGGTTTTTCCGCAAAGGCAGGTGCGCGCCCCGCGTGCCATGCCGTCACGCCAAGAGGTTTGTCCGCATGCGTCTCCGCTTCTCCCTGATGATTTCCGCAGCCGTCGCGGTGGCAGCGCTCGCCCTGCCCGCAACGCAAGCCGGCGCCGCGCAGGTGCTGACGATTGAGACCGATCAGTCGCAGATGGTGATCCTGCCCGCCCTTCCCGGCTCCGTGGTGATCGGCAATCCGACGATCGCGGACGCAACGGTCGAAGGCACCAAGCTCTTCATCCATGGCCGTGGCTTCGGGACCACCAACCTCATGATTCTCGACTTGTCGGGCAACGAGATGGCGTCTTTCGATGTCTCCATCTCTCACACCACGCCCAACACTGTCGCGCTGTTCCGCGGTCCGGAGCGCCAGTCCCTCAATTGCGCACCGTTCTGTGAAAGCGAATTGCAGGTCGGCGACGACCTCGTTTATTCCGCCAAGATCATCGAGCAGACCAAGAAGAAGATCGAACTGGCCACGGGCACCGACAGCGCCAAGTCGGATGCGCCGCCGGCGCCGCAGTGAGGTTTTTCACGCATCGCATCACACAGCGGGCGGGCCTTCCGGGCTCGCCCGTTTTCATGTGGGACAATCCGATCATTCAAATTTTAGACAATCCGTTCAAATACCGGAAAGCTCCTCATGATAAGTCGGAGCTTGGTGGCGGGTCCGGAAGCGCCACCCGTCAGTGGGGAGTAAAATCATGCGTCTGAAATTCGCGCCCAAGCGGTTCCTCCGCAATGCGCGCGGCGTGACCGCCATCGAATTTGCCATGGTGGCGCCCGTGTTCTTCTTCGCCATGGGAGCCGTGGTCGAGACCGGCCTGATGCTGTTCACCGAATATGTCCTGCAATCGAGTGTCCAAGAAGCGGCGCGCAAGATCCGCACCGGCCAGGCCCAGACCGCCGGCATGAGTGCCGCTGCCTTCAAGACGGAGATCTGCAAGCTGGCCAATACGGTCATGGACTGCAACAATTCGGTCAAGGTTTACGTCAAGTCCGCGGCCACCTTCGCCGCCCTCAAGACCGCAACGCCCTCCTACCTCAACGTGGGCACGTCCTATAGCGGCGCCCCGTCCTCTTCGTCCTATGACTGCGGCGGGCCGTCCAAGCCCGTGGCGGTGATCGCCACCTACGACTGGAACATCGTGCTGCCCTTCATGAGCGCCTTCGGCAACGTGGACAACGACCGCAAGCGCCGCATCGCCGGCTTCGCCATGTTCCAGAACGAACCCTTCCCCGCCGGCACGAACTGCACCTGAGCGAGACTGTCATCATGACCCCGACGTTCAAGACCTTCCTGCGCGCCGATAACGGTGTCGCCGCCATCGAGACGGCGATCATCCTGCCGTTCCTGATCCTGCTGTTCTTCGGCATGATCGACCTCACGGCGTTGATCTCGTTCAACCGCAAGATCACCTATTCCGCCAGCGTCGTCGCCGACCTTGTGGCGCAGAACCGCACCTCGATCCTCAAGAGCCAGATCGACGACTACTACAAGGCAGCCGAAATGGTGATCGCGCCGACGCCTGTCGCCGATTTCCACATCAACGTCTATGGCTACCGCAAGGTCGGCGCGACGGTCACGCAGATGTGGAAGACCAAGATGACGGCCGGCCCCACCTGCGACACGACGCCGGACACCACAGCCATGCCCGCCTTGATGACAGCCAACAACGACGTCATCGTCGCCATCGCCTGCATGGACTATGTGCCTTATGTGGCCTCATTCCTCGGCGACAAGATTCTCGGCGCCACCACCTTCAACGTGGAACAGGCCATCATGGTGCGTCCCCGCTCCACCTCGGCACTGACCTGCTACCAGTCCGCCGTGGGCGGCGCTGTCTGCAGCTGATCCACCGAAACAACCAGTTTCCGCCAATCTCAGGGCCCGGCGCTTGTGCCGGGCCTTTTTTGTTGCGCCCTCCCCCGGTGCCGCTTATCGCTGGGTTTTCAGCCACGGCCAGTCATCTTGAGCACCACCGTCTTCCTTCTCGTCCTGTTTGCGGCCTTCCTGCACGCGGCCTGGAACGTTCAGGTCAAGCTCAACCTTGACCGCTTCCTGGGACTGTTCCTGATCCAGACGGGCATGGGCTTCTTCGGCCTCGCCATGCTGGCGGTGACGGGCATGCCGAACAGCACGGGCCTCATCTACGGCATCGTTTCGGGCTTCCTCCATACGGGCTACAACCTCTTCCTGGCGCGCAGCTACAGAACGGGCGACCTCAGCCTCGTCTATCCGCTGGCGCGAGGTGGTGCGCCTTTCCTGACGCTGCTCGGCACATCGATTCTCATGCACGACGTGCCGACACCGCTGGCCACGGCGGGGATCGTGGTGCTGCTCATCGGCCTGCTGCTCGCGGGTCTTTCCGGGCTCCGGCGCGCCAACGTGGACCGCCAGACGCTGTTCTTCGCAGGTGGCACGGCCGTCTTCATCGCCGTCTATACCGTGGTCGATGGCCTGGGGGGCCGCGTTTCGGGCGATCCCATCGCCTATGCCGGCTTTGTCTTCGTGCTGGATGGGCTGTTCCTGTTCGTGACCGGCCTGATGATGCGCGGACCCGTCATCCTCACCCATGTGCTGCCGCACTGGAAGAAGGGCCTGTTCGGGGCCGCGGCCTCGTCTCTCGCCTATGCCATCGTCATCTGGGCCATGGCGCAGGCGCCGATCGCCACGGTGGCGGCGCTCCGCGAAACCAGCATCATCTTCGCGCTTGTCATGTCGGCGCGGCTGCTCAAGGAAACCCTCACCATTCAGCGCGTGGCGGGCGCCCTGCTCATCGCCGCGGGCGCAATCCTGCTCCGCATCGGCTGATGCTTGCGCCAGCGCTGCCCCTTCTTTAGAGCGGGCGCAACCAAGACCGAACCAAATCTGACCGACGTCTGATTTCATTCCCGCACGGTCAGGCATTGGTGGATTTTGCAAACAAGGAAGACAGACATGCTGCACAAGAACTTCATTGCCGGTGAATGGGTCGAGGGCAAATCGGCCAAGGACAACATCAACCCGTCGGACGTGAGCGATGTGGTGGGCACCTATGCCCAGGCCGACAAGGCGCAGGCGCTCGCTGCCATTGCCGCCGCCAAGGCGGCACTTCCCGGTTGGGCCGGAACCACGCCGCAGCAGCGCGCCGACATCCTGGAAGCCATCGGCGTCGAACTCCTTGCCCGCAAGGAGGAGATCGGCAAGCTGCTCGCCCGCGAGGAAGGCAAGCCGCTGATGAACGGCATCATGGAAACGGCGCGCGCCGCGCAGATCTTCAAGTTCTTCGCCCAGGAAGCTCTCCGCGTCGATGGCGTGGCGGTGCCCTCGGTGCGGCCCGGCGTCGATATCACCATCACGCGCGAACCTGTGGGCGTCGTCGGCCTCATCTGCCCGTGGAACTTCCCTATCGCCATTCCCGCCTGGAAGATCGCGCCGGCGCTGGCCTATGGCAACACCGTGGTCTTCAAGCCCGCCGATCTCGTGCCGGGCTGCGCCTGGGCGCTCACCGAAATCGCCTCGCGCGCGGGCCTGCCCAAGGGCGTGCTCAACCTCGTCATGGGCCGCGGTTCCGAAGTGGGCCAGGCCATGCTGGACTCGCGTGACGTGAACGCCATTTCCTTCACCGGGTCGGTGCAGACGGGGGCGCGCGTGGCGCAGTCTTGCGCGGCGCGCGGCGCCAAGTTCCAGCTGGAGATGGGCGGCAAGAATCCGCTCGTCGTTCTCAACGATGCCAACCTCGATGCCGCCGTCGCCGGCGCCGTTGATGGCGCCTTCTTCCAGACGGGCCAGCGCTGCACGGCCTCTTCGCGCCTCATTGTCGAGAGCAAGATCCACGATGCCTTCGTCGAGAAGGTCGTCACCGCCATCAAGGCGCTGAAGGTCGATCATGCGCTCAAGGACGGCACGCAGATCGGCCCGGTGGTCGATGAATCGCAGTTGAAGCAGGACGAGATGTATATCGACATCGGCCGCAAGGAAGCCGAACTCGCCTGGGGCGGCGAGCGCCTGAACCGCGACACCAAGGGTCACTTCCTCTCGCCCGCGCTCATCATCAACACCCGCAACGACATGCGCATCAACCGCGAGGAAGTGTTCGGCCCCGTGGCTTCGGTGATCAAGGTCGAGAGCTACGACGAGGCGCTGGCCGTGGCCAACGACACGGACTTCGGCCTCTCGTCGGGCATCTATACAAATTCGCTCAAGGCGGCGACGGACTTCCGCAAGAAGTCACAGGCCGGCATGGTGATGGTGAACCTGCCGACGGCGGGCGTCGACTATCACGTGCCGTTCGGCGGCCGCAAAGGCTCAAGTTTCGGCCCGCGCGAACAGGGCCGCTACGCCGCGGAATTCTACACCTCGGTGAAGACGGCCTACATCGCAGGCTAAGCCGGCGGCAACAATCAATCCTCGGGCGTGGCGTCCTGCGCGGTCGTCACGCCCTTCTTGCGTTCGCGGGCAAAGACGTAAGCGCCGCTGCCGACGACGATGACGGCGCCGAGCAGCGTCCAGCGGTCGGGGAACTGGCCGAAGACGAAGGCACCGGAGATGGTCATCCAGACGATCTGCGTATAGATGAAGGGTGCAATTGCCGAGGCAGGTGCGAGGCGATGCGCCTTGATCAGCATGGAGTGGCCTGCCGTTCCTGCAAGTCCCATGAGCACCAGCGGCAGCCATTGCCATCCCTCCGGCGTCTGCCAGGCATGCACGAGCGGAAGTGACGCGCCCAACGATCCGACGAGCCCCACATAGAAGAGCGACGTCTGCGTTCCGTCGCTGCCACCCACCTTGCGGGTGGCGATGTTGTAGAGCGCCCCGAACAAGGCGCTCATCAGCGAAATCATCATGGCCCAATGGAAATCCATGGAGCCGGGCCGCATGATCACCATCACGCCCACGAAACCCACCAGCACCGCCATCCAGCGGCGCAGGCCCACATGTTCGCCCAGCAGCGGCACGGAAATGGCGCAGACCCAGAGCGGCAAGGTGAAGTTGATCGCCGCCGTCTGCGCCAGTTGCAGGTGAGACATGGCGGTGAAGTTGCACGCCGTCGAGCCCAGCAACAGCAGTCCACGCAGGATCTGGAGATAAGGGTGGCGGGTGACGAGGAGAGAAAACCCGCCGGCGCGCCAGATGATGACGGAGGCCAGCAGCAGCCCGATCACATAGCGGAAGAAAACGCCGACGAGGACGGGAAGGCTCTGGGCGGCGTATTTCGCGGATGTGTCCAGCACGGTGAAGGTGGCCATGGCGCCCATCACCAGCAGGATTGCCTTCAGCCGGTCACTCACGTGACGACGACGCTGATGTCGCCCACGCCTTCGATGCCGCCGCTGAGCCTGTCGCCCTTCTGCACCGCGCCCACGCCTGCAGGGGTTCCGGTGAAGATGATGTCGCCGGGCTTCAGGATGAAGTACTCGCCGAGCGAGTCGATGATTTCCTGCACGTTCCAGATCATGTCGCGAAGATTGCCCGTCTGCCGCCGCGTGCCGTTGACGTCGAGCCAGATGGCGCCGGACGAGAGCATATCGGTGCGCGGCGTGATGGCGCTGACGGGGGCGGAGAAGTCGAAGGCCTTGGCCGTGTCCCAGGCCCGTCCCAGCTTCTTTGCCTCGGCCTGCAGGTCACGGCGGGTGAAGTCGATGCCGACGGCATAGCCGCAGATTTTCGTGTCCGGACCTAGCGCCACCACCAGTTCGATCTCGTGATGCACATCGCGGCTCATGGGCGGATAGGGAAAGCGTCCATCAAGCACGATGGCGTCGTTGGGCTTGGAGAAGAAGAAGGGCGGATCGCGCCCTGCCACGCCGCCCATCTCGACCACGTGCTCATTGTAGTTGCGGCCCACGCAATAAATGCGATGCAGCGGAAAGCGCTGTGCCGTGCCAGTGACAGGCAGTGTCACGGAGGCCTGTGCGGGGAAAAGCAGGTTCATGCCAGCACGATGTCCCGTTCGGCGAAGCTCGCTTTCGTGACCGCGGCGCTGCCGTTGAGGTCGATGGCGCGCGTGGCCTTTTCGATCACGGTGACGCCGAAGCCCTGGGCGCGGGCATCCTCGGCGGAGTAACGCACGCAATAGTCGAAGGCGAGGCCCACCAGGGTGAGGCGCGTGAGGCCACGTTCGCGCAGGTATCCGCCAAGGCCGGTTGGCGTCACATGATCGTTCTCGAAGAAGGCCGAGTAGGAATCGATCGGCTTGCGGAAGCCCTTGCGGATGATGAGTTCGGCGCGCGTCACGTTCAGACCCTTGTGAAAGGCCGCCCCTTCGCTGCCGATGATGCAATGGTCCGGCCAGAGCGTCTGCGGGCCATAGGGCATGGTGATGGCGGAGAAGGGCGCGGCCCCTTGATGCTGCGAGGCAAAGGAGGAATGCCCCTCCGGGTGCCAGTCCTGCGTGAGGATGACGTGATTGAAATCCCCCATCAGCGCGTTGATGAGCGGCACGGTTTCGTCGCCGCCTGCCACAGCAAGTCTGCCGCCGGGGCAGAAGTCGTTCTGCACATCGATGACGATGAGGGCGCGGTTGTCGATCATGAGAGTCACTCCCCCATGGCAGCGAGTGCTGCGGCACAGCCCTTGAACGCCGGGAAGCGGTCGGTGATCACGAACCACGGGATTGGCTTCATCACTTCGGCGATGCGGCCCTTGTCCTCGAAGACGGCGCGATATTTCGGCTGCTGCAGCTTTGCAGCAATCGAGGGGGCAATGCCGCCCGCGAGATAGACACCGCCCCTGGCTTGCAGCGCCATGCCCACATCGCCCGAGGCGCGGGCGAGGAAGGTCATGAAATGATCCAGTGTCTTTTCCGCTGCCGCATCAGCGCCCGCCAGCGCGGCCTGCAACACGGCTTCGGGCGTCACATGCACGGGGTTCTCCGCCACGGCCTTGTATAGGGAGAGCAGGCCAGGCCCCGTGAGCACGTCTTCTGCTTCGGCGAAAAGGTCTTTGCCCGCGATCTTGTCCTTCAGCGCCAGCTCCTCCGCCGTGACGACGGGCAGCGTGGTGTGGCCGAGTTCGCCGGGGATGGGCATCCAGCCGCCCTGCGGCAGGGGTGCGAGAACAGCCATGCCAAGCCCCGTTCCGGGGCCCAGCACCACCTTCACATGAGGTTCGGGCGGGAGGCGCCCGCCGATCTGCACCAGGTCCGCCGCGCCGATGTGCGGCAATGACCAGGCCAGCGCCTCGAAGTCGTTGAGCAGGCGGAAGCGGCGGGCGCGGGCGGCCTTGCGCAGGCTTTCGGCGCTGAAAGTCCAGTCCCTGTTGGTGAGGGTGATGACCTCGCGGTCAACCGGGGCCGCGACATCGACAGCGGCAGCAGCCAGTTCGGTGATGCCGCGTTTTGCCACGTAGTGCGAAATGGCGTCTTCAAGGCTCGGGAAAGTGTCGTTCTTCAGGACCTCGACGTCCTGCACATCCATGGCGCCCAGGCTGACCAGCCCGAAGCGCGAATTGGTGCCGCCGATATCGCCCAGAAGTGCCAGTTTTGTCATGGAAAAGCCTCTGCGTCCCCCATGCCACAGCAGGCGCGCCGGGGCAACTCTCTGGACGCCCGCAAGGCATTCCGCTACAGCCCGGCAAAGCCAAACCGGACCCCGTTTCGTGACACTGACCATTCCCCAAGAGGTCGCCCGCCGGCGCACCTTCGCCATCATTTCGCACCCGGACGCGGGCAAGACGACGCTGACCGAAAAGCTGCTGCTGTTCGGCGGCGCCATCCAGCTTGCCGGCCATGTGCGCGCCAAGGGCGACCGCCGCCGCACCCGCTCCGACTGGATGGCCATCGAGCGGCAGCGCGGCATCTCGGTCGTCACCTCGGTGATGACCTTCGAATACGGCGGCTGCGTCTTCAACCTGCTCGATACGCCCGGCCACGAGGACTTCTCGGAAGACACCTACCGTACGCTGACCGCAGTGGACGCCGCCGTCATGGTGATCGACGGCGCCAAGGGCATCGAGGACCGCACCCGCAAGCTTTTCGAAATCTGCCGCCTGCGCGACATTCCCATCATCACCTTCATCAACAAGCTCGACCGCGAAACACGCGAGCCCCTCGACCTGATCGACGAGATCGAAAAGGGTCTGGCGCTGACGGCGGTTCCCATGGTGTGGCCCATCGGGCTTGGCAAGGCCTTTGCCGGGACCTACGACCTCACGGAGCCCCGCATCCGCAAGCTCGATTCCGCCCCGGAAGGCGAGGAAGTATCAGGCCCCTCTGATTCACGTGTGACGGCGCTGCTGGCGCCCGGTGCGGATGCCCATTTCCGCGATGAGATCGAACTCGTGCATTCGGTCACGCAGGGCTTTGACAGGCAGGCCTTCCGCGAAGGCCATCTCAGCCCTGTCTATTTCGGTTCGGCCATCAAGAACTTCGGCGTGCGTGATCTCCTGGAGGCGCTGATCAAGTATGCGCCACCGCCCCGCGACCAGCATTCGCGCCAGCGCGACGTGAAGGCGGTGGAGCCCAAGCTCACGGGCGTGGTGTTCAAGATCCAGGCCAACATGGACCCCAATCACCGCGACCGCATCGCCTTCATGCGCGTCTGCTCCGGCAAGCTCACGCGCGGCATGCGCACGACCATCGTGCGCACCGGAAAGTCCCTCGCCCTCAATGCCCCGCAATTCTTCTTCGCGCAGGACCGTTCTCTGGCGGAGGAGGCCTATGCGGGCGACGTGGTGGGCATTCCCAACCATGGCGTTCTGCGCATTGGCGATACGCTGACGGAAGGCGAGGACATCGTCTTCACGGGCGTGCCCAGCTTCGCGCCGGAAATCCTGCGCCGCGTCAAGCTCAGCGATCCCATGAAGGCGAAGAAGCTGCGTTCCGCGCTTGAAGAACTGGCGGAGGAAGGCGTGGTGCAATTGTTCACGCCGATGGATGGCTCGGGCGCCATCGTGGGCGTTGTCGGCGCGCTGCAGCTGGACGTGCTGAAGGACCGTCTCAACCAGGAATACGGCGTGCCCGTGGATTTCGAAACGACGCGCTTTGATGTGCTGCGCTGGATTTCGAGTGGCGACAAGAAGACGCTCGACAGCTTCGTGGAAGGCAACCGCTCGTCCATCGCACAGGACCTCGACGGCGCCCCCGTGCTTCTGGCATCATCGGCGTTCAACCTGAACTACACGCTGGAGCGCGCACCCGGGATCAGCGCCCAGAAGATCAAGGAAATCCACGGTTGATCTGACGGCGAGGACAGCAGACGATGCCCTACGACTTCGACCTTCCGCACCTCATGGCCGTCGGCCTCATCTTCCTGATGTGGGCGGCCTATGGCCCCATCCTTTCGCTCCTCGGGCGGGGCACGCTGAATGCGCAGTTGCATGTGGTGCGGCTGCGCTGGATGCGCATGCTGCTCAATTCGCCGCGCGAGAACCGGGTGATCGACGCGATCATGCTGGGGCAGCTTTCCAACAGCATGTCGTTCTTCGGCTCGGCCACGCTCATCCTGCTGGCGGGTCTCGTGGGCACGCTGGCCAGCATCAACCACGTGCATGCCTCCCTCACCACCATGAGCTTCTTTCCGCCCATGTCGCTCGGCGTGTTCTCGATGAATTTTGCGTCCCTTACTGTCATCATGGCGGCGGCGTTCTTTTCCTTCACCTATGCGTTGCGCAAGCTCGCCTACGCGCTGGCGATGATTGGCGGGCTGAACAACGCGGACGCACGCACGCCCCACTGCACGGTGATGATCGCGCAGACGGCAGTGGTGCTGACCGAGTCGGTGAAGAGCCTCAACAACGGCATCCGCGGCTATTACTTCGCTGTGTCTGCATTGTTCCTTTTCGTCGGACCCTACGTGGCGATGGCCGTCACCATCGCCGTCAGCGTGCTCCTGCTTTACCGTCAAGGCTTCTCCACCGAGTCACTCGCCATCGAACGCTATGTGGCGGCGATGAACGATCTGGAGGTGGAAGCCGAGCGCGAGGGCCGGTTGTGAGCGTGGCGTGAGCGCCCGGGTTCGCTCCTCATCGCGTCAATCAATTCCGTCCATGATGGCGGACATCCCTATCGCCGCTCCGGAAAGAGCCCCGTCAGGCCTTCGCGCGTGGCGGCACAGACGCCGCGTTCGGTAATGAGGCCGGTCACGAGGCGGGCGGGTGTCACGTCGAAGCCGTAGTTGATGGCGGCACTTCCGGTGGGCGTGAGCTGTACTGTTTCCAGCCGGCCATTGCCCGCAAGACCGGTGATGTGCGTGACCTCGCGCGGCGAGCGCGTCTCGATGGGGATGTCACGCAGGCCGTCGCTCATGCTCCAGTCCACGGTGGAGGATGGCAGCGCCACATAGAACGGCACGCCGTTGTCGTGGGCGGCCAGGGCCTTGAGGTAGGTGCCGATCTTGTTGGCCACGTCGCCGTTGGCCGTGGTGCGGTCCGTGCCCACGATGCAGAGATCGATCATGCCATGCTGCATGAGGTGGCCACCGGCGTTATCGACGATCACCGTGTGGGGAATGTTTTCGCTGTTGAGTTCATAGGCGGTGAGGCTGGCGCCCTGGTTGCGGGGCCGCGTTTCATCCACATAGACATGGACGGGAATTCCGGCTTCCACGGCCTTGTAGATGGGTGCCGTGGCCGTGCCCCAGTCCACCGTTGCGAGCCAGCCCGCATTGCAGTGGGTGAGAATGTTGACGGGGCGCGAGCGTCCCTGGCTCTCCCACACCGCGCGGATGAGATTGAGGCCGTGTTCGCCGAGGCGCGCGCATGTTTCCACGTCTTCATCAGCGATGTGGGCGGCTTCGGCGAAGGCTGCGCTGGCACGCTCACGCGGCGGCAAGGGGCTGAGGACAGCCTGAACAGCATCCAGCGCCCATTTCAGATTGACGGCGGTGGGCCGCGTGCGGACCAGCGTGTCGTGAGCCTGCGCCAGGCTGACGTCACCGGCATCAGCGCGCATCGCAAGGGCAAGGCCATAGGCCCCTGTTGCGCCGATCAGCGGCGCACCGCGCACCAGCATGTCCGAAATCGCGTTGGCCGCGTCTTCGAGTGTCCGCAAGGTCACCGTTTCAAAGAGGTGCGGCAGCTTCGTCTGGTCGATGATTTCGACAGCAGTGCCGTCCGCCGAAGGCCAGATGGTGCGGTATGATTGGCCGTTGATCTTCATGCGACGTGATCCGACGTGGTTGTGCTGGCGAGGGCGGCTGCATTGCGCGCCAGCTTTTCAATGCCTGCCCAATCGCCTCCCGCCATCATCGCCTTGGGCGCCATCCACGAGCCGCCGAGGGTGATGACATTCGGCAACTTGAGATAGGACGGAGCGAGTGCTGCGTTGATGCCGCCGGTGGGACAGAACTTCACCTGCGGCAGAGGCTGGGCCAGCGATGCGAGATAGGCCGTGCCGCCTGCGGGCTCAGCGGGGAAAAACTTCTGGAAGTGGTAGCCGCGCTCCAGCAGCGCCATCACTTCCGTCGCGGTGACGCCACCCGGCAGGAGCGGCATCTCGATCCTGTCCGCCGCATCGAGCAGTAGCGGCGATGACCCCGGCGAGACGGCGAAGGCACAGCCCGCCTCCGCCACCATTTCCAACTGCACCGGTGACAGCACTGTTCCCGCCCCCACGATGGCGCCCTCAACCCCGGCAATGATGGCGCGGATGGCGTCGAGTGCACCAGCGGTGCGCAGCGTGATTTCCAGAACGGGCAGTCCGCCCTTCACCAGTGCGCGGGCCAGCGGCACGGCCTGGGCAACGTCCTCGATCACCATCACGGGCACCACGGGGGCAGCGCGGAGGATTTTTTCCGTCCGGTGTTGTTTCTGCTTGTTCATCGTCACGCCACCTCGAAGATTGATGCGCCCTGGTCGGCCCGCCCTGCGATGCGGCGGAAGGCGGCGAAGAGTTCGCGGCCAACGCCTGTTTCGTTGGGGACAAGGTTTGCCGTTGCCAGGGGCCGCGCGGCAAATTCCGCTTCATCGACCAGAACCTGCAAGGTGCCGTTCACCGCGTCGATGCGGATCAGGTCGCCGTCCTGGATGCGCGCGATCGGTCCACCATCGGCGGCCTCGGGTGTCACGTGAATGGCGGCGGGCACCTTGCCGCTGGCACCCGACATGCGCCCGTCGGTGACGAGGCCGACCACCAGTCCGCGGTTCTGCAAGACGCTGAGTGACGGTGTGAGGGAATGAAGTTCGGGCATGCCGTTGGCCTTGGGTCCCTGGAAGCGGACGACCGCGATCACGTCGCTGTTCAGCAGGCCGTTCTTGAAGGCCGTCTTCAATTCGTCCTGCGAATGGAACACCTTGGCGCGCGCCTCCACGATGTGACGTTCAACGGGAATGGCGGAGGACTTGATCACCGCCTTGCCGATGTTGCCTTTCAACACATTGAGGCCGCCCGTGGGCTGGAAGGGATCGGCAGCGCCCCGCAGCACCCCGGTGTTGTTCGATGCCTCGGGCGTGCGGGTCCAGTTCAGGTTGCCGTCTTCCAGCACGGGTGCGGTGAGGTAGCCATCAAGGCCCGTGCCCATCACCGTCGTCACGTCCTTGTGGAGCAGGCCTGCGCCCAGCAATTCGCGGATCAGCACGCCCATGCCGCCTGCCGCGTGGAAGTGGTTCACGTCGTCATAACCGTTGGGATAGACGCGAGCGAGCAGCGGCACGGTTTGCGAGAGTTCAGCGAGATCATCCCAGGTCAGCACAATCCCCGCCGCCGCCGCCATGGCGATCAGGTGCATGGTGTGGTTGGTGGAACCACCCGTGGCAAGCAGGCCCACGACGCCGTTCACCACGGACTTCTCGTCATAGATCTTGCCGATGGGGGTGTACTGGTTGCCCAGTGCGGTGATGGACAGTGCCTGCCTGGCGGCGGCCTTGGTGATTTCGTCGCGCAGGTCGGATCCCGGGTTGACGAAGGTCGTGCCCGGCAGGTGCAGGCCCATGATCTCCATCAGCATCTGGTTGGAATTGGCCGTGCCGTAAAAGGTGCAGGTGCCGGGCGCATGGTAGGAGCGCGCTTCCGCCTCCAGCAATTCCTCGCGGCTCACCTTGCCTTCGGCATAGGCCTGGCGGACCTTGCCTTTGTCATCGTTGTTCATGCCGCTGGGCATAGGGCCGGCGGGGATGAACAGCGCTGGCAAGTGCCCGAAGGACAGGGCGCCGATCACAAGGCCTGGCACGATCTTGTCGCAGACACCGAGATACACGGCCGTATCGAACATCTGGTGCGACAGGGCCACGGCGGTGGAGAGCGCGATCACGTCGCGCGAAAAGAGCGAGAGTTCCATGCCCGCCTCGCCTTGCGTCACGCCATCGCACATGGCGGGCACGCCTCCGGCCACCTGCGCTGTGCCACCTGCGGTCCGGGCGGCTTCCCGAATGATGTTGGGATAGTGCTCGAAGGGCTGATGCGCCGAGAGCATGTCGTTGTAGGCGGTGACAATCGCGAGGTTGGGGCCTTCGCCATGGCGCAAGGCGTGCTTGTCCTGCACGCCGCAGGCGGCAAAGCCGTGGGCGATGTTGGCGCAACCCAGCGTCTTGCGGGCGGGCGTGCTCGCCTGCGCCCTGGCGATGCGGTCGAGATAGCGGCCCCGCGAGGCCCGGGAGCGGGCGATCAGTTTTTCGGTGACGGCGGAGATGGTGGAGGTGACGGTCATGGCGGATCCTCGTTCAGGGGCACCAATAGAGATCAAGTGGCGTTGCCGCAGCGAGCACGGCACGGATGGGCATCGCTTGCGCATCGCTTCCCCTCACGGCCTCGTCCAGCACCTTCATTTTTCCGGTACCTTCGATATGGAGGCAGAGGGTGGACGCCGCCAGCAACTTCGGAAGCGTGAAGGTGAGCCGGGGCTCTCCTGCCGCGGGCGCGTTCAACGGAACGATGTTTTTCTCCGTTTGCGGATCAATGGCCACAGCCAGCGCATCGCCGCCGGGGAAGAAGGAGGCGGTGTGGCCGTCATTGCCCATGCCAAGCACCACCACATCAAGAGAGAGCCCTGATGCTTCCGCTTCATTTTCGAAAAGCGGCACGAAGCGGGCCTTCGCGGCCTTGCCCGCCATCAGCATCTTGCGCACAAGTGCTGCGTTGGAGCGCGGACTTGCTTCCGGCACCTGGCGCTCATCCACCAGCGTCACCGTAACCTTGCTCCAGTCGATCTCCTGCAGCGACAGAGCGGTGAAGAACAGGGCCGGCGTCGTGCCACCCGAGACCGCGAGGGTGGCAGAACCTGCGGCTGCAATCCTTGCCGCGAGGGCCTGCGCCACGTCGCGGGCGAGCGCTGCGGCAAGGTCCGCGCGGGTGGCGAAGGTGTTGTGCTTGCGGATCACGCCATGCCCTCGTCGTGCCAGGTGCGGCCATCGCGCTCGATCAGGGCGATGGCCGAGGCCGGACCCCATGTACCTGCCGTGTAGGGCTTCGGCACATCATGGGAGGCCTTCCAGTAGTCGAGGATGGGGTCGATCCAGGCCCATGCGGCATCCACTTCATCGCGGCGCATGAAGAGCGTCTGGTTGCCGCGAACCACGTCGGTGAGCAGGCGTTCGTAGGCATCCGGGTTGCGGACGTTGAAGACTTCCTTGAAGGTCATGTCCACCGGCACCTGCTGCAGGCGCATGCCGCCCGGTCCCGGGTCCTTGATCATCAGGTCGAGCTGCACGCCTTCATTGGGTTGCAGTCGGATCACCAGCCGGTTGGGCATGGGCGGTCCGGCGGAGGCCTCGAAGACATTGTGCGGAATGTTGCGGAACTGCACCACGATCTCCGACACGCGCGATGGCAAGCGCTTTCCGGTGCGGAGGTAGAAGGGCGTGCCGTTCCAGCGCCAGCTGCGAAGCTCCGCCTTCAACGCCACGAAGGTCTCCGTCTCCGAGGACGGATTGCCCAGCTCTTCCAGATAACCCGGCACCGGACCGGAGGCCGCAGCGCCCGCGCGGTACTGTCCGCGCACGATATGGTTCTCCAGCCGCTCCGCCGTCATGGGCTTCAGCGACTTCAGCACCTTGAGCTTCTCGTCGCGCACCGCATCGGCGCTGAGGCAGGAGGGTGGTTCCATGGCAGTGAGGCAAAGAAGCTGCAACAGATGGTTCTGCACCATGTCGCGCACGGCGCCCGCCGTATCATAATATCCGGCACGGCCTTCGACCCCCAGAGTCTCGGCAACGGTGATCTGCACGTGGTCAATGTACTTGTGGTTCCACAGGGGCTCGAAAAGGAGATTGGCAAAGCGCAGCGCCATCAGGTTCTGCACCGTCTCCTTTCCGAGGTAATGATCGATGCGGTAGATGGCGGGTTCGGGGAAGACCTTGCCGATGACGTTGTTGAGCGCGTCAGCCGAAGCGCCGGACTTGCCCAGCGGTTTTTCCACCACCACGCGCGACTTCGCCGTCACCAGGCCATGGTGACCCAGGCGTTCGCAGATGGCGCCGAAGAGATCGGGGCCCACGGCGAGATAGAAAACGCGGATCACGTCCTTGCGGTCGGCGAGTTCCTGCTCCAGCGCCAGCCAGCCGTCGTCCTTCGTGGCTTCCGCCGCATAATAGCGGAGGCGCGCGAGGAAGCGCTGCACCACGGTTTCGGGCGTGTTGCCCGCCTTGGCATGAGGCGCAATGGCCTCCGCCGCGAAGGCCTTGAATTCATCGTGGGTCATGGGCTTGCGGGAGGTGCCGATGATGCAGGCACCGTCGGGCAGCTGGCCCTGCTCATCACGATGGAAGAGTGCGGGCAGCAGCTTGCGCTGGGACAGGTCTCCGGTGGCTCCGAAGATCACGAGATCAAAATCGTCGACGGGGATGATGCGGGTTGTCATTCTCACCTGCTGGGTTGACCGCCCTCTCCGGGCCGGTTGAGGTGCGTACCTCAGAATTGCGACGCTTCCTAGACGACTTCAAAAGCACTGGCAATAAATCAATCGCCATGATTTATTGCCGAAAACGCATGCCTGAAGGGGGAAGCATTCCATGATCCTGTGCTGCGGGGAAGCCCTGATCGATTTTCTGCCGCGCGAAGGCAAGGACGGCGCGCTGGTTTACCAACCCGTGAACGGCGGCTCGGTCTACAACACCGCCATCGCGCTCGGGCGGCTTGATGTGCCGGTGGCGCTGTTTGCCGGCATGTCCAGCGACTTCTTCGGCGACAGCCTGCGCGAGGGGCTGAGCGCCAGCCATGTCAGCCTCAAATACCTGCGGACCAAGCCGCAGCATACCACGCTTGCCTTCGTGAAGCTGGATGGCGGCCATGCCCGCTACTCTTTCATTGACGATGCCTCTGCCGGGCGGAACCTGGTGAAGGCCGACCTGCCGAAGCTGCCCAAGGCCGTGGCGGCGCTCCACTTCGGATCGATTTCGCTCATCCCGGAACCGGAGGGCGGAACCTATGAGGCTCTGTTGAAGCGCGAGGCCCGAAACCGCGTCATCTCCATTGATCCCAACATCCGGGCGTCGCTCATCAAGGATCGCAAGGCGCATCTGGCGCGGCTGGCACGGATGATGGCGCTCGCCGACATCGTCAAGATTTCAGACGAGGACGTGGCGTGGATGACCGGCAAGAACGATCTCGCCACTGCTGCGCGCAAATGGCTGAAGTCAGGCGCCAAGGTCGTTGCCATCACGCGGGGCGGCGCCGGCGTTGAAGTCTTTGCGAGTGGCCGGCAGGTCTCGCTTGCCGCGCCAAAGGTGACGGTCGCGGATACGGTCGGAGCCGGTGACACGTTCACCGCGGGTTTCCTCTGCCAACTCCAGCGCAACGGTCTCCTAAGCAAGGCGGCGGTCGCGGCGCTGGATGAAGCGCAACTCGCTGCGGCTGCCGCCTTCGCCATGAAATGCGCCGCCGTCACGGTCTCGCGCCCCGGAGCCGATCCACCCTGGTCGCAAGAGGTGGCATGAGGGGCGGCGCGAACCGCAGGATGTGAGGGCGATGCCTCGTCTGGCTTCCCCGGCCCAATCCCGCTAAGCCCCGCGCCATGGAATTTCCCGTCGATCGCATCGTTCCCGAACTCTCCGCTGCCCTGGCGGCAAACGGGGCGGCTGTGCTGGTGGCGGAACCCGGTGCGGGCAAGACGACGCGGGTGCCGCTGCTTCTGAAAGACGCGGCATGGCTCGGGGCGAAGAAGATCGTCATGCTGGAGCCCCGGCGCCTCGCGGCGCGCACCTCGGCAAAGCGCATGGCCGACACCCTCGGCGAGGCAGTGGGCGAAACCGTGGGCTACACGGTGCGCCTCGAACGCAAGGTCTCGGCCAGGACGCGGATCGAAGTGGTCACCGAAGGCATCCTCACGCGGCGGCTGCAACAGGATCCGGAACTTGCTGGCACGGGCCTCGTCATCTTCGACGAATTCCACGAGCGCAGTCTTGATGGCGACTTCGGGCTGGCGCTGACGCTGGATGTGCAGCGGGGCCTGCGGCCCGACCTCAAGATTCTCGTGATGTCGGCAACCCTCGATGCGGAAATCCTGTGCGCGCATCTGGGCGATGCACCACTCGTGCAGACAGCGGGCCGCATGTTCCCGGTGGGTATCACGGCACTCGAACGCCCCACGCGCTTCACGCTGATTGACGAGACGGTGAAGGCCGTGGCCCGCGCCTTGCGCGACGTGAAGGGGAGCCTTCTCGTGTTCCTGCCGGGGGAAGGTGAAATCCGCCGCACCGCGGAGGCGCTGGGCAAGCTCGATCTGCCGGCCCGTACAGAGGTGCGGCCCCTCTATGGCGCGCTGTCCTTCGCTGAGCAGGACGAGGCGATCCGCAAGCCGGCGGAGGGGGAGCGCAAGATCGTGCTCGCCACCACCATCGCGGAAACCTCCCTCACCATCGAAGGCATTGAAGCGGTGATCGACACGGGGCTGAAGCGCGCGCCGCGCTTTGATCCGGCATCGGGCATGACGGCGCTGGAAACGGTGCGCGTGAGCCAGGCTTCGGCTGAACAGCGCAAGGGCCGCGCCGGTCGTCTCGGCCCCGGCCAGTGCTACCGGCTGTGGCCTGAGGCGGAAACGAAGGCGCTTGCCGCCCACGACGCGCCCGAAATCCGCGTGGCGGATCTTGCCCCGCTTGCGCTCGAGATGGCGCAGTGGGGCGTCACTGCGCGCGAAGGCCTGCCGTGGCTGGAAGCGCCGCCAGCCGCCGCCTTCGCGCAGGCGCAGGACCTGCTGCGGCAGCTGGGCGCCATTGATGCGACCCATTCCATCACGCCCCATGGCCGGGCCATGGCGCGTCTGCCGCTCCACCCGCGACTGGCGCACATGGTGGTGAGGGCGCAGGCGCTCGGTGCTGCCCGTGCAGCGGCGGAGACGGCGGCGATGATCAGCGAGCGCGACGGCCTGCCCCGCGACACGAGTGCCGACATCGAGGCCCGGCTCCTGCATCTGCGCGGCCCGGCGCGCGAGCGCATTCGCCAATCGGCCCGGCAGATCATCGATCTCCTGCGCTGTGGTGAAGACACGGCTGGGATTTCCCATGGCGTCCTGCTGGCCCTCGCCTATCCCGACCGCATTGCGCAACGGCGCGGCGGCAACCGCTTCCGCATGGCCAATGGCGGCGGTGCCGTGGTGGCGGAGCATGATGGGCTGGCCAAGGCTGAGTTCATCGCCATCGCGCTCCTCGACAACGCGCAGGCGGATGCCAAGGTGTTCCTCGCCGGTATCCTCACGCGCGCCGACATCGACCGGCATTTCGGCGATCTCATCACCACGCAGGCGCGGGGTGGCTGGGACGCGAAGCAGAATGCCGTGATCGCCAGCGAAACGCGCACGCTGGGGGCGATTGTGCTGGCAGAAAAGCCGCTGCCCTCACCCGATGCCGAAGCCCTGGCGAAGGGCATGCTGGATGGCGTGCGGGCGATGGGCCTTTCCGTCCTGCCGTGGAGCGAGGGCGCAAACGGGCTGCGCCAGCGCATCCGCTTCCTGGCGCGCACCATGCCGGACGCGGGCTGGCCTGATGTGTCGGATGGTGCCCTCATGGCAACACGCGACGATTGGCTGCTGCCCTATCTGGCGGGCATGAGCCGGAAGAACGACCTCGCACGCCTCGACATGCACGCCATCCTGCGCAGCCTCGTGCCGCACGCGCTTCTCTCGCGCATCCAGGCGCTTGCGCCACAGCGCATGGAGGTGCCGTCGGGCGGGCATTACAGGATCGACTATGACACCGATGGTGATCCGGTGTTGCGTGTGCGCCTGCAGGAGATGTTCGGGCTTCATGCGGCCCCGCAGGTGGCGGAGGGCCGGGCCCGGCTGCGGATCGAATTGCTGTCACCCGCGGGCCGGCCTGTTGCCGTCACGCAGTCACTCGAAACCTTCTGGACCAATGCCTATGCCGATGTGCGCAAGGACATGCGCGGACGCTATCCCAAACACTACTGGCCGGAGAATCCGCTGGAGGCGCAGGCCGTGGCCCCGCGCCGCTTGCGCTGAGGTCAGGCGGCTGACTGCGTGGCCGAGGGTTCGGTGAGGATGGCGTAGAGGCCTTCCGCCGTATCGGTGCCGCGCAGCTTGGCGAGCGTCGCCGGTTCGCGCAGCAGGCGCGAGATGCGGGCCAGGGCGGTGAGATGATCGGCGCCGGCATGGTCGGGTGCCAGCAACACGAAGACGAGGTCCACCGGCTGGCCATCGATGCTGTCGAAATCAACCGGTGTGGCGAGACGCGCGAAGAGGCCGTAGACGCGGTTGATGTTGGGGAGACGGCCGTGCGGAATGGCAATGCCCTGGCCGAGGCCGGTCGAGCCCAACTTCTCGCGGCGGTTCAGCGTTTCGAAGACAACACGCTGGTCGGCAGCAACAAGTCCGGCAATCGCCTGGGAGAGTTCCTGCAACACCTGCTTCTTGTTCTGGGCCTTCACCGCGGGAAGCACGGCGCGGGCGTCGATGATGTCTGCAAGAGTCATTCGATCAGCAATTCCGGTTCGTACAAGTCGGCCTGACGTCAAGACATGGGCGCGAGAATGTCTCGCGTCAATGGCGGCGGAGCTGGCTTGTGAAAAGTGTTGTTGTTGGGCACTGCACCATCTTGGTTCATGCCGTTTCCATTCAGACGGGCGCTGGATAGGCGCGCCACGGACGCAAGTCAACCCTTCAACCGGGCCTCCCGGCGACGCTGCACGGATGACAATATATTTAGCGATTCCCGATATTTAGCGACTGTCCTCCGGGCGATATCCACACCCTCGAGGCGCAGCGCTGCCACAATGTCGTCATCGGAGAGAATGGCCTCGGGATTCTCCTTCGCGATCATCTCGCGGATCCGGTGGCGCACGCTTTCGGCGGAGTGCGCATCGCCTTCGCCATCGGCCGAGGCAATGGCCGTGGTGAAGAAATATTTGAGTTCATATGTGCCGAGCGGTGTTGCGATATACTTGTTCGAGGTGACGCGGCTCACCGTCGACTCATGCATCTCGATCGCATCAGCCACCATCTTCAGCGTGATGGGGCGAAGGTGCTGTACGCCATGAATGAGGAAGCCATCCTGCTGGCGCACGATCTCACGCGCGACCTTCAGCACTGTCTTGGCGCGCTGTTCGAGGCTCTTGACCAGCCATGCCGCCTGGGCATGGCATCCGGCGAGGAAGAGCTTGTCGTCTTCACTGCGGGCGCCGCGCGATACCGTGGCCATGTAGCGGTTGTTGACGAGAACACGCGGCAAGGTCTCGCTGTTCAATTCGATGATCCAGTTGCCGTCGGGCGAGGGCCGCACGAAGACGTCCGGCACCACCGGAAGCGTGGGCTCGCTGCCGAAGGCGAGGCCGGGCTTGGGATTGAGGGCGCGCAGTTCCGCCAGCATGTCCTGCAGGTCATCCATGGTGACGGCGCAACGGACGCGGAGCGTGCTGAAATCGCGCCGTGCCACGAGGGGCAAATTGTCGATGAGGGCGGCCATGGCGGGATCGAGACGGTCGAGGTCCTGCAATTGCAGTTTCAGGCATTCCGCAAGGTCGCGGGCAAACACACCGGCCGGCTCGAAGCGGCGGAGGCGAGCGAGGACATCCTCGATCTGCTGGGGCGTGGCCTTGAGGGTTTCGCACAGGCTCTCGGGTTCGCCAGAGAGATAGCCCGCATCGTTCAGCATGCCGATCAGGTGCTGGCCGATCATCAGGTCGGCGGGGGCGGTGAATTCCAGATTGAGCTGCGAGGTGAGGTGTTCGGCGAGCGAAATGCCGCTGGAGAGATTGGCGGCAAAATCGCCGTCCTCGCCGTCAAACGAAAGGTGGCCGGACGAGCGCAGGCTGGCCCAGCCGGAATCACGCGGCATCGAAGCTTCATCGGCCATGCGCGCAGAGGCGCCTTCGGGCGCCTCGGCATCGCCGCCCATGTCCTCGGGGGCGGCATTGCGACTGGTGAATGTTTCGTCGAGGCTGTCGGGGGTCTGCTTTTCAGGCGTGCCGGCTTGCGGCTCGGAAGAGGCTTCTTCGCGTTCGAGAAGCGGGTTGCGCTCCAGCTCGGCATCGACAAAGGCCTGCAATTCCATGGATGACATCTGCAACAGCTTGATCGCCTGCTGCAGTTGCGGCGTCATCACCAGGGACTGGCCCTGTTTCAGAATTAATTTTTGACTGAGACCCATCGTGCCTCCTCCTGCCATCAGAGGCTGAAGGATTCACCAAGATAGTAGCGCCGCACGTCGGGATCGTTAACGATTTGTTGCGGGCTGCCCTCGGTCAGGACATGGCCCTCATGGATGATGAGGGCACGGTCGATGAGTTCGAGGGTTTCACGGACATTGTGATCCGTAATAAGCACCCCGATTCCCCGAGCGGTGAGCTGTCGCACCAGGGCGCGAATATCACCGATCGCAATCGGATCAATCCCGGCGAAGGGCTCATCGAGGAGCATGTACTGGGGCTTGGCGGCGAGGGCGCGGGCGATTTCCACCCGGCGACGTTCTCCGCCAGAGAGCGCAACAGCCGGCGAATGCCGGAGGTGGGCAATTGAGAACTCATCATACAACTCACGCAACTGACGCTCGCGTTCGGACTTGTCCTTCTCATGAAGATCAAGCACTGCACGCAGATTCTGTTCAACGGTGAGGCCCCGGAAAATGGAACTTTCCTGGGGAAGATACCCGATCCCCAGCCTGGCCCTTTGGTACATGGGCAAGTGGGTCACATCTTCGCCATCGATCCTGATCGAGCCCTTGTCGGCGGCAATCAGTCCCGTGATCATGTAGAACACGGTCGTCTTGCCGGCGCCATTGGGACCAAGCAGGCCAACAGCCTCGCCACGCCGCACCGAAACCGACACATCCCGGACCACCGGCCTGTTGCGATAGCTCTTGGCGAGCATGGTCGCGGTCAGGCCTTCGGCCGGAGGCTGCATCATGGGACGGCCACTGCCCTGTGGCTGCCGCTGTGGGCGGGGGGCCATGGGGCGGGGACGAACCCGAGATCCGGTGCTGGACGCCTGGTGATTACGAAGCATTTATCTTAATTTTGCGTGAAGCTGCGATTTGTGCGGTCACTTCGGCACGAATGTGCCCTTGACGCGGCCACCCTTCATGACGGTGCGCTTGGTCTTGAGATTGGCCACCAGCTCTGGTCCGCGCAGGACCGTCTTGCCCTGCACCACCTTGACGTTGCCGGTGACATTCAGTTCGTCACGGCGGATGTGGAAGACGGCGCGGGTGCCGGTGATGGTCTGGGTCGGGGTCGTGATGGTCACACCACCGGTGCAATCCATGGTGTCGACTTCCGACTTCGAGGTCCCATCGGGCTGCTTCACATCAACGTAGTCCACCACCATCTGGTCGGCCTTGATCGTCTCGCTGGAGCGCTGAGCCACCACGTCGCCCCGGAAGATGGCGCGCTTGTCGGCGTCGATGATTTCCATTTCGCTGGCTTCGATGTTGACGCTTTCCTCCTGCGCCTGTGCCAGCGCCAGCCTGGGCGCCGATCCCGCGAAGGATGCGGCCACGGCCAGCATCATGATCCAATTCTTCATTCACCGTCTCCTGGGTTGCCCTTTTGTGTCACGAAGCGCGCCTTGACGCCACCCCTGAAAAGAATGCGCTCGCCATTGGACGTGATGGTCAGGCTGTCCGCCGTGATCTTTCCACCGATGATATCGACTGCCACCGGCGACCTCGAGGTGAGGGTCTGGTCTGCCATGTTCACGGCGGCCTTGTCCATGTGGGCGCGGAAGCGGTCGCCTTCCGCGAAAACCACATTGCCATCGAGTTCCAGCGCCTTCGTCTTGGTCTCGTAGACAGCCCCAATCGAGGTGATGTTCAGCTTGGCCCCGTTGGGCCGCGCAAAGTTGCTGTCGACCGTTTCCAGGTGCACGACCGTCTCGATCTTTTCATCCTGCACGCCCTTTTGCGCGGTGATCTCGAAGGGCAGGTTGTTCTTGTCGAAGCCGGAAATCTTGGACGGTCCGCCAGTGATCTGGTTTGGTCTTTCCACGGGTGCCAGAGGCGCATCGGTCTTCTGGATCTTCGGCGTGAACAGTCCGAGTTCCACCGCAAAGGTCACGGCCAGCCCGGCAGCGGCAGCCACGATGACGTAGGAGAGCCAGCGCGTCAGGCCGGCGCGCGCATTGGCACGCCTTACAGGCGCACCGATGGCCCGCGAGCCGCCATCGCCCGCCATGTCATGAATGTGCGAAGACATCTTCTTCACCCCAGCCGCCGAGGTCGAGGGCAGATCGGACAGGAATGAAATCGAAGCACGCCCTGGCGAGATGCATGCGTCCCTCCCGCTCCAGCATCTGGTCGAGGCGGGTCTTCAATTCATGAAGATAGAGCACGTCCTGGGCGGCGTAGGTCTTCTGCGCCTCGCTCAGCACATGGGAGCCCCAGTCGGAGCTCTGCTGCTGCTTGTTGGCGTCGATGCCGAGGAGTTCGCGCAAGACGTCCTTGAGGCCGTGCTTGTCGGTGTAGGTGCGGGCCAGGCGCGAGGCGATCTTGGTACAGTAGAGGGGGCCGGTGTCGGCGCCGAGGTATTGCTTCAGCACGGCCACGTCAAAACGTGCGTAATGGAAGATCTTGAGGACGGCGCGGTCTTCCAGGAGGGCCTTCAGGCGCGGTGCTGCGTGAGCGCCGGCATCGAACTGCACGAGATGGGCATTGCCGTCGCCCGTCGAGATCTGCACGACGCAAAGACGGTCGCGGCGGGGGTTCAGTCCCATTGTTTCGGTATCGATCGCCACGGCCGTGCCGGGATTGAAATCGGCCGGCAGGTCGCCGCGGTACATTTTGACAGCCATGGAACGTTTCTAACCTTCTGCAACATCGGAATTAAGGCCGCTTCGGCCCTAGAGCCCTGGGGGGAAGAGCCGGGCCTGCACAACCGGGACTGCGCATACAGGGAGAGTGATGCCAACTCAATGCGGCAGAATTCGACGGTCACCCGCCGTCATGTATTGCCTCGCCCGTGTGCGAAGCATGGTGCCCTGAAGAGGACTCGAACCTCCACGACTTTCATCGCTAGTACCTGAAACTAGTGCGTCTACCAATTCCGCCATCAGGGCCAGTTTCCGGCTGGGCTCTTACGCGGGGGTGCTGCATTTTGTCAACCAAGGCTTTTCGGCATTGTGTTGTCTTTGCATTGCCGCGCCAAATCGCTAAAAGAGCGCCCAATTCAAGCATTCAATTCCGCGCGAGGGTTCCTTGGTCTCCACTCCATCCGACAAGCTTGTCACGGTGTTCGGCGGTTCCGGCTTTATCGGACGCCAGATCGTCCGCAGCCTCGCCAAGCGGGGCTATCGAATCCGCGTCGCCTGCCGCCGTCCCGACCTCGCGGGCCATGTCCTGCCGCTGGGCACGCCCGGGCAGATCGCCCTGGTGCAGGCGAACCTGCGCTACCCCGCATCGGTCGCGGCCGCCTGCGAGGGAGCCTACGCCGTCATCAATGCCACGGGCACGGATGTCTCCAGCGGCGCGCAATCCTTTGACGCCGTGGTTGTGTTCGGCTCCGAGGCCGTGGCCAAGGCCGCACGGCAGGCCAAGGCCAGCCTGATGCTCATGGTGTCGGGCATGGCTGCCGATGCCGAATCGCCCAGCCTCGCTTCACAAGCCAAGGCCAAGGCGGAAGCAGCCACCGCCCGCGCCTTCCCCGGTGCCATGGTGGTGCGGCCCTCCGTGGTGTTTGGTCCTGACGACCGTTTCTTCAATCGCATGGCTGGCCTCGTCCGCTTCGCGCCGGTGCTGCCGGTGATCGCACCCGAGACCAAAGTGCAGCCCGTGTTCGTGGGCGACGTTGCCGAAGCCATGGCGACGCTGGTCGACCGGGGTGTGGCCGACGGAAAGACCTACGAGCTGGGTGGACCGGCGACAGGCACGCTTCAGGACATGATGCAGTATGTGGTGGATGTGACGCAGCGCAAGCGCCTGCTGCTGCCACTGCCCCACGGCGCGGCCAAACTCTTCGGTCTCCTCATCGGTTGGCTGCCCGGAGCGCCCATCAACGCCGATCAGGTGGAAATGCTACAGGGCAACAACGTGGTGAGCGCGGCGGCGCATGCAGAGGGACGTGATCTCGCAGGGCTCGGCATCACGCCGCGCGCCTTTGCGACCATCGTTCCCACCTATCTCTACCGCTTCCGCAAGGAAGGTCAGTTCACCGTTCCCAACTGAACGCCGGCGAAGATCAGGCCCAGCAGGGCGCCGCCGAGAATGACCCGGTAGATCACGAAGGGCAGGAAGCTCATGGTGCGCAGCATGCGCATCAGGAAGGCAATCGCCAGCAGCGCCACGAAGAAGGTGAGAACGCCGGTCATGATGACATCGCCGGTCAGCCGTTCGCCGCTCGACAAGGCATCGCCGATCACCAGCGCCGATGCCGCGCCATTTGCCGGAATGGAGAGCAGGAAGGAAAAGCGTGCCGCCTCGGGCCGCACATAGCCCATGGCGCGCGCTGCCGTCATGGTGATGCCGGAGCGGCTCGTGCCCGGTGACAGGGACAGCGCCTGGGCGCAGCCGATGGCGAGCGCCACCTTCCACGACATGTCGCGCACCGTGCGGGTGAGAAGACCGTAGGCATCCGCCGCATAGAGCAGGATGCCGAAGACGATCGCATTCACCGCTACCAGCGTGGCGCTGCGGATGTGGTCATCAAGGTGCGTGGCCTTCATCACAAGGCCCACCAGCACGATGGGCACGGTGCCGATCATCACGTTGAGTGCGAGCCGCGCGCCCGCCGAACTGCGCCGCATCACGAGGTCGAATGTACCGCGCACCATCGCCACCACATCGCGCCAGAAATAGATGATGACGGCGGAGAGCGTGCCGAGGTTCGTCACCATGTCGGTGAGCACCCCCTGGTCCTTCCAGCCGGTGAGCGCGGGCACAAGAATGAGATGCCCGGAAGACGAGACCGGGAGAAACTCGGTGATGCCCTGGATCAGGGCCAGTACTATGATCTGCTCTAGAAACATGCCGCTCACCGCCCCCGCGTCCCATGGTCTAGACCAGCGAATCGCTGGTGCCATGTGGACAAACGTCATAATTGGGGCCAAATGCGGGGGCAATGGCCGGAAAACAGCGGGTTTTCACGGCTGTGGATTCATTCATACCGGTTCCGGAATGCCCAAACTCTACCATTTCACGCTTGATCCCCATGGCCGGCGCATGCGCCTGGCGCTCGCCGAATACGGCGCGGCTCCGCTCCTCAGTGAGGAACGGCCGTGGCAACCGTCGGATCAGCTGATCGATCTCAACCCGACGGGCCTCACGCCTGTCTACGTGGAGGACGATGGCGCGGTGGTGGCGGGCGCGGAAGCGCTGACGGAATATCTGGAGGAAACGCTGGGCCGCGAACGTCCCCTCATTCCCGGCGACACGCTGGCACGGGCCGAGGTACGCCGCCTCGTGGCCTGGTTCGACATCAAGTTCTACGCCGAGGTGACGGAGCCCGTGCTCACCGAAAAGGTCATCCGCCGCTTCGTCGCAGCACCCGGCAATGGCCGCGGTTCTCCCGACATGCAGCGGATGCGCACCGGCCTGCAATTGCTGAAGCCCCATCTCGATTATCTCGCCTATCTGGCCGAGCAGCGCTCGTGGCTTGCGGGAAATGAACTGTCGCTCGCCGATCTCGCCGCGGCGGCCCATATCTCCGCCATTGATTATCTCGGCGAGATCAACTGGGCCGATCATCCCATCGCGCAGGACTGGTACAGCCGGATCAAGTCGCGGCCTTCCTTCCGCGCGCTGCTGGGCGATGTCATTCCCGGTGTTGCGCCATCGGCCCACTATGCCGAGCTCGATTTCTGAGACGGCGAAAAAGGCGCTCGCCCGTCTGCGTCAGGCGGCCGTGCGCGAGGGGCTTCCGCTCCTGCGGGTGACGGAAGCACGTCTCCCGCCCACCGTGGCGGAACGATTGCAGACATTTCTGGATGCCGGTCATGCCGGCGACATGGCGTGGATGGCCGAGACGGCGGAGCGCCGCGCTTCGCCCGAGGCCATGTGGAGCGAAGCGCGCACAGCCATTGTCTTTGCCCAACCCTACACGCCCGCCATCGATCCCCTGTCGCGGCTTGACGACACATCGGCGGGCGTCATTTCTGTCTATGCGCTGAACCGCGATTATCACGAGGTCTTCAAGGGCAAGCTGAAGCAGCTGGCGCAGGTCTTTGCGGCAACCGCCGGTGCCGAGGTGAAAGTCTTCGTCGATACCGCCCCGCTGATGGAGAAACCGCTGGCGGCGCAGGCGGGACTGGGCTGGCAGGGCAAGCACAGCAACCTTGTGTCGCGCGAGGCCGGAAACTGGTTCTTCATCGGCACCATCCTCACCACCGTTCCTTTGCCATCAGACACGGCGGAAGAGGATCATTGCGGCACCTGCCGTTCCTGCCTGGACATCTGTCCGACGCGGGCCTTTCCGGCGCCCTACCGGCTCGATGCGCGGCGCTGCATTTCCTATCTTACCATCGAGCACACGGACCACATCGCGCGGGAGTTCCGCAAGCCCATGGGCAACCGCATCTATGGCTGCGATGATTGCCTTGCCGTTTGTCCCTGGAACAAGTTTGCGCAGGCTTGCAACGAAGCGAAACTCGTGGCCCGTGATGACCTCGTGGCACCGCGATTGGCCGATCTGCTGGCACTCGACGATGCGTCTTTCCGGCAGCTCTTTTCGGGCTCGCCGGTGAAGCGTGTGGGGCGTGAGCGTTTCCTCCGCAACTGTCTCATCGCTGCGGGCAACAGCGGCGATGCGGCCCTCATCCCCATCATTGCGGCCCGTCTCGCGGATGCCTCGCCATTGGTACGGGCCATGGCAGTGTGGGCGCATGCGCAACTGGCCGAAGGCGCTGTTCATGACCAGTTGCGCGCCAGATATTTGCCTCTGGAAAATGACGCGGGCGTGCGGGAAGAATGGCAGGCAGCATGAACCACATCCTGTTTTTCGGTTTCGGATTCTCGGCGGAAGCCCTGACCCGCCGGCTCGATCCCGCGCAATGGCGCATCACCGGCACCAGCCGCAGCGAAGAAGGGGCCGCCCGCCTGCGGGCGCGGGGAGTGAACGGCGTCCGCTTCGATGCGCTGAACGATATTCCCGACGACGTGACCCATATCGTTTCCTCCGTGCCGCCGGGGGACTCCGGTGATCCCGTGCTGTTGCGGTTTGGGGCGGCGTTGCAGCGGCAGGTCCATCGCCTCACATGGGCGGCCTACCTCTCGACCACCGGTGTCTATGGCGACCATGGCGGGGCCTGGATCGACGAGGCCACAACACTCACGCCCAACACCGAACGCGGGCGGCGGCGGCTTGCGGCGGAGGAGGCGTGGCTCCGGCTCCATCGCCTCAATGGTTTGCCACTCCACATCTTCCGCCTCGCCGGTATCTATGGCCCCGGGCGCAACCAGCTTGAAACTGTGCTGGATGGAACTGCCAAACGTATCATCAAGGAGGGCCAGGTGTTCAGCCGCATCCATGTGGATGATATCGCCGGCATCCTGCTCGCCTCCATGGCCCGGCCTCATCCGGGGACCGCTTACAATGTCGCCGATGATGACCCCTGCCCGCCGCAGGATGTTGTTGAGCATGCGGCGGAGCTTCTCGGGAAACCCGTGCCTCCCGCCATCGCCTTTGCGGATGCGGAGCTCTCGCCCATGGCGCGGAGCTTCTATGCCGATTCAAAGCGAGTGGCGAACCGCCGCGTGAAGGAGGAGCTGGGCTATCGTTTCCTCTATCCGAGTTTCCACGAAGGGCTTGCAGCACTCCTTCCGGGGGCGGGAAAACCTCAGTAGCGGATACCGTCGGCGCGTTCCGCCAGTTGCAGCACTGTCTCCTGCATGATGCGCAACTGCACGGCGGTGGAAAGACGATGGTCGCCGCCCTTGAGAAAGGTGAGCGTGATGTCGCTCGCCTCCAGCGCCTCAAAGGTTTTCACCGCATGGGAGGGGGGAACATCGACGTCGGCGCTCCCTTGCAGGATGCGCACCGGCATGTGCAGCGACAGGCCTTCCTCCAGAATCAGGTGCTTGGCCCCATCCTCCAGCAGCCGGAGGGTGATGGCATAGGGTTCGCCATATTCCGAGGGACGGAGATAGACGCCGCGCTCCAGCAGTTCCTCCCGGGCCTCGGCGCCGAAATTCTCCCACATCAGGTCGCGGGTCATGTCGGTTGCGGGGGCGATGAGGACGAGGCCTGCGATGCGCCGGGCCGCCAGCGGATCTTCCTTCATCAGGCGGCGGGCCAGCAGCAGGGCCAGCCAGCCCCCCATGCTGGAACCGACGATGATCCGGGGATTTTGGGTATGGCGCAGGAACATGTGGGTTGCCTGCTCCAGCCAGCCCGTGATGGTTCCGTCCACGAACAGGCCGTCGGACTGGCCATGCCCGGTATAGTCGAAGCGCAGCAGGTTCCGGCGGGAGGCGCGGGCGAGGTCGGCCAGGTTTTCGGCCTTGGTTCCCGTCATGTCGGACTTGTAGCCCCCGAGCCAGACGATGCCGCAGGGGCCGATATCGTCGGCCGCCCCGTCCTTCATGTAGGCAAGCCGGCATCCCGGAAGATTGTCGTCAAATGCCACCCGGCCCATTGCCATTAAAACCCCTTCATTTTGCAGGTTTTCCTTGCTAACCAATGCCCGCCGGATTCGCAAAACATCCTTGCGGGGCCGGCGGACCACAACAGGAGAGACCGACCACTTGAGCCTGCCCCCACGCCGCCCTTCGTTCAACCGCAATGCTCCTGTTCCGCAGAAGGAAGACGAGCACAAGATCAACAACCGCATTGATGCCCGCGAGGTGCGCCTGATCGGTGCAGATGGCGGCAATGTCGGCGTTGTCCCGACGCGGCAGGCCATGATCATGGCCGAAGAGGCAGGCCTCGACCTCGTGGAGATTTCTCCCGATGCCAAGCCGCCCGTCGCCAAGATTCTCGACTACGGCAAGTTCCGCTTCCAGGAACAGAAGAAGGCAGCGGAAGCCCGCAAGAAGCAGCGCGTCATCGAGATCAAGGAAATCAAGCTCCGCCCGATGATCGACGACCACGATTACGAAGTGAAGATGCGCGCCGCCAAGCGATTCTTCGAAGAAGGCGACAAGGTGAAGGTGACGCTGCGCTTCCGTGGCCGCGAAATGGATCACCAGGATCTGGGCTACAAGCTCCTGTTGCGGGTGAAATCAGAAATGGCCGAGATCGCCAAGGTGGAACTGGAACCAAAGCCTGAGGGACGGCAGATCATCATGATCATGGCTCCGCGCGGCAAGGGCTGAAGCGTCTGCCAGCACGACACGAAGGGGCCTCACCGGCCCCTTTTTCTTTTTGCGCGCCTTGCGATGTTGAAAGGTCGCGGACGCCTTGCCATAGTCACAGGTGCCAGGGGCAGCCCAGACTTTCCATTCTTGACCGGAGGAAATCCATGTCACTCAACAGACGAAAGTTGTTCGCCCGCAGCGGGGCCGTCGCCGTGGGGGCCGCGGCCTCCCTTGCCACGCCTGCGATCGCCCAGACCGCACCGGAATTGAAGTGGCGGCTCACCTCCAGCTTTCCCAAGGCGCTGGATACGATCTATGGCACCGGCGAAACCTTTGCCCGTTATGTGCGTGAGGCCACCGACGGCAAGTTCCAGATCCAGGTCTTCGCCGCGAATGAAATCGTGCCCGGACTCGAGGCCGCCAATGCGGCGGGTGCGGGAACCGTGGAGATGTGCCACACCTGCTCCTACTATTACTGGGGCAAGGACCCAACCTTCGCCTTCGGCACGGCGGTGCCCTTCGGTCTCAACGCGCGCCAGCAGAATGCCTGGATGTACTATGGCGGCGGCATCGACCTGATGAATGACTTCTATGCCGGGCACAATCTCGTCGGCTTTCCGTGCGGCAACACCGGCGCGCAGATGGGCGGTTGGTTCACCAAGGAGATCAAATCGGTCGAGGACCTGAAGGGCATCAAGATGCGCATCGCCGGATTTGCCGGCAAGGTCATGTCGCAGCTTGGCGTGGTGCCGCAGCAGATCGCCGGCGGTGAAATCTACCAGGCGTTGGAAAAGGGCACGATCGACGCCGCCGAATGGGTGGGGCCATATGACGACGAGAAGCTCGGCTTCTACAAAGTGGCGCCGCACTACTATTACCCCGGCTGGTGGGAAGGCGGCGCCATGCTGCACATCATGACCAACAGCGCCAAATGGGCGGAACTGCCCGCGACGTACCAGTCCATCATCAAGACCGCCGCGCAGGCCGCCAATGCCGACATGCTGGCGAAGTATGATGCGGTCAATCCAGGCGCGCTGAAGAAACTCGCGGCGGCGGGTGCCAAGCTCGCGCCCTACCCGCAGGACGTGATGGAGGCCTGCTTCAACACCTCCAAGGCCGCCTATGCCGAGATCAGCGCCAGCAATGCGCCGTTCAAGAAGATCCATGATGCCATGATGGCCTTCCGCTCCGACGCCTATCTGTGGGCGCAGTTCTCGGAATACCAGTTCGATGCCTTCATGATGGGACAGCAACGCAAGAAGGCGCTGTAACGTCCTCTTTCATCACATGAGCAAGGGGCTTCCCCCGTGAAGCCCCTTTTTCATTGCACGGGGGGCGGCGTGTTGAGGTCGAATGCCGGCGGCGCGAGGGGATCAAGCTCCTGGCCGCCTTGCGGCACAATCACTTCGAAATCGGGGGCCACCACGATCTCCTTGTCCAGGAAGGCCGTCACCAGTTCGGGGAAGGCGATCAGGATGATGACCAGCAGCAACTGCAGGATCACCCAGGGAATGGCGCCCCAGTAGATGTCGCGGCTTCGTACCGAAGAAGGTGCAATGCCGCGCAGGTAGAAGAGCGCGAACCCGAATGGCGGATGCATGAAGCTCGTCTGCATGTTGGCCCCCAGCAACACACCGAACCAAACGAGGTTGATGCCCAGTGTCTGCGCCACGGGCGCGAGCAGCGGCACGATGATGAAGGCGATCTCGAAGAAGTCGAGGAAGAAGGCGATGACGAAGACGAAGGCGTTGACCGCGATGAGGAAGCCCACCTGCCCGCCCGGCAGCGCCACCAGCATGCCTTCGATCCATTCCTTGCCGCCAACGCCCTGGAAGACGAGGCTGAAGACGCGCGCACCAATGAGGATCAGCACCACCATGGCGGTGATGCGCATGGTCGACTGCATCCCGTAATAGACAAGTGCCCTATCGAGGCGGCCGTTGAGAAAGGCGAGGATCAATGCGCCGAGCACACCCATGGCACCCGCTTCCGTCGCGGTGGCGAGGCCCGTGAAGATCGTACCCAGCACGATGAAGATCAGGGCCAGCGACGGCACCATGCCGCGCAGGCAGCGCCAGACCAGCGCCCAGCCGCGCAAGGTGCGCGCTTCCGGCGGCAGGGCGGGCACATGGTCCGGCCTGAAGATCGAGACCAGCAGCACGAAGGCCATGAAAAGCAGCACCTGGACCACGCTGGGGCCCATGGCGCCCTTGTACATCTCGCCCACGTCCACCCCCATCTGGTCCGCGAGCACGACCAGCACGAGCGAGGGCGGAATGAGTTGCGTGATGGTCCCCGATGCCGCGATCACGCCCGTGGCGTGACGGATGTTGTAGCCGTAGCGCATCATGACCGGGAGCGAGATCAATCCCATGGCAATCACGGAGGCCGCGACCGTGCCCGTGATGGCACCGAGCACGGCGCCCACCAGGATCACCGCATAGGACAAGCCGCCGCGCACGCCGCCGAACAATTGTCCGAAACCATCGAGCAGGTCTTCGGCCAATCCGCTCCGTTCCAGGATCGCACCCATCAGGGTGAAGAAGGGTATGGCGAGCAGCAGGTCGTTGCGCAGCACGCCTTCGATCTGGAAGATGATGTTGCCGAGAAAGTCTGGTGCGATGAGGCCCAGTTCAACACCAAGAAAGCCGAAGAACAATCCCACCGCCGCCAGCGAAAAGGCGGCGGGGTAGCCATAGAGCATGAAGAGGATCAGCCCCGCGAACATCAGCGGCGCCATGTTGTGCGCAACGAACGCCATCATTGCACGGGCTTCTCGTAGGCGTGTTCGCGGCGTTCACCGGTGAGCAGGGAATGCACGCATTTGATCAGTTCCGACAGCCCCTGCAGCAGGATGAGGCTGAAGCCCAGGGGAATGAACAGCTTCAGCGGCCAGCGCGGCATTCCACCTGCATTCTGGGACATTTCGTTCGATACCCAGGCCTCCACGAACCAGGCCCAGCTGAAATAGACCATGAGGATGCAGAAGGGGGCGAGGAAGAGGAGTGTGCCGATCAGATCGATCCACACGCGCGCCCTGTCGCTGACCGATGTGTATACAAGATCGACGCGCACATGCTCGTTGAGCTTTAGCGTCCAGGAGGCGCCCAGCATCACCATGCCGGCAAAGAGGATCAGTTGCAGGTCGCGCAGCGAATTGGAATTGCCGCGGTAGAGATCGAACAGCCAGAGGCCGAGGCCGCCGTTGCCGCCGCCGGAAAGGCGCAGCAATCCGTTCACGCTGTAGCGCAGAATCGCGTCCGCCGCGCAGACGAGGGCGGCGAGAAGCACCATCCAGTTGGCGATGATTCCGAGCCAGCGGGAAAGCCGGTCGATGGCCCTGCTCACGGCCAAGAGGAGTGGCATCCTGTCCTCCCTGTTGGGGCCCGCACGCCCGTTCTGCATCCCAAGGCGAGGCGATGAGACGCGAAAACAGGGTGGGGCGCAACAGGTAAGTCGGATCACTCAGCGGCGTGGCGGGGTGCTTCCGGTTGTGCGGCGAAGCGCTTGGCATTGTCGGCGAACATGGCCACGAGCTTTCGCGCCGCGGCGTCATAGGCGGCCGCGTCGGCCCAGCCCTTGGCAGGGTCCAGCACCGTGTCTGGAACGCCTGCGAGACGGACGGGAACCGCGAGACCGAAGTGCGGGTCGGTGCGGGTTGCCGTCTCTGCAAGTGCGCCGGAGAGGGCGGCGCGCACGATATTGCGGGTCACATCGATCGGGATACGCTTGCCCGTGCCGTAGGCACCGCCGGTCCAGCCAGTGTTGACGAGATAGCAGGCGACCTTGTGACGGGCGATAAGGTCCTTCAGCATTGCGCCATAGGCGGCCGGATGGCGCGTGAGGAAGGGTGCGCCGAAGCAGGCGGAGAAGGTGGCTTGCGGTTCCTTCACGCCACGTTCGGTGCCAGCCACCTTGGCGGTGTAGCCCGCCATGAAGTGTTCCATGGCCTGGTCGGGCGTGAGCCTGGCCACCGGCGGCAGCACGCCGAAGGCATCCGCCGTCAGCATGATAATCGTCCTGGGGATGGTGCCCAGACCATCCTCACGCGCGCCCGGAATGGCCGACATGTCGTAGGCGACGCGGGTGTTCTCGGTGATGCCATTGTCGCCGAAGTGCGGCTTGTGGTCTTCGTCGACGGTGACGTTTTCAAGCACGCTGCCGAAGCGGTGGGCGGCGGCGTAGATTTGCGGCTCAGCGGCAGCCGACAGATTGATCGCCTTGGCGTAGCAGCCGCCTTCGATGTTGAAGACGCCCCTCTCCGACCAGCCGTGCTCGTCATCGCCGATGAGGGCGCGTTCGGGATCGGTGGAGAGCGTCGTCTTGCCAGTGCCGGAGAGGCCGAAGAAGACCGCCGTATCGCCCAGCGTGCCGATGTTGGCGGAGCAGTGCATGGGCAGTACGCCGCGCTCGGGCAGGATGTGGTTCATGACCGTGAAGACGGACTTCTTGATCTCGCCCGCATAGTGCGTGCCGCCGATCAGGACGAGGCGCTGGGCAAGGTCGAGGGCGACGACCACGTCGCTGCGCGTGCCGTGGCGGGTGGGGTCGGCCTTGAAGCTCGGCAGGCAGAGGATTGTGAGGCCGGGGGCACCGGCAAAATCCGCTTCCGGCACGATCAGCAGGTTGCGGATGAACAGCGCCTGCCAGGCGAATTCGGTGATGACGCGCGTCTCCAGGCGATGGGCGGGATCGGCACCGGCGTTGAGGTCCTGGACGAACAGCGACTTGAGCCGGGCATGGGCCAGCATGTCGGACTTGATCTGGTCGAACTGGGACTGGGTGAGGCTTGCGGTGTTGTCCCACCACACGCTGTCGGCGGAAGCGGCGTTGCGAACGATGTACTTGTCCCTGGGGCTGCGGCCGGTGTGGGCCCCGGTCATGACGGAAAGCGCCCCACCATCGGCAACACGGGCTTCGCCCCGCTCCAGTGCCTGCTGGTACAATTCGGCGACCCCGGCATTCCACGAGATGCAGTTGGCCCAGCGCAGGCCGATCTTGGCCAGTTCGGCGCGGATGACGGGCTCGTTCAAGGCGTTCATGGCATCTTCTCCCGGTGACGTGAGACGCCTTTCTGCGGGAAAAAATGATTGATGTAAAGATGCAATCACATCATCAGTTAATGTTATCGAACATCAAATTCTGGTGTTATCTCATCAGTGCGCTTCATCCCAGTTTGAAGCGGCCCGGGCGTCCACCTGGAGGGGCACGGAGAGTTTGACCGCCGGTTCCGCCGCGCCCTCCATCACCTTGCGCACCAGCGGGAGCGTGGCATCCACCTCCGTCGAGGGAACCTCGAAGATCAGTTCGTCGTGCACCTGCAGGAGCATGCGCGCCTTGAGGCCCGCCCCGGCCAAGGCCGGCATCATTCGGATCATGGCACGGCGGATGATGTCGGCCGCGGACCCCTGGATGGGCGCGTTGATGGAGGCGCGCTCGAGGAAGGCCCGCTCGGACGCGTTGGGAGACTTGATGCGCGGGAAATGCATGCGCCGGCCGAAGACCGTTTCCACAAAGCCCTGGTCATGGGCGGCCTGCTTGGTGGCGTCCATGTAGGCGCGGATCCCGGGGAAACGCTTGAAGTAGGTGCGGATGTATTCGCCCGCCTCCTCGCGGCTGATGCCAAGCTGGTTGGCAAGGCCGAAGGCCGAGATGCCATAGATGATGCCGAAGTTGATGGCCTTGGCGCGGCGGCGCACCGCCGGGTCCATGCCGGCAAGGGGCACGTTGAACATCTCGCTCGCCGTCATGGCATGAATGTCGAGGCCATCGGCGAAGGCCTTCTTCAATTGCGGAATATCGGCCACATGGGCGAGCACGCGCAACTCGATCTGCGAATAATCGGCGCTCACAAGGCGGTGGCCGAGCTTGGCCACGAAGGCGGTGCGAATGCGGCGGCCCTCGTCGGTGCGAACGGGAATGTTCTGCAGGTTCGGATCCGACGAGGACAACCGCCCCGTCGATGTCGACGCCATGGCGTAGCAGGTGTGTACGCGATTGGTGCGCGGATTGATGAAGTTGGGCAGCGCTTCCGTATAGGTGGAGCGGAGCTTGGACAACTGCCGCCAGTCGAGGACCCGGCGTGCCAGGTCAACACCCTGCGCGGCGAGATCTTCCAGCACATCGCTATCGGTGCTCCATGCGCCCGTCGCCGTCTTTCGTCCGCCGGTCAGGCCCATGCGGCCGAAAAGGATATCTCCCAACTGCTTGGGCGAGCCGATGTTGAACGCCCCTCCGGCCAGCGCCTGAATGTCTGTCTCGATGCGGCCCTGACTTGCTGCAAATTCGGAGGAGAGCCGTTGCAGCACATTGCGGTCCACCACCACGCCTTCATTCTCCATGGCGAGCAGCACCGGCACGAGTGGGCGTTCCAGCGTTTCGTACACCGTCATCTTGCGGGCCCGCAGCAGCTTCTGCCGGAACAGCATCCACAGGCGGAGCGTGATGTCGGCATCCTCGGCGGCATAGTGGCAGGCGCGATCGATTGGCACGCGGTCGAAGGTGACGGCACTGCGGCCCGAACCGGTGACCGCCTTGTAGGTGATGGGCTTGTGGCCGAGATGGCGGTCCGACAGTTCATCCATGCCATGTCCCACGTCGCCCGATTCAAAGGCGTAGGACATGAGCATCGTGTCGTCGAAGGGCGCAATCGCAATGCCGCGCTGCTTCAGCACCAGCATGTCGAACTTGAGGTTCTGGCCGATCTTGAGAATGTGCGGCGCTTCCAGCATAGGCTTCACGATGGCGAGCGCTTCCTCCTCGCCCAATTGGCCCGCCAGGCGTTCCCCGCCGAACAGGCCCTCGCCCAGGCTCTTGTGGTTGAGGGGCACATAGCAGGCCTTTCCCGGCGCCAGCGCCAGCGACAGCCCGGCAATGCCGGCGCGCATGGCATCGAGGGAATCCGTCTCGCTGTCGAAGGAGACGAAGCCCTGCGCATCGGCGGCGGCAACCCATGCCCGCAAGGCCCCCGCCGTCGTCACCGTTTCATATCCGGCGTGATCGACGGGAATGGCGCGCAGGTAAAGTTCCAGGTCATCTTCGGCCAGAGTATCCGCCGGTTGTTGCGGCAGTGCAGACGGCGCCAGCAGCGGTGTCTCCATTGAAGGCGCCGGCTTTGCCACGGGCACGGGCGTCACAGGCAGGCCACCTTCCGGCGGCCAGAAATTGATCTCCACGGGCACGGGTTCGATGGCCGCCATGTCGGCCTGCAATTCGCCCGCGACCTTGCGCGTGAAGGTGGAGAATTCCAGCGTCTTCAAGAAGCCGATGAGCTGCGAGGCCTTGGGCACATCGACAGCAAAGCCGCCCACCTGCTCCTCCACCGGCACGCGATCGTCCAACATCACCAGGCGTTTGGAGAGTCTTGCCTGTTCAGCGTATTGAATGAGGTTCTCGCGGCGCTTGTTCTGCTTGATCTCGGCGGCACGTTCCAGCAGGGCTTCCAGCGAACCATAGGTGTTGATGAGTTCCGCACCGGTCTTGAGGCCGATCCCCGGCACGCCCGGCACATTGTCCACGCTGTCACCGGCAAGGGCCTGCACGTCCACCACCTTGTCTGGGGTCACGCCGAATTTCTCCAGCACCTGCGCCTCGCCGATCTCCTTGTCCTTCATGGTATCGAACAACGAGATGCCTGGTTTCACCAGCTGCATCAGGTCCTTGTCCGACGAGACGATGCGGCAGGTGGCGCCTGCCTCCGCCGCCTGACGGGCATAGGTGGCGATGAGATCGTCGGCCTCGTAGTTGTCCTGCTCCACGGCGGGGACGTTGAAGGCGCGCGTTGCCTGCTTGATGAGCGAGAACTGCGGCCGCAGGTCGGCCGGCGGTTCGGGCCGGTGGGCCTTGTATTCGGAATAGATGTCGTTGCGGAATGTCTTCGACGACTTGTCGAAGATCACCGCGAGGTGGGTGGGCTTGTGGCCGTTGTTGGTTTCCTTGAGCAGCTTCCACAGCATGTTGCAGAAGCCCTGCACCGCACCCACGGGCAGGCCGTCGCTCTTGCGGGTCAGCGGCGGAAGGGCATGATAGGCGCGGAAGATGTAGCCTGATCCATCGATCAGATAGAGGTGGTCGCCGGGCTTAAGGCCCTGCGCCGGTGTGCTTGGCGTGTTGTTCATGCCCCGCACTGTGCCAGACCTTGCCCGCCGTTTCCAGCTTGGGACTGTCAGCAAGCCGCGCCCAGCGGGGCCTGCGGAACAGGAAGCGCAAGCTGGTATTGCGGGTGAGATGGAACAGCACCACGGGACCGATCACGCCTGCCGCGGTGCTGGCGAGCGAGATGGCATCCGGTCCCCAATGGGTAAAGAACTTCAGGGCCAGCGTGCGGCTTGCGGCCATGAACAGGAAGAAGGAGAGATAGACCACGATCGAATTCTCGCCCAGGTAGCGGAGCACATGGCCGGCGCGGAAGCGGGCCAACAGCACGCCCGCGGAGATCACGGCGCCGACCCCGATGAAGCCCGCGACGATGCCCCATCCCGCACCGCTCACGTAGCCCTGCTGGAAGGCCAGCGTGTGGGCGTAGCCCCAGACAAAGAGCGCGGAGAGAAGGGCCGGGGTCGACAGCGACGCCATGGCGGAGGCAAAGCGGAAGACGTGCGCGGCCAGCCAGTAGCCCGCATAGAAATAGACGAAGCGCGCGGCAAACTCGTCGATCATGATCCATCCCGTGTGGATGGGGGCGATCTCCAGGGCGGCGGCAACAGCAAAGACCAGCAGTGGCGGCACAGGCCGCAGCAGGCGCGTCACCAGGAAGAAGACCGGCAGCAGGTAGATGAACCACAGCGTGCCGAAGGGTTCGAGGAAGGCCAGGGCAAATTCCGACGCAAGGCCGGCGGGCCCGCGCGCCTCGATGATGCCCGGTCCCTTGAAGAGAAGCTGGAGCGTCATCCAGAGAAAATAGAAATATAGGAAGTGCACGACCTTCTTGTCGAGGAAGCCGCGCCAGGGCGCATCGATGCGGCGCGCCAGGAAGAGGCCGGAGATCAGGAAGAAGTCCGGCATGCGGAAGGGCTGAGCCCAGTGGATGAAGGTGTTGAGTGCCCCCGCCTCGCCCATGGCCTTCTCGACGCCGAGCGTCGAATGCATCAGCACCACGAGGACAATGCAGATGCCCTTGGCGAAATCCACCCAATCCACGCGCAGGCGCGTGTCAGAACCGTCAGCCATCTTTCAGATCCTGTTCCAGACTGGCACGAGGGCATGCCGCAGGGTTGGGAGACGCAAGACTGGGACCCTGTCCTCAAGATTTGGACCGCGCCGGGAAGGCGCGATGAAAAGATGGTTTGCAAAGGGTTAAAGCGGCACCACACCCACCATTGCCGCCGCCCCCGCCCTCCGCTATAGACCAGCCCGCACCACACCGCGCACACGCACCCGTAGCTCAGCTGGATCAGAGCGCTGCCCTCCGAAGGCTGAGGTAAGTCAAGCCTGCTGGGCAATGAGTTTGAAAAGCGAAGCAAAATCAATATCTTGATTACGCTTCAAAATATGAGTTTCTCTACTCCGTAGCTGCGGAAGCACTGCGGAAGCAAACTGAAAGGAGGTTGTAGCGAGCGATCGGCGGCCAAAAGGTAGGGCGAAAGCCGTGTCCCTATTGTCAGTCGAGTCGACCTTAAGAGTTTCGTGTTTGAGGTTGACCCCGTTCAGGCTCAGGCACTATCGAGTCCCAAGATGCACCCGTAGCTCAGCTGGATAGAGCGCCACCCTCCGAAGGTGGAGGCCACACGTTCGAATCGTGTCGGGTGCGCCAACCTCAAAAGGTTGGCGTGTGAACGCAGTTCACTCCCATTCCATAGCCCGCAAAATGCAGTTCTCGAACCACGGCACGCGGACCGATGTGACGAATTTCACTGCAATAGTCGTATAGTGTCGCTTGACGCTATTCGCAGCCTTGGCTAGCTTCAGCCATGCAGATCAGAAACGTAGCCCACGACGGGCTGCGCAAGTTCATCTCCGACGATGATGCAGCCGGTCTCGCCGCCGCCGCCGCAACGAGAGTGCGTCGGATCGTGTCCTTTCTACAGGACATGGACGGGGAAGATGAGGTCCGGACGGTTCCAGGTTGGAACACGCTCTCGCGGGCAGAGGGCGCCTTGGAGAGGCTAAGCATTCCGGTAGCGGAGGGCTGTCGTCTCATATTTCGGGTCGATAAGGGACAAGCCGAGATCCTCGATCTCGATTGGTTAGACGGCCGGTACGGAGGCGGCGACGATGGCGATGGGCGGCATAAGGCTTAGAAACCCCGCGCATCCAGGCGGTTTCGTGAAGAGCGAAGTCATCGAGCCTTTGGGGCTTTCCGTCACCAACGCGGCTCAGGCGCTTGGGGTTACGCGCGCGGCGCTGTCAGCGGTTCTCAATGAGCGAGCGCATCTGTCACCGGAAATGGCGCTCCGTCTGGAAAAGGCATTCGGCGTATCGATGGATACCCTGATGCGTATGCAGAATAGTTACGACATCGCCCGGACGCGTGAGCGGGAAGCGCAAATTAAGGTCGCTCCCTTTCAGGGCGCAGCGCCCGATGCGTGTCCGACCGCCGGTCTGACCGAATAGAAGCACAATACATTGGGCGCGCGGGCGGCGCGGAAGGGGTTTTGATGAAGATTTCGACGGCACTGGAGAAAATCGACGAGCACCAATTGTTTGTCCCGGCCTTTCAGCGTGAGTACGTCTGGAAGCGGGATGATGCGAAGCAACTGGTCGACTCCCTCATCAAGCAATACCCCACTGGCACGATGCTGACCTGGGAGACGGCGAACCCCCCGGAACTCAAAGGTCCGCATAAATACAATGAAAAGCAGGGAGCAGTGCGCATCCTGCTGGATGGCCAGCAGCGCATTACGACGCTCTACATGCTCGTGCGCGGCGAGATCCCGCCCTACTACACCGCCTCCGAAATCCTGAATGATACGCGCGGGCTCTATGTGAACGTGGAGACCCTGGAACTCGCCTATTACACAAAAACCAAGATGGAAAATGACGCGCGATGGCAAAACATCACGGACATTTTCCAGCGGAAAATTCGCGCCAAAGACATTGTGCGCGAACTGGAAAAGAAAGGTGAGACGGTCAGTCGCGAGCGCGACGATGCAATGGATGACAACACGCGGGCGATCGAGAACATCCTCGACCGGGAGTTCCCGGAACAAACCATTCCTGTTCGGGCCAGCGTGCGTGAAGCCATCGACATTTTTTATAAGGTGAACGCCAGCGGCGTGTCGCTCACCGACGCCGAACTCGCGCTTGCTCAGATTTCGGGGTACTGGCCGGAAGCCCGTGACACCTTCAAGAAAAAGCTGAGCGAGCTTGCCGAGAAGGGCTTTGTCTTCAAGCTGGACTTCATCGTTTATGTCCTGCTGGGTTGCCTCTACCACCTCGGCTCGGAGATGAAAAAACTCCACGACGCCGACAACGACGAAAAGCTCCGCGCAGCGTGGAAGCTACTAGACGGTCAGGTCCTGGACTACGTCGCAAGCCTGATGCGGTCGCATGCCTTCGTCGACCACACGGATGAGATCAACTCGGTTTACGCGCTGATCCCGATCACCGTCTATTGCTTCGAAAAGGGCGGCACCCACCTGAATGACGCCGAGATCCGCAAGCTGGTGAAGTGGTTCTACTACTCCCAGATCAGGACGCGATACGTCAGCCAGCTTCCTCAAAAGCTGGACCGTGACCTGCGCACGATCAAGGAATCGAAAAACCCGTTTGATGAACTGTTGGCGGTCATTGAGGAGGAGCGGCGCCTGGAGATCACACCCGACGAATTCGTCGGCCGATCGATCTCCCACCCGCTCTTTGGCCTCCTGCGTTGGTATTTGAAGAGCCGTAACGCCGTCTGCTTCACGACCGGCGTCGCATTGCGCCAGGCCATGGGCAAAAAATATGCGCTCGAGAACGACCACATCTTCCCCTATTCAAAGCTGAAGGCGCAGGGATATGGGCAGGAAAACCGCCTGAAATATTCCCTCGCGCAGGAACTGACAAACCGCGCGATTCTGACCCAGATTGCCAACCGCACCAAAAGCGCAGCGGACGCCAAGGTGTATTTGGCCGATGTGAAGGACCGATTTCCGAAGAGCCTCGCGCTGCAATGCGTTCCTGAAGACCCATCGCTTTGGGAAATCGAGAATTACGAATCCTTTCTACAAACACGGCGCACGACTTTGGCATCGCACCTCAATGCCTTCCTGACCGGCATCACCGACACAAAGCCGCCGGAAGCCGCCATCACGCTGGAAGAGCTGATCGCCGAGGGCGAGGACGACGAACTGGAGTTCAAATCGTCCCTGCGCTGGGACTTCAAGGAACTGGCGACCAACAAGAAGCTGGAGGAGGTGATCGTCAAGACGGTCGCGGCCTTCGCCAACAGCCAGGGCGGAACGTTGCTCATCGGCGTCAGTGACAGTGGCGAAATCCTTGGTCTTGAAGGGGACTACCTGTCGCTCGGCGGCGCCAACCGGGACAAATTCGAGCTGCACCTGCGCAACCTTCTGAGCAGCGCGTTTGGGGCTGCCTTTGTCAGTAGCAAGCTCAAGGTTCTGTTCCCTGCGATCGGCGAGGTCGAGATTTGCCAAGTCGATGTTCAGCCGTCTGCGAAACCCCTCGTGCTCACCGTGAAGGACAAGAATGGTGTCGGCCAGGAAAAATTCTATGTCCGCAGCGGCAACTCCTCGCAGGAGTTATCTCTCGCCGAAATGCCGCCCTACCTCGCAGAGAGGTTCCAGAAATGATGATCGGCAATCTGGGCGTACTGACCGATATGCGTAAGCGCGCGTGCCAGGGGCTATGGGCATGAATGCGGTCGAAATCGAAGAAGCCATTTCGGCGCTGGCGGAGCGGCCTTTCGAGGCTGACGAATTCCCCTATGCGTTTCTCGAAGCCTTCGGGAACAAGGAAACCACGCTCAAGCGCTTGCGCAAAGGCGAGTCCAACAAGTCCGATCTGGGCGGCGTGCTTCAGACGAACAACATCCATATCGCCGTTTGCAAGCCGGGCGAGGTCACGCGGACGCTCGCGGCGTTGAAGGCTAGCCCGGCCACGGCGCGGGCGAAGGCGCGCTTCGTGCTGGCTACGGATGGCGACTTGTTCGAGGCCGAAGATCTCACGACCGACGACGCGCCGGTCTCCTGCACTTATGCCGATTTCCCGAACCACTTCGGTTTCTTCCTGCCGTTGGCGGGCATCACCACGGTCAAGCAGGTTCGCGAAAGCTCGTTCGACATCCGTGCGACGAGCCGCCTGAACCGGCTCTATGTCGAGTTGCTGAAGGACAACCCCGCATGGGGGACCGCGCAGCGTCGGCACGACATGAACCATTTCATGGCGCGGCTGATCTTCTGCTTCTTTGCCGAGGATACCGAGATTTTCAACGGCAGCGGCGCGTTCACCTCCGCCATCGAGACCATGAGTACGAAGGATTCGTCGAACACCCATGAGGTGATCGGCGAACTGTTCCGCGCCATGAACACCAAGACAACGGAACGGGTCGCTAATGGTGTCCCGCGCTGGGCCGATGGCTTTCCCTATGTGAACGGTGGGCTGTTTTCCGGCAGCACGGATGTGCCGCGGTTCAGCCGCATCGCCCGATCCTACCTTCTCCACATCGGCAGCCTCGATTGGAAGAAAATCAACCCGGATATTTTCGGGTCGATGATCCAGGCGGTGGCGGACGATGATGAGCGCGGCGCGCTCGGCATGCACTACACCAGCGTGCCGAACATCCTGAAGGTGCTGAACCCGCTCTTCCTCGACGACCTGCGGCAGCAGCTGGAGGAAGCCGACGACAATGCGCGCATGCTGCTCAACCTGCGCAAGCGCATGTCGAAAATACGGGTGTTCGATCCGGCCTGCGGTTCGGGGAATTTCCTCGTCATCGCCTATAAGGAAATGCGCGCGATAGAGGCCGAGATCAATCGGCGCCGCGATGAGGCTGACCGGCGCACCGAAATTCCGCTGACAAACTTTCGTGGTATTGAGCTGCGCGACTTTCCGGCGGAGATCGCGCGTCTGGCGCTGATCATCGCCGAATATCAGTGCGATGTGACCTATCGCGGCCAGAAGGAGGCATTGCGCGATTTCCTGCCGCTCGATGCGCAGAATTGGATCACCTGCGATAACGCTCTACGGCTCGATTGGATCAGCGTCTGCCCGCCGACGGGCACAGGTGTGAAGCATCATGCCGACGACTTGTTTCACACGCCTCTCGATCAGCCCCAGATCGATTTCGAGAACGAGGGGGGGGAAACATACATTTGCGGCAATCCGCCCTACAAAGGCAACGCAGATCAATCGAAAGATCAGAAGGATGATATCCGTCGATGCTTTTCTGGCATTGACGTAAACTGGAAGTCATTTGACTACATATGCGGATGGTTCTGGAGGGCGTCAAACTATAGCAAAATAACCAAGGCAAAATTTGCATTTGTTAGCACCAACTCAATCTGCCAAGGTCAGAATATCTTCTATTTTTGGAAACCACTTCTAGCGGATGGTTTAAAAATTGAATTTGCAATCCGTTCTTTTCGCTGGAGAAATCTGGCTACAGAAAACGCGACTGTTACTGTTGTTGTGGTTGGATGCTCTCGCGAAGATGGCACCTGCTTCCTTTTCGATAATGATATTAAGCAGGAAGTGCCTCAAATAAATCCATATCTTGTTCCCGGCGACAATGTGTTCGTCGAGAGATCGTCGCGACCAATGTCTTCACTGCCCCAGATGACCAAAGGGAATTACTATGGACTGTCTGATGGACTGTTGCTGGATGAGGGGGGGCGAGTAAATTTGCTGGAAAGAGGATTGCCGCCGGCATACATTCGCACCTTCAAAGGCGGTGCCGAATTAGTAAAAGGCGTGCAGCGGTGGTGCTTGTGGTTCCCGCAACCTTGCCTTCCTGCAGATGCAGCGGACATTCCCGAAATCGCGCTGAGGATCGAGGCAGTACGAGAAAGCCGATTAGCTTCTCCAGATGCTGCGGCAATTAAAATGGCGGAACGCCCCCATCAGTTCCGAGAAATGAATGATTGCACCAAATGGTCGATAGCGATTCCTAATGTTTCGTCTGAGTCCAGGCCATATCTTCCAGTCACACTCGAAAATAGAGACGTAATTTTCCCAAATACCGCATTCGCTATATACGATGGAGAATTATTTTGCTTGGCGATAGCCGCCTCGAAATTACACCTGGTGTGGACCGTCACCGTCTGCGGTAAGCTTGAGACTCGCATTCGCTATTCTAATACGCTCGGATGGAATACGCTTCCTGTCCCTGCGCTTACCCAAAAGAACAAAGCTGACCTAACGCGTTGCGCTGAAGACATCTTACTTGCGCGCGAGGCGCATTTTCCCGCGACTATCGCTGATTTGTATGCCCCGGAATCCATGCCGGAGGACTTGCGGGCTGCGCATGAACGGAATGATGAGGTGCTGGAGCGAATCTATATCGGTCGACGGTTCAAGAATGACACCGAGCGGCTCGAAAAGCTGTTCGAGCTTTACACCAAGATGGCTGCGACACCGAACAAAGCCACCAAAGCTCGCAAGGTGGCGACAGCATGAGCGACTATGTGCTGTTTCAGATGTGGGGGCCATTTCGCAAATCGCTGATTGCCGGCCACATGTTCTATGTCGAACAGGCGCGGAAGCGGTTGCTCTCTCAGTTTGAAGACATCGAGGCGGAAGCCGACAAGGCAGCCGAGGACTGGCTCCAGAAAAGCAGTGGCAGGTTCGATCCTGAGCGGCACGATCCTGGCGATTTCTATGAAGCTGCCAACGAAGCGGGCATCGAGTTTTATACCCTTCTCAGCGACATGCGTGATCAGACGCGCCTCAGCGTCGTCGCCGGCATGTTCCACGAGTGGGACAAGCAAGTGCGCGATTGGCTAGTTCGGGAAATTCAGCACTGGCACCATGGCGATGCGGCGGCATTGAAGGTGTGGTCGGCAGATTTTCCGCAAATCGCTGAACTACTGGAAAGCCTCGGCTGGCCGATAAGTAGCGCTGAATACTTCCAGCGACTTGATGCCTGCCGCTTGGTGGTCAACGTCTACAAACACGGCAAAGGCAAATCTCTCGACGACTTGAAGCTGAAATATCCCGAGTATCTGCACGACCCGTTCAGCGGCGCTGGCGGTGGGTTCTCCAGCCTAGAATATCGCGATCACACGCATCTGAAAATCAGTGACGCGCAGTTTCAGGCATTTTCAGATGCCATCGTTTTGTTCTGGCAGGGGGTGCCGGAAAACATATTTGAGTCAGAGGTCAAAGACGTGCCCGACTGGTTTGGCAAGGCCATCCTGAAAGACCGCACCGGCCAAAAACAGGCAAGCAAACAATGAGCGACAACAATCCAAAATCCGTCCCCTCTGTTTCAGTCCGATATGCCTCGAACGGCAGCTCGACCAAGGCCAACGAGTTCGGGATGCGGCCGATGCAGGAGCGCGCCTTTGAAAAGCGCGGTGAGCAATATCTGCTGATAAAATCGCCACCGGCCTCGGGCAAAAGCCGCGCGCTGATGTTCATCGCGCTCGACAAGCTGGCCAATCAGGGCGTGAAGCAGGCCATCATCGTCGTGCCGGAAAAGTCCATCGGCGCCAGCTTCCATGACGAACCGCTTGGCAAGCATGGCTTTTGGGCTGACTGGCACGTCGAGCCGAAATGGAACCTGTGTGACGCACCCGGCAACGACAATGGCGGCAAGGTCAATTCGCTCGGCGCGTTTCTAGAAAGCGCCGACAAAGTGCTGGTCTGCACCCATGCGACGTTCCGCTTCGCCATCGACAAATTCGGGGTTGCGGCTTTTGACGACCGGCTGATCGCTGTGGATGAGTTCCACCACGTCTCCGCCAATCCCGACAACAAACTCGGCATCCATCTGGGTGATTTCATCACCCGCGACCGCGTACATATCGTCGCAATGACCGGGTCCTATTTCAGGGGCGACGCCGAGGCGGTGCTGGCGCCGCAGGACGAAGGCAAGTTCGAGAGTGTTACCTACACCTACTATGAGCAGCTCAATGGCTATCAATATCTGAAGCAGCTCGACATCGGTTACTTTTTCTATTCGGACTCCTACGCCGACGACATTTTGAAGGTACTGAACCCGGCCGAGAAGACGATCATCCACATCCCCAACGTCAATTCGCGCGAGAGCACGAAGGACAAGATCAAGGAGGTGGAGCACATCATCGAGACGCTAGGCGCCTGGCAAGGGACCGATCCCGCCACGGGCTTCCAATTGGTCAAGGCTGCCGACGGGCGGATTTTGCGCATCGCCGATCTGGTCGATGACGATCCGGCCAAGCGGGACCGTGTGTCCGCCGCGCTGAAAGATTCGGCGCAGAAAAACAATCGTGACCACGTCGACATCATCATCGCGCTGGGCATGGCGAAGGAAGGCTTTGATTGGATCTGGTGCGAACATGCGCTGACAGTGGGCTACCGCTCTAGCCTCACTGAAATCGTGCAAATCATCGGTCGAGCAACCCGCGATGCGCCGGGCAAGACCCGCGCCCGCTTCTCGAACCTGATCGCCGAACCTGCCGCCGCCGATGACATCGTGACCGAGGCTGTCAACGATACGTTGAAAGCCATCGCCGCCAGCCTGCTCATGGAGCAGGTGCTGGCGCCGCGCTTCGAGTTCAAGCCGAAGAACCCGCAGAACGGGCCGACACCGGGTTTCGACTATGGCGAGGGCGGCTACGATCCGAACAAGTGCAACGTCGGCTTCAACGAGGAATCCGGTAAGTTCCAGATCGAGATCAAGGGTCTGGCTACGCCCAAGAGCGAGGAAGCGACGCGGATCTGCCAGGAGGATCTGAACGAGGTGATCGCTGCCTTTGTGCAGGACAAGACCACAATCGAGCGTGGCCTGTTCGACGAGGAGCTGGTGCCCGAGGAACTGACCCAGGTGCGCATGGGCAAGATCATCAAGGACAAGTTCCCACAGCTCGACGCCGAGGATCAGGAAGCCGTTCGCCAGCACGCCGTCGCGGCGCTTAACCTGACCCAGAAGGCGAAGGAAGTGGCGTCCGGCAGTTCGCTTGGCGAGGAGAGCGCCAATACGGCGTTTGTCGATGGCGTCCGCAAGTTCGCGATGGACGTGCGGGAGCTGGACATCGACCTGATCGACCGGGTCAATCCATTCGGCGAAGCCTATGCGATCCTCGCCAAGACGATGAGCGAGGAGAGCCTGAAGCAGGTTGCCGCAGCGATCGCCGCCAAGCGCACCAGCCTGACGCCAGAAGAGGCCAAGGTGATCGCCAAGCGCGCCGTAGAGTTTAAGCGCGAGCGCGGAAGGCTGCCGTCGATCAGTTCCGCCGATGCCTGGGAAAAGCACCTGGCTGAGGGAGCCGCCGCATTCGTCCGCTTCAAGGATGAGGGCCGCTATGAGTGACTTCGATCTTGACGAACTGCGCGACGAACTGGCGGATTTCGCCCAACCGGAAAAGAAGGGTGGCCGTTCGCCCCGCGAGGAACGCATCATCGCGGGCTTCGAGGAAATTCAGCGGTTCGTCGAAAAGAACGGCCATGCGCCCCGACATGGCGAGGACGGCGACATTTTCGAGCGGCTCTACGCCGTGCGGCTCGACCGCCTGCGCGCGCTGGACGATTGCCGGTCCCTGCTCACGCCGTTTGATCATCAGGGATTGCTGACGGGCGCGCCTGCGGCGTCCGTCGCGCCTGCGGACTCGATGGACGAGGATGAACTACTCGCCGAACTGGAAGGTGCGGCGGGTTCATCTGACATCACCCAACTGCGCCACGTGCGCACCAGCGCGGAAAAGCGCGAAGCCGAGGAAATCGCGAGCCGGGAAAAATGCCTTGATTTCGAGACGTTCAAGCCCCTGTTCCAACAGGTGCAAAGCGACCTTGAAAGCGGGCTTCGCACGACAAGGCGCTTTGTCAAAGATGCGGGCTTCCTCAAAGCCGATATTCAAATCGGCCAGTTTTTCATCCTTGGCGGTCAGACTGCCTATGTCGCCGAGGTCGGCGATCCGATAAAGGCGCCGAACGGGGAAACCGACGCGCGGCTCCGGGTGATCTATTCCAACGGCACCGAGAGCGATCTGCTGCTGCGGTCGCTCCAGCGTGCCCTTTACAAGGATGATGCCGGTCGGCGGATCACAGAGCCCAGCGCCGGGCCGCTTTTCGACGACCAGACCGGTGACGGCGATCAGGCCAGCGGCACGATCTACGTGTTGCGTAGCAAATCTGACCATCCGTTGGTGGTCGCCAACCGGGAAATTCTGCACAAGATCGGCGTGACAGGCGGCAGTGTGGAACGCCGCATCGCCAATGCGCGCCTCGACCCCACCTATCTCATGGCCGATGTCGAGATCGTCGCCACCTATGAACTCTTCAACGTCAATCGGGCGAAGCTCGAATCCTTGATCCATAAGGTCTTTGGCGCGGCGCGCCTTGATGTCGAAATCAAGGATCGCTTCGGCCAACCGATCGTGCCCAAGGAATGGTTTCTAGCTCCACTTTTCGCCGTCGATGAGGCGGTCAGCCGAATCAGGGACGGGACGATAACCGGATACGTCTACGACCCGAAGACAGCGAAACTGGCGCTCGCCTCGGCGCTTGATCGGTGAGGCCATCAGTTTGCCGGTACAAGTCCGCCACATCCAATATGTGATTGCTGCGGCAGACCATGGCAGCTTTCGGCGCGCTGCCGCAGTTTTGGGCGTTCAAGAATCGGCGATCAGCCGCCGCATCCGCGAGCTGGAGGACCGGCTTGGGACGGCGTTCTTCATCCGCTCTCCAAGCGGCGTCATGCTCACGCATGCCGGGAAACAGTTCGTCCAACGCGGCCGCAAGGCTCTGATGGAAATCGGCCTCGCAAAGGCCGAGGCGACGGCGATCGGCCGCGGTGAAGACGGTCACGTTCATATCGGAATATTCTCGTCACTGGCGTCGGGATTTCTATCCGACCTGATCGAATCGTTTGGCGCCCGCCACGCCGCCGTCAAACTCACGTTCATCGACGGCAATCCCGCAGATCATGTGGCCGCCATCCGGAAGCACCAACTCGATGTCGCGTTCATAACCGGGGAGGCGGATTGGCCTGGCTGCGATGGCCTACAACTCTGGACAGAACGCATCTACGTCGTACTGCCGACAGGGCATCGACTCGGCGGCGACGGGGAAGTCGATTTCGCTGAACTTGCCGGCGAACCCTTCATCGTCAGTGAGAGCGCGCCCGGCGAGGAAATTCACGACTACCTTGTGAAGCGGCTGGCCGATCTTGGCCGCCACCCTGAAATCCACCATCAGGCCGTCGGCCGGGACAACCTGATGCGCCTCGTGGCGCTCGGCCGCGGTTTGACGGTCACGAGCGAAGCGACAACGGCCGCGCAATTTCCGGGTGTCATGTTCCGACCCATCGTCGGCGAACTCCTGCCCTTTTGCGCGGTTTGGTCGCCGCAAAACGACAACCCGGCGTTGCATCGACTTCTTGAGATGGCGAGGTACATGGCTGGTATCGGGAAATCGCAGGAGATCAGCGAGTTTCCCCGTGAACTGGCCGTCCCTGCTTTGCTTTCGCAAAACCCCGATCCGTCGCAATGAATCGCGCCAGCATGGGAACGATCAGTCGAACCGGATCAGTCTTCGGATGGCCGGATTCACGGCCAAGGATCTCCGCGTAGGCGATGAGATCGCGATGCAGGCTGGTCGGCAGTTCGACAACGACCTTCACGGGCTTGTCGTCGGCAATGGGAGATAGTTTCAGCTTCGCCATTTCAGCCTCCATAGGGTTCGAGCACGAGATCGCGCGTAACGATGACGCGAACCGGAAATCCGGGCCGGACCGTCAATGTCGGCGCGATATTGAGCTGGCGGCTGACTATTTGCTGGCCAGTCTGGCTAATGCTGTTGGATGCGCCTGAGCGCAGCGCCTGAACGAGGCTGTTTTCGTTCTGGCTGGTCCCGGCCTCGGCCCCGACGCTGAGGAGCGTTGAAAGGGCGGCCGCCTTGAAGAGTTCCCCCCAATGATAATCGACGCCGTCTTCAAGTCCGGCGTAACCCTCGGCGTCCGCGCCGGGTTGGCGTTCCAGCACTATGGATCGGCCATTGGGAAACATCAGCCGGTTCCAGACGAGGAGGACGCGGCGCTGTCCGAAGCCGACGCCTGCGTCATACTGACCGATAACCCGCGTGCCCTGCGGGATGAGTAGGATCTTGCCCGTCGGGCTGTCGTAGATGTTCTCCGTCACCTGCGCGGTGATCTGGCCGGGCAGATCGGAACGGATGCCGGTGATCAGCGCAGCGGAAATCACCGCGCCCGCCTGAAGCACATTGGCCGATGCCGGCGCCGCAACACGATCCGGCGAGACCGTGCGCTTGTCGGGCGTCTGGTTGAGGAAAGCGAGCTGGCGATCCTGGGCGGAAGGCGTCGACGGCTGCGGCGCCAGGCCGAGGCTGGCAAGGTCTGTCGCGGACGGCGCTGTCGTCGCGGCGGGCGCTGTCGTTGCAGTATTGCCTGGCCGCGTTTCCGTGGGGGCAAACAGCCGAGCAGTTCGCGCCGATTCCAGCTCCTGCGCCCGCCGCTGTTCTTCCGGGCTGGGACCGGAGACCGTGGCGATCCCAGGCGCCGCACCAGCTTGGCTGCCGTTCGGTCCATTGAGAATCGGCCGGCCGAGATCGCCTGGTAGCGCCGGGCCGAGCTTGGGCACGCCGCTATAGTCCTTCGGCAGGCCCGACAGTCCGTCCGGAGTCGTGCGGTTGTCGGTGGAAAAGAGTTCCTGGCCTTGATTGCCTAAGTGCCGGGTCTGGAGCGCGTAGATCAGCGCACCGCCGACACCCAGACTGGCCGCCAGGCCGAGACCGGCAAGAACTTTGCGTGACAGGCGGGTGACTCGCGGCGGTTCAGGGCGCAGCCGCATCGGCGCCACTGGCTCGCCGGTGAGGGGACGAGAGTCATCCTCTGCCGTTTCGGGTGGCGATGCCGCTTCAGGCCTCACCCCTGCTTCGTTCTCGGGATCACGTTCGGTGCTCACGACGCGGGCCTCCCATCAGTGCGGGAGATGCGAACGCGCTTCTGGTTCTTATCTGCTCCGAAGCGCAGTTCCGCGGCCGCAAACAAGCGGTCGACGATCATGTAATTGCCGCGCACGCGATAGTTGACCAGTTCCGAGGTATTGCCCTCTGGACCGACGACGAACAGCGGCGGCATCTCGCCCTGGCCGATGCCGCGCGGAAACTCGATGAACACCTGTTGTCCATCGTCGAAGGCGCGCAGTGGCCGCCAGGGTGCGCGGTCGCCGGCCACCTCATACCGGAAATTGACGCGAGACAGGTCAATGCCGTTGGCGACCGGCTGTTGTGCTTCGGCTTGGCTGTTCTGGCGGCGCAGCGCGATGAGCTGGTCCTGCGGATATTGCCACGAGACAGAGGCCATATAGGTCGAGGGCGTCGAGCGCAGTTCCATATGATAGGTGCGCCGGTCGGTGTTGATGACGAGATTGGTCATCAGTTCGGCGCGGGTCGGCTTGACGAGAATATGGATTTGTTTCGTCGCGCCGATGCCGCTTTCGGTATCGCCGATGATCCAGCGCACGGTGTCGCCGGCGGCGACGGGACCGGAGCCGACGAGTTGTTCGCCCGGCTGGAGGCTTATGTCGGTTATCTGTCCCGGCGAAGCATAGACCTGATAGAGCGCGCTATCGACGAAGGGATAGACCTGCATCGAATTGATGAATCCGTTACGCACCGGCTGCATCCGGGCCGCGGCGTTCGCCTGATTGACGCGCACGGTCGGATCGGCGGCTTCAGGTTCGGGTTTGCCGTCCTTTCCCACCGGCTTCAACTGACCAGGAAGCGGCAGCGGTTGCGGCAGCGCGACCACCCTGACCGGCGCGGGCGGATCGACTGTCTGCACAGCAGGCGCGGCATCGTCATAGGAAATTTCAGGTGGGGGTATGTGACCGGCGCACCCGGCAAGCGCGGATGCGGAAAACAGCAGAGCCGCGAGTGAGGCATTACGGAAAGCCGGCTTCCCGGCTGTGCGGAAGGTCGGCGTCATTGTCCAAGCTCCTTCGACCAGTTGATTGCGTTGATGTAGATTCCGAGCGGGTTCTTGCGCAGCGTGTCTGCGTCGCGCGGCGGCTGCACGGCAACAGTGAGGATGGCGGACCAGCGCGCCGTTTCGGCGAGGCTGCCGTCCTGATAGCGGCGCTCGATCCAGGCGACGCGGAAGCTCGTCGGCGACGCCCGGATCACGCTGGAGACTTCTACTGCGATCTGTTGCTTGCCGACCTTGGCGAATGGGTCGTTGGCGCGGGCATAGTCGTTGAGAGCCAGCGCGCCGCCCTGCGTGGTGAAGTCATAGGCGCGCAACCAGTTCTGCCGCACGATGATCGCATCGGCGGGGATGGACCGGACCTGTTCGATGAAGCGCGCGAGGTAGAAGGCGATCTGCGCGTCATTGGGCTGATAGTCGGCGGTTGCGGGTGCAACGGCTTGCGCCTGGCCCAACCGATCGACCTGCACCACCCACGGCACGATCGAACCGTTCATCGACTGCCAGAACAACCCCGCCGACAAACCGGCAGACAGCGCCAGAGAACCAAATGCCATCAATCGCCAGTTCCGCGCCTGCACGCGGGACGAACCGATGCGCTCGTCCCAGATTTGCGCGGCGCGTTGATAAGGCGTCTCGGGCTGCGGGGATTTGCCGTAGTGGGTGGAAGGTCGTTTGAACATGGTCAGTCGCTTTCGGAGAGGTTGACGGAAGAGCCGCCGCCGTGGCTGTCGCCGCTGCGCACCGCATGGGCGGCGGCCTGAACGCCGTGGGTCATTTGCTGCGAGCGTTTCATGCGCTTGGCCCAGGCGGGCGGGCCGTCGGTGGCGGCTGATGCGGCAGGTGCCGACGCGGTGTCAGCAGCATCGCCGCCGATAGTTCCTGCGGTCGACGATCCGCCCGACACCTCAAACGCTGCACGCGCACCGGACTGGTAGCTCTGCTTCATACTGTCGGCTGCGCGGCTGGCTGCGCGCTTCAGGGGTGAGACGGCCGCCTGTGCGCCTGTGCTAGCGACATTGCCGAGACCAGAGGCGACGCCCGATGCGCCGCTCTGACCGGCAGCACCAAGGCTGTAGGCAGTCGACGCGCCACCGGCGAGCGCCGCACCGCCACGTGCTGCCGCTGCGGCGCCACCCACGAGGGCAGCGCCACCGGACGCGACAGCGCCAACCGTCGCCGCACCCGCTGCCACCATGCCGCCGGCGGCGAGACCCGTGCCGATCGCCGCGCCTGCGCCGAGTTGCGGACCACCGGAAACGAGACCGTTGGCAATGCCGGGACCGAAGATGCCGAGGCCCAGGAGCGTCAGCGCCGCGAGAACGATGGCCATCGCATCGTCGATCGACGGCGTGGCTCCGCCGAAACCAGCGGTGAACTCGGAGAAGAGTGTCGAGCCGATACCGATAATGACGGCCAGCACCATGACCTTGATGCCCGATGAGATGACATTGCCGAGCACCCGTTCGGCCATGAAAGCGGATTTGCCGAACAGGCCGAACGGAATGAGGACGAAACCGGCGAGTGTCGAAAGCTTGAACTCGATCAGCGTCACGAAGAGCTGGATGGCGAGCACGAAGAAAGCGAGGAGCACGAGCGCCCAGGCGAACAGCATGCAGGCGATCTGGATGAAATTCTCGAAGAAGGACCAGTAGCCCATCAGGTTCGAGATGGATTCGAGCAGTGGGTGCCCGGCATCGAGTCCGGTCTGCGCGACCTTGCCCGGGCGCAGGAGATCGGAGACGGTGAAGCCGGTGCCGGAGGCCTTCAGGCCGAGACCAGCGAAGCTCTCGAAGATGATGCGGGCAAGGTTGTTCCAGTTGCCGATGATGTAAGCGAAGACGCCGACGAACAGCG